>NZ_JARAUO010000018.1:0-146619 GCF_033792105.1 Streptomyces sp. WI03-4A
GGCTAGGGGCGAGCCGCGGCCGGACGGTGGACCGGCGGCCCCGGCGGGCCGCCGGGGCCGCTCCCGTCGCCCGGCCGGCACCGGTCGTCGTCGGGCCGCGCGACCGGCCGAACCGCCGGTGCGGCCCCCACCGCACGGCACCTTCGACGGGAAGGTGAGTCCCCGGCGGCAGAGCTCCCCGGTGGCCAGGGACGCGGGTGGTGACCGACCGCGCTCCGGCCACAGCGGACTCCGGCACGATCCTCGGTACGTTCCTCTGCGGAAGGCTGTTCATGAAGCACCCCGACGACTCCGGCATCGCCGACGGCGGCACCACCCGGCCCGAGGCCACGAACCCGGCCACGCCGCCGGCCGTCTCCTTCGCCGGCCTGGGGCTGCCGACGGAGGTGCTGCGGACCCTGAGCGGACTCGGGGTGCGCGAACCCTTCCCGATCCAGGCCGCCACCCTCCCCGACTCTCTTCAGGGGCGCGACGTCCTGGGGCGCGGGCGCACGGGATCGGGCAAGACGCTCGCCTTCGGTCTGCCGCTGCTGACCCGTACGGCCGGGCGGCGCGCCGAACCGAAGCAGCCCCTCGCCCTGGTCCTCGTCCCCACCCGGGAGCTGGCCCAGCAGGTCACCGAGGCGCTCGCGCCGTACGCCGAGGCACTGCGGCTGCGGATGGCCACGGTCGTCGGCGGCATGTCCATCGGCCGGCAGATCGCCGCGCTGCGCCAGGGCGCCGAGGTCGTCGTCGCCACCCCCGGACGCCTGCACGACCTGGTCGAGCGCAACGCCTGCCGCCTGGGACGGGTGCGGATCACCGCGCTGGACGAGGCCGACCAGATGTGCGACCTGGGATTCCTGCCGCAGGTGGTCGACGTGCTCGACCAGGTGCGCCCCGACGGCCAGCGGATGCTCTTCTCCGCCACGCTCGACCGCGACGTCGACCAGCTGGTCCGCCGCTACCTCCACGACCCCGTCGTCCACTCGGTCGACCCGTCCGCGGGCGCGGTCACGACGATGGAGCACCACGTCCTGGTCGTCCACGGCCCCGACCGCTACGCCGTCACCACGGAGATCGCCGCCCGCGACGGCCGAGTCCTGCTGTTCCTCGACACCAAGCACGCCGTCGACCAGCTCACCCGGCATCTGCGGGCCGGCGGGGTGCACGCCGGGGCGCTGCACAGCGGCAAGTCCCAGCCACAGCGCACCCGGACCCTGGCGCAGTTCAAGGACGGTCAGCTCACCGTTCTGGTGGCGACCGACGTCGCGGCCCGTGGCCTGCACGTCGACGACCTGGACCTCGTGGTCAACGTCGACCCGCCCACCGACCCCAAGGACTACGTGCACCGGGCGGGCCGCACCGCCCGCGCCGGTGAGTCCGGCAGGGTGGTCACGCTCGTGCTGTCGGGCCAGCGGCGTGAGACCAGCCGCATGATGGCCGAGGCCGGCATCGAGGCGACCGTCACCAAGGTGCGCTCGGGCGAGGCGGAACTGAGCCGGATCACCGGCGCCAAGGCCCCCTCCGGCACCCCGCTCGACGGCGGGCCCGCCGTTCCCCGGCCCAGGAACACCAACACCCCCTTCCGCGGCCTCGGCACCAGCAAGGACACCTCCCGCGGCACCGGCGGCAGGTCATCGCGGAAGGCCGGCGAGGCCCGCAAGCTGGCGGAGGCCCGCAAGGCCGCCCGCGTGCGTCGCGGCGGTTGAGAGCCGTTGCCCCGGCAGTGGATGCGCCGGCCCGGGTTCGGCACTCTTCGGCCCGGCCCCGGGCCCACGCCGCGCCCGGCATGACAAGCTGTGCCTGCCCCAACTCGCCCGAACCCCAGGAGGCCACCATGACCGCAGAGCCCGCGCCCACGGAAGGTTCGGAGCCGGCTGAGCCCGGGACGTCCCCCCTGGCGCCGGACAGCGACGGCAACTACGACCTCAAGCGCAAGTTCCGCGAAGCCCTGGCCCGCAAGCGCGGCGCGCAGGCGGACGCCGCTGACACGGCCGCCAACCCCGATGCCTCGAAGGTGCGTGCCGCGCACGGTCCGGCCGCGAGCCAGCGGTCGTTCAGGCGCAAGAGCGGCGGCTGAGCCGTTCCACGGCGACGGCCGCGTACGCCTGCCGCCGCCCTCAGTCGGCGTCCACGCGACCGTCGCTCGGCTTCTGCTCCTTGCCGGCGGCCAGCCGGAGCATGCCGTCGTCCTCGCTCTTCCCGGGGCGCCGGCCGTCGGACTCCTGGCCGCTCAGGTTCTGCCGCACCGATTCGAGGATCGTCAGGCCCTGGGAGACCAGACCGGCGGCGATCTCGCCGAGGCCGTCCGCGCCGTTGAGGACGTTGACATGGGCGCCCGCGAGACCGCCGGCGGCCTCCTTGACGATCTGCGGAAGCTGGTCGATCAGCATCCGGTCGAGTGCGACCCGGTCGTACGAGGCCGCCGCCTCCGCCTGGATCTTCATCCGCTGTGCCTCGGCGGCCGCGAGGACCCTGACTCGCTCGGCCTCGGCCTCGGCGGGTTTCACGATCTCCGCCACCAACTGCTGCTGACGCAACTCGGCCTGTCGTTGGGCCAGTTCCGTCTGCGCGGCGAGCACCTCCTGCTGGGCGTGGGCCTGGGCCAGCGGTCCCGCCTGTGCGGCCTCCGCCTGGGCGCGGTCCACCTCGGCCGAGTACTCGGCCCTGACGATCGCGGTCTGCCGGGCGTACTCGGCCTGCGCGCGGGCCGCCGCCTGCTCCGCCTGGGCCGCGGCCTGGGTGGCCTGCGCCTGGGCGATCTGGGCCTGCCGCTGGATGGCCGCCTTGTGCGGTGCGGACATCGCGTCGATGTAACCGGTGTCGCCGTCGTCGATCGACTGGATCTGCAGGGAGTCGACGGTCAGGCCGATCTTCGCCATCTCGGTCTTGGAGGTGTCCAGGACCTCCGCGGCGAGCTTCTGCCGCTCGGTGACGATCTCCTCGACCGTCATCGAACCGATGATGGCCCGCAGGTGCCCGGCGAAGATCCGGCCGGTGAGCACCGACATCTGCTCCTGGTCGGAGAGGAACCGCTGACCTGCGTTGATGATGCTTTCGTGATCGTTGCCGACTTTGAAGGCGATGACCGCGCGGACGTGCAACGCGATGCCCTGTCGGGTCACGCAGGTCTCGGTGACCTCGGACTCGCACATGGACAACGTGAGGAATCGGACCTTGCGGAAAACCGGGAGCACGAACTTGCCGTGCCCGGTCACCACGCGAAACGGCGCACCTCCCAGGCCCCGCCTGCCTCCCGAGATCAACATCGCCTCGTCGGGAGCGGGGACGCGGTATCCAAGCATGCCTGTACTCCTCAGTCGGCGCCGGCCGGGTCCTCGCCGAGCGCGTCCAATGGATCCACCCACTCGATGACACCGACCTCACGGCATCCACGCGACTCGATCACGAGCACCGTCGCGCCCGCGGACACGGGCTTCTCCGACCAGGCGAGGAAGGTCTCGGAGCCCCCTCTGACCCGGACCAGGATCTCGCCGGGCCCCGCGGATCCGCGAGTTCCGATCAGCACCTTCCCTGTGCAGCCGACCACGGCCTCGTCCTGTGGCATCAACGGCCGACCTCCTCGTGCCGCCCCCGCGATTCGACGATAGACCCAGCCCGGCGCACTGCTCCCCGTACCGGTCCACCGGGCGGGACGTGCGCAGCCCGACAACGGTACCTAGGGTGGGGAGTGCAGGGCTGTGAGACAGCCTGGAACGAGTGACGAAGCAGGAAGACGCGCGACGTAGTGCCCTGTCCGCTGCAGGTCCGGCCGCGACGAGCGACGAGCGGACCGCGCGCACGTCGTCGGGCGTTGGGGATGGACCAAAGGCGGTTCTGAACCATGAGGGACGTTCATCGGCTCGAGCCCCTCTCGGCGGACCCGGGCAGCGGCAGCGTGCTCGCGGCGTGGGAACGGTTCGTGCGGGGCGAGGATCACATCCCGGGTGTCCGGCCTCTGGTGGCGATCTCCTGGCATCGCTGCCGAGAACAGTACCGGGTCGATCCTCACCTCACCGAGGCTCCGGTGGCCGTCGCGGAGCTCGACCGCACGCCCGAGCACGATGTCGTCTTCGCTGAGCTGGGTTTTCGTGCCGCCTCCGTGGCACATGAAGTGGGCAGCCTCGGTGGCGTCGTCACCGTCACCGATGCCACTGGCCGCATACTGGCCGAGTGGGGTGATCAAGCCACGCTCGCCAGAGCGGGCGACTCCAATCTGGCGCCCTGGTTCTGCTGGTCCGAGTGCGCGGTCGGTACGAACGGCATGGGCACGGCGCTCGAGGCGCACGGCCCGGTACCGATCAGGGGCGCGGAGCACTGGTGCCAGGCATTCCACGACTGGGCCTGCGCGGGCATCGCGGTGCGTGACGTGGTGACCAGGGAACCGATCGCGGTCCTGAACATCTGCTGCTGGCGCAGACAGCTTCCCGCGTCCGCGGAAAGCTGGCTGGCGAACGCGGTCACCATGACCCAACACCCGCTGAAGAGGCGCGCCCGGGACAGCGGCGCCGAGTTGGTAGCCGCCTACACCCAGGCCAGGGGACGCTCCGGTCCGGCGCTCGCCGCCGTGGACACCGCGGGCAAAGTGGTGATCGCCGACGACATGGCGAGCGTGCTCCTTGGCGTCCCGGCATGCACCCCGGCGGTCGACCCCACGCTGCGGTGGAACCCCGGGCTGCCGGAACTGATCGCGGCCGCCCGGTATGCCACCAGCCAGGCGGCTCACCATCCTGACTGGGTCGGCTCGACGCAGATCTCCGCCCATCTCGCCGACGAGCCGACATCGATCAGTATTCGCCCCGTCTTCTCGTCCGGACGCCTGATCGGGAACCTGATCTCGTTCGGTGCCTCCGACGGCACACAGTTGCCCCAGGCGGAGGGGCCCGTGCGCCCTTGGGCGCAGCCGCGCCGACTGGTCGCGATGCGCGACAACCGGATGGTGCTGCTACGGCTGCCGGAGGTTTCCTTCGCTGAATCGCAGGGCAGCGACGTGTGGTTCTCCACCGATCAGGGGCGATTGCGAGCCGCCTCTCCGAGCCTGGACAAGCTCGACGGTGAACTGGCGGATGTCGGCTTCCTGCGGGTGCACCGCCGGTATGTGGTCAACCTCAGCCGCATCCGGGAGATCGAGCGGGGACCCAAGGGCGAGCTGATTCTGATCATGGACGACCGGACGAACGAGATGGTGCCGGTCTCCCGGCGGAACGTGTCGGCCGTGCGTCGCGCGCTGGACATCTGAGCAGCCCGGCACGACCTACGGGCCCGGAAGGAGGTTCCCGTGTCTGACAGTCCGGACGCCGTGAGCGGCGACAGGAACCCTGGGAGCGCGGGCGGCCTCGGCCTCTCCGCCTCGGCCGAGCACCGCAGTCGCCCGATCGGGGGTGCGAGCAACCGCGACTGGTGGCCGCACCAGCTCAACCTGACGACCCTCCGCGGACACCCCGCCACGGCCGACCCCATGGACGAGGACTTCGACTACGCCGCGGAGTTCCGGACGCTCGACCTCGACGCCCTGGCGCGGGACGTCGACGAGGCGCTGACGACGTCGCAGGAGTGGTGGCCGGCCGACTTCGGCCACTACGGGCCGCTCGTGATCCGCATGGTGTGGCATTGCGCCGGGACGTACCGGATCGACGACGGCCGCGGTGGCGCGGGCGCCGGCCTGCAGCGTTTCGCGCCGCTGAACAGCTGGCCGGACAATCGCAACCTCGACAAGGCGCGCAGGCTGCTCTGGCCGATAAAGAAGAAGTACGGCCGCAAGATCTCGTGGGCCGACCTGATGGTCTTCGCGGGCAACCGCGCCCTGGAGACGATGGGCTTCAGGACCTTCGGCTTCGCCGGTGGCCGGGCGGAGGTCTGGGGGCCCGACGAGGGGATCTTCTGGGGCCCCGAGCGGGCCTGGCTCGGAGACGAACGCCACAGCGGCGTCCGGGAGCTGGAAAGCCCTCTGGCCGCCGACCAGATGGGCCTCATCTACGTCAACCCGGAGGGGCCGAACACCGTCCCGGACCCGCTCACCGCCGCCCGGGACATCCGTGAGACGTTCCGGCGCATGGGGATGAACGACGAGGAGACCGTCGCGCTGATCGCGGGCGGCCACACGTTCGGCAAGACCCACGGCGCGGCCGCCCCGGACGCCTACCTCGGTCCCGAACCCGAGGGTGCCCCCCTGGAGGAGCAGGGCCTGGGCTGGAAGAGCAGCTACGGCACCGGAAAGGGGAGGGACGCCATCTCCAGCGGGCTCGAGGGTACGTGGACACCCACCCCGACGCGATGGGACAACAGCTTCTTCGAGACCCTGTTCGGATATGAGTGGGACCTGGAGCTGAGCCCCGGCGGTCTGTGGCAGTGGATCCCGAGGGGCGGCGGCGGGGCCGGCACCGTGCCGGACGCCCACGACTCGTCGACGGCGCACGCCCCGACGATTCTGACGACGGACCTCGCGCTGCGATCGGACCCGGTCTACGAGCCGATCTCGCGCCGTTTCCTGGAGAACCCGGACCAGCTCGCGGATGCGTTCGCCCGGGTGTGGTTCAAGCTGACCCACCTCGACATGGGCCCGATCCAGCGCTACCTGGGACCGCTGGTCCCCCGGGAGGCGCTGCGCTGGCAGGACCCGGTCCCCGCCGTGGACCACGAGCTCGTCGGCGTGGCGGACATCGCCGCGCTCAAGAGCCGGATCCTCGCCTCCGGGCTGTCGGTCTCCCGGCTCGTCTCCACCGCGTGGGCGTCGGCCTCGACGTTCCGCGTCAGCGACAAGCGTGGCGGGGCGAACGGGGCGCGGATCCGCCTCGAGCCGCAGCGGGGCTGGGAGGTCAACGAACCCGACTCGCTGGCACAGGTGCTGCGCACCCTGGAGGGGATCCAGGAGTCCTTCAACAGCTCCCAGACCGGCGACAAGAAGATCTCGCTGGCCGACCTCGTCGTGCTCGGCGGAGCCGCCGCCGTGGAGCAGGCAGCCAGGACCGCCGGTCACGACGTCCGAGTCCCGTTCATTCCGGGACGCACGGACGCCACGCAGGAGTGGACCGATGCGGAGTCCTTCGCCCCGCTCGAGCCGAAAGCGGACGGGTTCCGCAACTACCGGGGCAAGGGCGACCGGCTGCCGTCGGAGCACCTGCTGGTCGACCGCGCGGGCCTGCTGAACCTGACCGTGCCCGAGATGACCGTCCTGGTGGGTGGCCTGCGGGTGCTGGGCGCCACCTACCTGCAGTCGCCGCTGGGCGTCTTCACTTCCACGCCCGGGTCGCTCACCAACGAATTCTTCGTGCATCTGCTCGACGCGGGAACGGAATGGCAGCCGACATCCGCGACCGGGGAAACCTTCGAGGGCCGCGAGCGCGCCACCGGCGAGGTCAGGTGGACCGGCAGTCGCGTCGACCTCGTCTTCGGCTCGAACTCCGAGCTGCGTGCTGTCGCCGAGGTCTACGCGAGCGACGACGCACGGGAGAAGTTCGTGCGGGATTTCGTCGCCGCGTGGGACAAGGTCATGAACCTCGATCGGTACGACCTCGCTTGATCCCGCATCGGTCCGAACGGTGCCAATTCGGGTGCGAACGGTAGTCCGTCGCGGACGAACGGCATGAGCCGCCCGAACCGGCGCTCACCCTTGTCGGTGTGATCCATGCGGCGTAGCGTTCCTTTTGAGTACCGATTCGTCACCCTTTTCGGTGTGATTCACCCGGCGTAGCGCGTTCCTTGACCACCGATTGCAGCCGGGTATCGGACGACGCGAAAAAGAAACGTCGAGGTCGATTCGGAGAACAAAGTACACAGACCTTCGGAATGAGGGGAGTGAAGCCCCGATGACGACCGCGCAGGAGCGGGCCGACCTGCTGGACAAGATCGGGTTGGCCACACAGAACAAAGCAGCGCTGGGTCAAGTGCTGGGAACCGGGAGCATTGGACAGGCCACCGAGGGGCCGGACGGCCGCATGCAGGCCACGGTTCGTATCAACCCGGATGAGCTGACCTGGGATCCTTCCATTCTGGTCATGCCCCACGGAGGCGATATCGAGCTGGACCTCGTCAATGACGACCAGAACACGCACTGCGCGCTCCTGCCGAGCAATGGCGACCGGAAATTCATCTGGTTGGTGAACCATTCGCACGGACACGCGCACCTCAACCTCGACGGGCCGGGCTACTACTGGTACGCCTCGCCCACGGGCAACGACGAGGGCAGGGGGCTGACCGGGGCCATCGTCGTCCTGGGGGACGCTCCGCCAGAGGCACGCCTCGACCGTCCCGAACAGCCGCGGCCGTAGGAAGCAGGAGGTGGAGGAAATGACTGTCGACTACGCCGACTACGTCGACGCGGGAGAGGCCGTCGACCAGGGAGTCCTGAGCGGCAAGGTCGCGGGCGGGGAGGTCGCGCCGCCGGTGGTGGCAGGCGTCAACTACGAGCGCATACTCCATGCCCGCGAGGAACCCCAGAACTGGCTCACCTACTACGGCGCCTACAACGGGCAGCGGTACAGCCCGCTGGATCAGATCAACACGGAGAACGTCAAGCGCATGGTCCCCGCCTGGGTCTTCCAAGCCGGCACGACCGGTCTGATCGCGGGCGCGTCGACCTACTCGTTCGAGGCTGCCCCGATCATCGTCGACGGGGTCATGTTCCTCTCCGGCTGGGACGGCTGGGTCTGGGCCCTCGACGCGAAGTCGGGTGTGGAGATCTGGCGGTACAAGCACGCGGTCCCCTTCGACGTGTCCTTGTGCTGCGGGAACGTGAACCGTGGGGTCGCCGTGGCTCAGGGGAAGGTCTTCTTCGTCACGGCGAACGCACGTGTGCTCGCGCTCGACGCCACCACCGGCAAGCGGGTCTGGGACAAGACCTACGGAGACGTCCGAGCCGGGGAGAGCGCCACGGTCGCCCCGCTGATCGTGAAGAACATGGTCATCGTCGGGAGTTCCGGCGGTGAGTTCGGCGTACGCGGCCACCTCGACGCGTTCGACCTCGAGAGCGGCGAGCACCAGTGGCGCTGCTACACCGTGCCGAAGCCCGGGGAGCCCGGCTCGGAGACCTGGCCCGCCGACGGTGAGGCCTGGGCTCGGGGCGGGGCGAACTGCTGGGTCACCGGTACCTTCGACCCGGAGACGAACCTGCTGTACGTCGGCACCGGCAACCCGGCGCCCGACTTCGACGGAGGCGTTCGCGAGGGCGACAACCTCTTCACCGACAGCGTCATCGCCGTCGACGTGGACAGCGGTCAGATCCGCTGGCACTACCAGTGCACCCCGCACGACTTGTGGGACTACGACAGCATCGCCGAGTGCATCCTGTTCGAGCAGGACGGGCGCAAACTGCTCGGGCACTTCGACAAGAACGGCTACTTCTTCGTCCTCGACCGCACGAACGGCGAGAGGGTCCACATCACCCCGTTCGTGGACCGGATCACGTGGGGGGCGATCACGAGGGACGGCCAGGTGACGGCCAAGGTGTACCCGGACAAGGAGGGAGAACCGGTCCACTTCTACCCGGGTCCGGCCGGCGCCAAGGAATGGACCCATGCGGCCTACAGCCCGAAAACCGGGCTCTTCTACGTCCCGGTCCAGGACACCGGTGCCACGGCCACCCGGCGGCGCCGGGAGTTCAAGGAGAGCATTCCGTACTGGGGCGCGGGCGTTCAGGTGGACATCGAGGACATGGCGGGGTCCATCAGCGCGTTCGACGCAGGCGGCGAGGAGAAGTGGCGCTGGCGCAACGAACTCCCGATGTGCGCTTCGGTGCTTGCCACCGGCGGTGACCTGGTGTTCGCAGGTGAAGCCTCCGGGGAGTTCAACGCGCTCGACGCCCGCACCGGGGAGCTGTTGTGGCAGTTCCAGTGCGGAAGCGGCCACCACAGCAGCCCGACCACCTACATGGTCGACGGCAGGCAGTACATCGCCGTGCCGGTCGGCTGGGGTGGCTGGGCCGAGGGGTTCCTCCCCGGCATGCTCGGCGCGGGGCACGGAAGCGCCCTGATCGTCTTCGCCCTCCCCGAATCGTCGTAGCGCGTGACCGGAGCCTGCCGCACGTCGGCAGAGAGGAGGTGAATCCATGGAATCCCAGTTCGCAGTGCCGGAGACGCCTGAGACGGAATCCCCACTCGCGGTGTGGGAGACGCCCGAGTTCGACGAGATCGCAGTCGCCGCCGAGGTGACCATGTACCTCGATCGGTTGGAGGACTAGCGGGCAACGGGAGGGCGCCAGACCTGGCCCGGCGCCCTCCCACGGCTCCGGACGGCCGCGCGGGCGGCGCAAGCGGCATGGAAGTGGCCCAGGGACGGCCTCGAGATCCAGGTGAAGAGCCGTGACGACAACAACCACGAGAACCGGCGCCGACGGATTCGTCGAGACGTTGCGGGCCCACTCGCGGCGGTATCACGACCAGCACCCCTTCCACGTCCGGATGAACGCCGGCCTGCTGAGCCGCCGGCAGATCCGAGGCTGGGTGGCCAACCGCTTCTACTATCAGGAGAACATCCCCCGCAAGGACGCCGCGATCCTCTCGAACTGCCCCGACCTCGACGTCCGCCGCCGGTGGATCCGACGAATCGTCGACCACGACGGTACCGCTGACGGCGAGGGCGGCATCGAGGCGTGGCTGCGCCTCGGTGAGGCCGCCGGGCTGACCCGCGAGGAGGTCCGGGACCACCGGCACCTGGTGCCCGGCGTGCGGTTCGCCGTCGACGCCTACGTGAACTTCGCCCGGACCCGCCCGTGGGTGGAGGCGGTGGCGTCCTCGCTCACCGAGCTGTTCGCGCCTGACCTGATGGCGGCGCGGCTGGCAGCCTTCGAGCGGTGGTACCCGTGGATCGACCCCGAGGGCCTCGCCTACTTCCGCTCCCGCCTGGAGCAGGCCCCCCGCGACTGCGAGCACGCCCTCGACGTGGTCACCGCGCACTGCCTCTCCGATGACTCCCGGGCGCGCGCCGTGGACGCGCTGTCGTTCAAATGCGACGTCCTGTGGAGCCTGATGGACGCCATCGACCAGGCTTACCCGGAGTGACCACCATGGACCCGACCCCTACCGGAACGATCCAGACCAGCAGCAGGATCCCCTCGGGCGTCGGGGCGTCCGGCTCGGACCGGCCCCGGTTGGCGCGCCATGTCCGGCTGACCTTCTGCCGGACCAGGAGGCGTCAGATCCTGCTGCACCCCGAGACGGTGGTGATCCTGAACGGCAGCGGTGCGGCCATCCTCGAGTTGTGCGACGGGCGGCACACCGTGGCCGAGATCGTGACCGAGCTGGGTGCGCGCTACCAGAGCGTCCCCGAGGACCAGGTGCGGCAGTTCTTGACCCGGCTCGTCTCCCGGCGCTGGCTGGAGCTCAGCGATGGATAGCCCGTTCGGATTGCTCGCCGAGCTCACCTACCGGTGTCCACTGGCCTGCCCGTACTGCTCCAACCCGCTGAACATGGCCGGCTACCAGGACGAGCTGACCACCGGCGAGTGGCGGCGCGTGCTGGCCGAGGCAAGCGAACTGGGCGTTCTGCAGTGCCATCTGTCGGGAGGGGAACCTCTGCTGCGGCGCGACCTGGTGGCGCTAGTGGCGCACGCCCACGACCTGGGCCTCTACACCAACCTCGTGACCAGCGCCCTCGGGCTCTCGCGCCCGAGGGCCGAGCAGTTGCGGGCCGCCGGCCTGGACCACGTGCAGATCAGTATCCAGGCCGATGAGCCGGCCGTGTCCGACCGGATCGCCGGGATCCCGTCCTTCCGGCGCAAGATCGAGGCGATGGGAGTGGTCAAGGAGCTGGGCTGGCCGCTCACCATGAACGTGGTGCTGCACCGGCACAACATCGACCGCGTCGCCGACGTGCTCGGGCTGGCCGAAGAGGTGGGCGCCGATCGTCTGGAGCTGGCCAACACGCAGTACTACGGCTGGGCCTGGCGAAACCGTGACGCGCTGCTGCCGAGCCGGGCCCAGCTCGATGCGGCCGAGGTCGTCGTGCGGGCCGCCCGCGAGCGGTTGCGGGACCGCATGGACGTCATCTACGTCATCCCCGACTACTACAGCCGCTTCCCGAAGCCCTGCATGGGCGGCTGGGCCTCCCGGCAGCTGACCGTGACGCCGAACGGCGACGTCCTGCCCTGTCCGGCCGCCCAGTCCCTGCCGTTGCCGCGGGCCAGCGTGCGGGAGGACCCGCTGGCGCGTATCTGGGCCGAGTCCCCGGTGATGACCGCGTTCCGGGGCACCGACTGGATGCCGGAGCCCTGCCGGAGCTGCTACCGGCGGGAGCTGGACTTCGGTGGCTGCCGCTGCCAGGCGTTCCTGCTCACCGGTGACGCCGCCCGCACCGACCCGGTCTGCTACCTGTCACCCGACCACGACCTGGTCGCCCGGGCGGTCGAGGCCGCCAACGCCGACTCGCGGGACGACGGTCCTCCACTGATCCCCCGCCCGCACCGGCCCGGTCTGTCACCTGTCGCCCGCCCACGCGGTCGCCCGGGCGGTCAGGGCTGACTCGCGGGTGTCGCCGATCCTCCGCTGAGTCCCCCCTGCAGGCCGGCCTGCCTCCCGGTGGAGCGGCGGGTCAGCCGCCGAACCACAAAGGCAGCGCCGCAGCGGCGATGATCAAGGTGACCCCGCTCAGCAGGTCCGAGCGGATCCGGATGAGGCGCGCGGCGGCCCGCCCGAGCTGCAGTCCGACCAGCGACAACACCGCCGTCATCACGCCGAAGGTGGCGGCCGAGAACCACGGCGAGAGTCCGAGGACCCCGAGGCTCGCCCCGGCGAACAGGTTGTCAAGACTCAGCGTCAACGGGATGCCGAACAACGCCCACGGATGGTCCAGCTCGTCCGGCTCGGGGTTCCGGAGGGACGAGATGACGAGATAGAGGCCGTATCCGCCGAGCGCGGCCGCACCCACCAGATCGGCGACGTCCCCGACGAACTCCCCGATCTGCCGACCGATCAACAGCCCGACCAGCGGCATGACCGCGTCCCACAGTCCGAAGGTCAGCGCGACCTGCACCGCGCGTTTCAGACCGAATGGGACCGTGCCGAGCGCGATCGACACTCGGAAATTGTCGAGACTGAGCACGAAACCCAGGACGAGTATTTCCCAGGTCATGGCGACGCCGCTCCCCGATGACGGCCGGCGTCGCCGGAGACGACTCTGCCTGGGCTGACATCCACCATATTCTATAGAGTAACGCGTACGTTTCGTGTGATAAACCTGGCAAGCCCCCCTTCCGGGGGGATCGTCGCAGGGCTCGCTGTTTGAATCGCGCGCATTGTTTTCGAAAGCCGTAGCTGGTTCTGTCCGGGTCCGCGCTGAGGCTCGCGGGCCGCCTCGCGCACGTCCCGGGCGGCCGGTGAGGGCCGACCGGGACGTCGGGCTCAGGCGAGGTCGAACCGATCGAGATTCATCACCTTGGTCCACGCGGCCACGAAGTCACGTACGAACTTCTCTCTCGCGTCCTGGGACGCGTACACCTCCGAGAGGGCTCGGAGCTGGGAGTGCGCGCCGAAGATCAGGTCGACGGCGGTGGCGGTCCACTTGACCTCGCCGGTGGCGCGATCCCGGCCTTCGAACACGTTCTCGTCGGTGGCCGACGCCTTCCACTCCGTGCCCATGTCGAGCAGGTTGAGGAAGAAGTCGTTGGTCAAGTCTCCCGGCCGGTGGGTGAGGACACCATGGGGGGATCCCTTGAAGCCGGTGTTCAGGGCCCGCATGCCGCCGATCAGCACGGTCATCTCGGGGGCGGTCAGCGTCAGCAGGTTGGCGCGGTCCAGCATGAGGGTCTCCGGCGACAGCTTCTCGCCCGCCGGAAGGTAGTTGCGGAAGGCATCCGCCTTGGGCTCCAGCACGGCGAAGGACGCCGGGTCGGTCTGCTCCTGCGAGGCGTCCGTACGCCCCGGCGCGAACGGCACCGTGACGTCGTACCCGGCGTTCCTCGCGGCCTGCTCGACGGCCGCGCACCCGCCGAGGACGATCAGGTCGGCGAGGGAGACCCGCGTTCCGCCGCTCTGGGAGAGGTTGAAGTCCCGCTGGATCCGCTCGAGCGTGCGCAGTACCTCGGTCACCTCGGGGAGGTCGTTGAGCTCCCAGTCCTTCTGCGGCGCGAGCCGGATCCGTGCTCCGTTCGCCCCGCCGCGCTTGTCGGTGCCGCGGAAGCTCGCCGCCGACGACCAGGCGGTGGTGACCAGCTGGGAGCCGGAAAGGCCCGAGGCGAGGATCCTCTCCTTGAGGGCAGCGATGTCCTCGTCGCCGACCAGTTCGTGGTCGACGTCGGGAACGGGGTCCTGCCACAGTTGCGGCTCGGGAATCCACGGGCCGAGGTAACGCGAGAGGGGCCCCATGTCGCGGTGCAGCAGTTTGTACCACGCCTTGGCGAACGCCACCGCGAGCTCGTCCGGGTTCTCGTGGAACCTCTTCGTGATCGGGCCGTAGACCGGGTCCACCTTCAGCGCGAGGTCCGTCGTCAGCATCATGGGGGCGTGCCGCTTCGCCGGATCATGGGCGTCGGGCACGGTGCTCCTGGCCGCGGGATCCGAGGGAGTCCACTGGTGGGCGCCGGCGGGGCTGCTCGTCAGCTCCCACTCGTACCCGTACAGGTTGTCCAGGTACCCGTTGTCCCACTTGGTCGGCTCGGTGGTCCACGCGCCCTCCAGACCACTGGTGAGCGCGTGGGGGCCCGTGCCGCTGTTGTATGTGTTCCGCCAGCCGAGGCCCTGCTGCTCGATGGAGGCGGCCTCGGGTTCCGGGCCGATGTAACTGGGGTCGACCGCGCCATGGCACTTGCCGAAGGTGTGGCCGCCGACGATGAGCGCGACCGTCTCCTCGTCGTTCATCGCCATGCGCCCGAACGTCTCCCGAATGTCCCGGGCGGCGGCCACCGGGTCCGGGTTTCCGTTGGGACCCTCCGGATTGACGTAGATCAGTCCCATCTGTACGGCGGCGAAAGGACCGGTGAGGTCCCTGTCGCCGCTGTAGCGCTCGTCTCCGAGCCAGGTGTCCTCGGGCCCCCAGAAGATCTCCTCGGGTTCCCAGATGTCCTGTCGTCCGAAACCGAACCCGAGCGTCTTGAACCCCATGGACTCCATGGCGCAGTTTCCGGCGAAGACCAGGAGATCGGCCCAGGAGATCTTCCGGCCGTACTTCTGTTTGACCGGCCACAGCAGACGGCGCGCCTTGTCCAGGCTCGCGTTGTCCGGCCAGCTGTTGAGGGGGGCGAAGCGCTGTGCGCCGCTGCCGCCACCCCCGCGGCCGTCCTCGATACGGTACGTTCCCGCGGCATGCCAGCTCATTCGGATGAAGAGCGGCCCGTAGTGACCGTAGTCGGCAGGCCACCAGTCCTGGGATGTCGTCATCACCTCGAAGACGTCACGCTTCAGCGCGTCGACGTCGAGGGTCGCGAACTCTTCCGCGTAGTCGAAGTCCTCGTCCATCGGGTTGGATCGGGGCGAGTGCTGGTGGAGAACCTGGAGGTCCAGCTGATTCGGCCACCAGTCCCGGTTCGTCCTGGGGCGCCGAGTCGGTGTGGGCGTCGGTGAAGGGATTGCCGGATTCTCGCTTTCACTGCCGGACATGCCCGTCCTTCTTCCTGTATCGGTGTTCCTTCTGCCGGCTGCAGCTCCTGACGTCGTTGGATTTGCTGGTGTCGAGTACGTCGACCCACACAATCAGCGCGCCATGGCGCCCACCGGCTGGAGAATGTGCTGTGCCGCGTCCGTATGGTCGCGCACCGAAGACCACATCTCTATGAAACACGCAGAGCACCCCGCATGACAGACGTGAGAGAAAAGGTGGCGGCCTTTCTGCTCCGTTGCCGATTTCCGACGCAAGCCGAATCGCGTACGAGAGCCCGGGCTCGCCGGAGCGGCCTGGCTGGTGGCGGCCGCAGGGCGTGGCACGTCTGACGCGGCGGATGGAGTCGGCGGTACTGCGCGGCGTGGGTGTACGCCGACGTCCCGGGGTGCGAACCGTAGCGGGACGGTAGCTGATCAGCCTCCTCACGTGATCACCAGGCATGCTGGCGAGCAGTGGGAACCGGACGACCTCTTCGTGGTCCTCCTGCCCGGGGGTCAGGGCGTTCGCCCGACCTCCCGGGCCTCCCTCGCCGGCTACTTCGTCTTGCGGTTCGCGGAGAGGGCAGGGTCCTTCCCCAGCACCTCGATCGTCTCCTCCATTTCGCGGACCTTACGGCGCAGTTGCACCAGTTCCTCGCGCTCGGCCGTGGTCAGAGCGCCCGCCGGCCCCTGGCCTCGCTCAGCCGCCAGCTCCTCCGCGATCGCCGCCGCGAACGCGTCCACGTCGCCCTCGGTGGTGTCGAAGGAGGTCATCCAGCGAACCTCGCCGGCCTGCTCGTCCCAGGTGTAGAAGCGGAAACGCTTCTGGAGACGCTCGGTGACGGCCGGCGGCAGGACGGCGAAGATCTGGTTGGCCTGCACCGGGCGGGAGATCTCCAGGCCCGGCAGGTGGCGCACCGCCTCGTACAGCCGCTGGGTCATCGCGTTGGAGCGGGCCGCCGAGCGCAGCCAGAGGTCGCCGCCCAGCAGCGCCTCGAACTGCACCGACATGAAACGCATCTTGGAGCCCAGCTGCATGCTCGTCTTGCGCAGGTGAGCCATGCCGCGCACCGCGTCCGCGTTGAGCACGATCACCGCCTCGCCGAAGAGCAGCCCGTTCTTGGTGCCGCCGAGCGAGAGGACGTCCACGCCGACGTCGGTGGTCATCTCACGCAGGGACACGCCGAGGGTGGCGGCGGCGTTGGCGAGCCGGGCGCCGTCCAGGTAGACCAGCATGCCGAGGCCGTGCGCGTGGTCGCAGACGGCACGAATCTCGTCCGGCGTGTAACAGGTGCCGAGCTCGGTGGACTGGGCGATCGAGACGACCTTGGGCCGGGCCCGGTGCTCGTCGTCGAAGCCCCAGGCCTGACGGTCGATCAGCTCAGGGGTGAGCTTGCCGTCCCATGCGGGCACCGTGAGGAGTTTGATCCCGGCGACCTTCTCGGGCGCCCCGCCCTCGTCGACGTTGATATGGGCCGACTCGGCGCAGACCACGGCGTCCCAGCGGTCGAGCATGGTCTGCAGCGCGACCACGTTCGCGCCGGTGCCGTTGAAGACAGGGTACGTGTGCGCGGTGGGGCCGAAGTGGCCGCGCACCACTTCCTGGAGGCGCTCGGTGTAGACGTCGGCGCCGTAGCTGACCTGGTGGCCGCCGTTGGCCAGGGCGATCGCCGCAAGGATCTCGGGGTGCGCACCCGCGTAGTTGTCGCTGGCGAAGCCGCGCTCGTCCGGGTCGTGTCGTCGCTGTACGGTCATGGTGCTCGCCTACTTGTCTCGGTCGTACGGGTGTGACACAGGTGGTCCGGACGGGCGCCGGCCGGCGCCGGCTCCGTCCGCGCGCGGGCCTTCTCCAGGCCGCGCACCAACGGCGGCGCGGCGAGCCCGAGCAGAGCGAAGAGCGCCGCGAGGACCAGCCAGCCGGTCGCCGCCGTGCCGACGACCAGGGAGGTCATCAGCCACGGCCCGGCGAACTGCTGGAGCCCGCGCCCCAGGGAGAACACCGCCTGGTACTCTCCCTGCCGGCCCGCAGGGGCTAGCCCGAAGGACAGCCCCCAGCTCGCCGACGCCTGGTACAGCTCGCCGAGGACGAGCACCAGCGCACCGCCCACCAGGGCCGCGCTGTCCAGGAGCGCGCCGTGCCCGCCGCTCACCGCGAAGAGCATGCAGGACGCCCCCAGCGCCCACCCCGCCCAGCGCAGCATACGTGCCGCTCCCGCCGGAGTACGCGCGCCCCTGCTGACCGCGACCTGGAACAGCAGCACCAGGACGGTGTCCAGCATCAGCAGCCCCGACACCAGCAGCGCGGGCGCGTCGGTGCCGGTGACGATCCACAGCGGCAGACCGACGGTCAGCAGCGGGTGGTACAGCTCCAGAGCACCGCACACCAGCGCGACCGACACATAGCGCACGTCCCGCAGCGCGGCGCTGCGCAGCACCCCGCGCGGCGCCTCGGCGGCGGTGGCCCGGGGCCCGGCGCCCGCGGGCAGCCGCATCCCGAGCAGCACGGCGACGGAGACCAACTGGAGGGCGGCGTTGGCGAGGACCGTGGCGTACAGGGCGGTCGCGGTGCCGGCCGCGATGGCGGCTCCGGCCAGCGCGGCACCGCCGAGAAAGCCCAGGTTGAACAGGCTGCGCATCTGCGCGCTCACCCTGACCCGCTCCGCCTCGCCCACCAGCGCGTCGGTGAGCGACGCCTGCAGCGCGCCCGCCGAGGTCTCCAGGACCGCGATGGCGCAGGCGACCGCGAGGAACGCGGCGAAGCCGTCCACCAGGCAGTACGCGGTGAAGCCGGCGGCCGCGAGCAGGAAGTTGACGGCGAGCACCCGGCCCGCGCCGAGCCGGTCCGCGAGTCGGCCGATGGGTACCGTGCAGACCAGACCGCAGAGCCCGGCGACCGACAGGGCGAGGCCCACGCGCTGGGCGGGGATGCCGATGGTCCGGGTGAAGAACACGGCGCTGGAGGTGAGGAACACCCCGAGCCCCAGGGACTGGATGAGCGTGAGGACGCCGAGTCTGCGCGCGCTCCCGGCGGCCGGGAGGGTCTCCCGGAACCAGGCGCGCAGCACGGCGCCGTACCGGCGTGCCTCAATCATGCGGCTGAGCTTCCTCGGCCCGCTCGGTCCGCAGCCCGTACACCTCCATCGCGGTGTGCACGGCGGCGCGCACCTCGGCGGCGCTCCGCCCCCGGAACCGGAAGATCCCGCAGCCCTCGTCGTAACTGCCGGGCCCGGTCATGATCTGGCCGATGGCGGGCAGTTCCTCGTGGTAGACCTCGGGGACGGCCGACCGGGGCGAGGTACGCGCGACGACCCGGCCGGGCAGCTCGCGCGGAGCGGGGTAGATGAGCCAGCCGCCGGCCCGGGGCCCGACCGGCTCGGACGGCTGCCACAGCGGGGGCAGGCCCAGGGCCGCCCGGAACGCCTCGGCGAACAGGTCGATGCCGTAGAGGTCGACGTGCAGGAACGGCACCTGCGCGCCGCCCGGCCGCAGCCCGACCTCCAGGAACACCAGCTCGCCCCCCGGACGTCGGATCGCCTCCAGGTGGAACGCGCCGTCGCGCAGGCCGAGCGCCCGCAGACAGCGGTCGGCGAACGTGGTGAGCTCGTCGCGCTCGGGGCCCGGGTCGAGCAGGACGGAGCCGAGCGGGCGGCCGTGTGCGTAGTCCAGACAGGTGTGGACGTACTGGGAAGCGGTGACGAAGTGGAGGCGGCCGGAGCGGCGGACGCCGTCGACGTGGAAGACGTCCCCGTCGACGTACTCCTCGCACTCGTACGCCTCGAGGTCGACGCCCCCGAGCGCGTCGCGCAGTTCGTCGGCGCTGTGGACGACCGTGACTCCCTGGGAGCCCGCCGCGGCGCGCGGCTTGAGGACCAGGGGCAGACCGCCGAGGGCGTCGACGACCGCTTCCGCCGAGGGCGCGTCGTCGAGGCGCCGGAACCGGGGAACCCGCAGTCCGGCCGCGCCTACCGCGCTCTTCATGGCGGGCTTGTCCTTGAACCGCTCAACGAGGTCGAGACCGTAGCCGCCGGGGACGCCGAGTGCGGCCGAGAGCCGGGCGGCGGTCAGGATGTCGTACTCGGACTGGCCCAAGACGGCCTCGGGCGTGCCGTGCCGGTCCGCGATCTCCCGTACGAGGGGCAGCAGGTCGTCGTGGGCGAGGCTGTCGCGTACATGGACCTCGGTCGCCCCGTCCTGGTCGAGCGCGGGCAGCCCGCCGGGCGTGGTGAGATACACCGTCCGGCAGGGGTGGCCGTCGAGGAAACGGTGGTATTCGCCGAACTCGTCGCCGGAGCGGTTGAGGACGACGTACAGCGGTGTGGTCCGGTCGGTCACGCGTCCACTCCCGGTCGCAGGGTGTCGGGCAGGCAGGCGTCCAGATCGGCGGCGCTCACCCGGCCGAAGCCGGGCACGGGCCGGTCCCGGAGGGCCGGGGTCCTGGCGAGGAAGGCCGTCGCGCGAGGCTCTCCGACGCCGCCGAGGCGCTGCCAGACGAGCTCGGCGAGGTCCGGCATCACCGGGAACGCCAGCAGGGACAGGCCCTTGAGCCACCAGTAGGCGCCGTCCTCGGCCGCGTGGGCGACCGCGTCGTCGGCGCACCAGCGGTCGAGCGCCGCGACCGCGCGCCGGGTCGAGACACGGGTGCCGTCGAGCGCCGCGGACTGCTCGGCGAGCAGCGATTCCAGGAGGCCGGCGACGGCCGGGGCGAGCGCCTGCGGCGGCCCCTCGGGCAGCCGGCTCCAGGCGACGTCGATCCGCTTGCCGAGGTCGTCGGCGAGCGTGGCGTTCGCGGTCTGGAGGAAGTCCGCCGTCTCGAAGCTCGCCGCCCCGGACTCCAGATCGGCCCCGGCGAGGTAGTACCGGACGGTATCCACGCCGATGGCGGGCGACGCGGCGATGTCCGTCGCCCAGATGGCGTGTCGGGCGCTGGTGGAGAACTTCCGCCCGGCCAACCGGTAGAAGTTGTTGATCAGGCACCGGTCGTACGGCTTCATGCCGCCGTGCAGCAGACTGGTGCCGACGATCGAGACCAGGGTGGGGATCACGTTGTCGATCCCCAGGGTGGTGATGGTGGTGACCCCGGAGTCCGGGTCGAAGGCGTTCACGCCGGTGCCGGAGAGCCGGCCGTGGACGGCGCCGGCGAGGCGGGCGAACATGAAGATCCCGGCATACGGGAAGAGGGCGCGCGGCACGTCCGGCTCGGCCCGGGGCAGCGGAAGTCCCCACGTCTGCGGGGCGCTCAGCCGTACGGTCAGGCCGTCGCGCTCCAGGAAACGCGCCACGGTCGCCCGGTAGCGGTCGGCGACGCCCAGGTTTATGAGCGTGGTGTCCAGGAGCTCGCGGTCGGGCAGCCGCAGGAAGAGGCTGGAGATCTCCCGCCAGGTCAGCGGCCCCTCGTCGAGCAGGGGGCGCGGCTCGACGACCGACTCGGGCAGGAAGTGCGCACTGCACTCCTCGCAGAAGTAACTGGCGATGCCCGCACCGCACTCGGGGCAGCGGCCCTGGAGCCAGCCGCCCACCACCCAGCGGTCCGACGCCGTGCAGTGGGGCACGCGCTCGGTGCGCGTCAGCACCGCGCCCCGGGCCGTCAGCCGCTCGATCGAGGCGGCGACCTCCTGCTCGAACTGCTCTCGCCAGGGCTGCTGATCGGGGACGATGAACGCGTCGACACCGATGCGCAGCGCGGCCAGGTCGTCCTGAATGCGCTGTCCGTAGCGGGCGGCGACCTCGCCGGGCGTGGAGTCCTCGGCGTGCGCCTTGAGCGTCACGTACGACTCGTACACATCGCTGCCGGTGATCACCAACGGCAGGTCGCCCCGGACCCGCAGATGCCGCGCGATCATGTCCGACCACAGGAAGGGGCCGCCGATGTGGCCGAGGTGCAGGGGGCCGTTGGGCGTGGCCTCGGGCGGCACCAGGAGGTAGTGCCGGGGGGTGTGCGCGTCCCCGGTCAGCAGGCTCATGTTCGTGGTCTCCCGTCGAGCAGGTTCAGTGCGTCCTCGGCCATGGCCGGGGCGAGTCGATAGCCGGAGCCGGAGCCGCCGATGGCCATGACCACGTCGTCGCCGCCGACCGTGTCCACGACCGGCAGATGACCGGGGGTGAAGCAGTCGCTGAAGACCCGGCCGCCGAGCAGGTGCGGTAGGAATCCCGGCACGTGCCGGGCGAGCAGGGCCCGGGCGAGTTCCCGGTCGCGGGCGTCGATGGCGAGCGGTTCGTCGGGGCCGCGGTCCCAGTCGGGCGAGGTGATGCTGAAGATCCAGTGGCCGCCGGGGCGGTGGGGCAGCAGGAAGGCGTCGGCGTCCTCCAGGACGAGTGCCGGGGCGCCCGGCGGGGGCGGCGTCATGATGTGGAACGCCACCACCTTCTTGACCCGGGCACCGCGCTCGCGGGCCGCCGCCGCCACCGGGCCGTCGAGGGCCCAGGGGCCGGGCGCGAGGACCGCCTTGGCGGCGGTGATCCGGCTGCCGTCGGTGGCGACCAGTTCCACGCGCCCGTCCCTACGGCGCACTTCGGAGATCCGGAGGCCCTCCAGCATGGTGTTGTCCGGGCGGCCGAGGACCTCGTCGAGAAGCCGGTCGGTGAGCCGTTGGGGCTGGCCTGCCGTCATGGGGTCGCCGGCCAGCAGGACTTGGCCGCTGTCGTGCGCGAGCCCGGGGAACGTCCGGTCGAGCAGGCTCCGCTGCTCCCCGGTGACCGGACGGGTGCGGCCGCCGTCGGCCATGGTGGCGTCGAGCGCGGCCGTGTTCTCGCGCGCCACCAGCCAGCGGACGTCGACCGGCGCGCGTCCGGCGTCGCCGAGTCCGGCGGCGAGTTCGTCGAAGAGCGCGGTGCTGCGGGCGGCCAGGGCGCGCTGGGCCGGGTTGCGCCCCGTGGGCGTGTCGAACCCGGCCGAGAGACGGGTCGCGCCCGTACCCCGGCCGGCGTGCGTGATCACGGCGACGCGGCGGCCCGGGTCCCGGCGCACGGCGTAGTAGGCGGCGAGGGCGCCGACCGCGCCCGCGCCGACGACGGCGAGGTCGAAGTGGGGCGCCTCACTGGCCCCGGTGGTGCGCTCACTCATCGGGCGCCGACCACCAGAAGGAGTAGATGACCAGTTCCTCGCCCTGGTCGGCGAAGATCTCGTGGACGGCCTGCGAGGGGAAGCCCACCATGGAGCCGGGCCCGACGAGCGACCGTTCGCCGTCCACCTCCAGGGTGCCGGTTCCGGCGTGGACCACCCAGATCTCCTGGACCGCGTGCTGGTCGGGCGAGCTGGTCCCGCCCGGCGGCACGGTGAACCGGGCCGCCTTGAACGGCACGCGGGGGAAGACCGAGCGGGCGAAGTCCGCCTCGGCGACGGTCACTCCGTCGGGTTCCACGTCGGTCGGACCGAAGGGGACCAGGACGCCGACCGCCTCGGCCTGGAACTGCGCCACCTGACGAGCGGTCATACCGGATACCTCGTCTCACCGAGCATGCTGTTGAGGATGACCGCGCTGCGCCAGGCGAGCAGGCTGAGATTGGGATCGGCGACGCCCCAGGAGTGCCGGGCGCCGTTCTGGAGGTAGATCCGGTTCTCCGCAGGCCCGTCCCATGCGACCGAGAAGTCGTCGTCGACGACGAGCATCCCGCCGTCCCGTCGCAGCCGAGCGTCCAGTGGAGCCATGAAGTCCGGCAGTGCGTAGGCGTATCCGGTGCTCAGGATCACGAGGTCGGCGGCGAGCACGGCGGGTGCGTCCGGGCCCGGGGACTCGACGACAAGCTTCCATTCGTCGGGGCCACCCTCGATCGCGGTGACCGCGCAGTCCGCCATGAAGCGCAGCCTGCCGGGGTTGTTCTCGATGAACTCGTCGCGGTAGCTCAACCGATAGATGTCTTGGAGGACTTGGAGGTCGATGCCGTCGCTGGTGTACTTCTGCCGAGCCAGGAGTCGGGCCTTGTGGTCGGCGGGCAGCGCGTGGAAGCGGCGTACGTAGTCGGGCGTGTAGAGGTCGTTGGCGAACGGCGAGTCGTCCATCGGCAGGAACGACGAGCGCCGGCTGACCCAGGTGATGCTCTCGGGGGCCGCGCCGGCCGCCAGGTGGCGCACGATCTCCGCGCCGCTCTGGCCGCCGCCGACCACGACGACCTGCCGCCCGGTCACCTCGGGGGCCCGCAGCAGGAACTCCCCGGAGTGGAAGACGGTGGGGCCGAGGAAGGGGCGGAACGGCTCGGGAACGGACGGGGTGAGCCCCGTGCCCAGCACGAGATGACGTGCCATCACTTCCTGCCCGCCGGTGCGGAGGTGGAAGGACCCGTCGTGGAAGTCCACGCTGTGTACGTCCGCCCCGAACGTCAGGCTCGGCAGCCGACCGGCGACCCACTGGAGGTACTGGTTGAACTCGGCGCGCAGGACGGCCGGGAAGTCCGCGGCCAGGAACCGGTAGAGCCGGCCCTCACTCGCGAGGAACGACAGGAACGAGAAGGGACTGGTCGGATCGACCAGCGTCACCAGGTCCTTGAGCAGCGAGACCTGGAGGGTGGCCTCGGGCAGCAGCAGTCCGGGGTGCCAGGAGAAGCTCTCACGGCGTTCCAGGTGGGCGCCGCGCAGCCCCTCGACCGGATGCGCGAGCGCGGCGAGGCTCATGTTCGCGGGGCCGATGCCGACGGCCGCGTAGTCGAGTACGTGTGCGTTCATGGGGGGAACCGCCGGGTCAGGCCGGGACAACGAGGTCGCCGAGCGCCTGCCAGCGGTCCAGGGCGCCCTGCGGCGAGTCGGCGGTGAACAGGGCGTGGCCGAGCCGCGAGCGGCAGTCCTCGACACCTGGGATGGTCTCGCCCGGCGCGAAGTACACGGCGGTCTCGAGGACTCCCGGCAGCACCTCCAGCTCCGGCCACCCGGTGAGCTCCTGGTACGAGGAGCGGCCCGCCGCGGAGAAGAAGCGGATGCCGGCGCTCTCGGCCTGCGGCCGCCCGAAGGCGCCGACCGTCTCCGGCGCGACGCCGAGCGCGGTGGCGACGGCCACCCTGGGCAGGCTGACGCCGGTCACGAGCCGCAGCAGCTCCACGATCCGGTCGCCCGGCAGCCGGGCGCCGATCTCGATGAGCACAGGACCGTCGGCGGTCAGGCGCAGTTCGCAGTGGAAGGGGCCGCTGGTGATGCCGACGGCGCGGACGACGTCGCCGACGTACGCCTCGACGTTCTTCAGCGTGGCGTCGTCGACGAGCGCCGGGGTGAGGTGGCCGAGCTCCACGAAGTCGGGCTCGGGGCCGAGCAGCGTGCGGCTGAGGGCGACGACGTTGATCTCGCCGCTCTCCAGGACATAGCCGTCGGCGCTGAACTCGGGTCCCTGGACGTACTCCTCGACGAGCACCCGGTGCTCGTGCAGCCTGCCCATGTCGGGCTCCGGGTCGGTCACGAGCCGCCGGAACGCGGCGGTGAGCTGGTCGAGGTCGTCGGCGCGGCTGACGTGGATGCTGCCGGAGCAGGCGACCGGCTTCAGCACGCAGGGGAAGCCGACCCGTTCGGCCGCGGCGCGCAGTTCGGCGTCGGTGGTCGCCTGGGCGAAGCGCGGGGTGCGCAGCCCGGCCTCCGCCACGGCGGCTCGCATGACGCTCTTGTCCCGGACCCGGTCGACGGTCGCCACGGGCAGTCCTGACAGGCCCAGTGCCGCGGCGACGCGCGCGGTCGCCGTCACATAGATGTCGGAGCCCGGCAGCACCGCCTCGAACGGCTCGGCCCGGTGCAGTTCGAGCACGGCCGCTTCGAGGGCGGCCTGGTCGTTGGTCTCCACCGTCAGCACCGAGTCGGCCGCCGCGCGCACGGCGTCGGAGAGCCGGCGGTCGCCGGAGTCGGCGGTGGCGACGACGACCCGAAGTCCCATCTCGGCCGCGACGCCGATCAGGGTGGCGCCGCCGGAGGAGGCGGGTTCTACCACGAGGACGCGGGCAGGACGAAGTACATCTGTGTGCGGCAAAGCGGAACCCCCGGGCAGAGCTGTATGGACCGGGCTCGCGATGCCGATCCTGATCATGATCTTTCTATCCGGGCGCCTTGGCCCCGGTCAATGGATCACCGCAAAATTGTCTGCGAGGGCGAACCTGAGCCGCACATTTTTCGGAACAAGGGCTCTGTCGGAGCCTGTTCGGCTCTCGGCGGCGACCGAACGCCTTCGTGAAGGTTCTCAGCGGTGAGCGGACGCGTCGTCATCCGACCGGAGCGCGCAGGGACGTCGAGAGCGCCGTGGAGGCCGGGCTCCGGGACGGTCGGCCGGTCTGCGGGAAGACGCTGCCGTGATCGAGGGCGGGCTGGACGGGATGACCGCCGACCTGGAGGCGATCACGAGGAGGATGGGGGACGATCTCGCGAACATCATCGGTCCCGGTTCGCCGCGGCAACACCCGAGCAGGGGCTCGAAGCCCGCCTGACGGGGCTCCATCCGGACCGTTCGCCCACGCACACGCTCGGCGTGACGTGTCGGGCGGCGCGCGACGGGGTGCTTTCGACGCCCCGTATTCTCGAAGCATGGGCGGCGCAGAGACTCAGAAGGCCGAACGGGGACCGGGGCGGCCGCGGCAGGAGCGGGTCACGGGCGACACCCTTGAGGCGGTGATCGAGTTGGTGACCGAGCAGGGCGTCAAAGCGGTGACCATGGATGCCGTGGCTGCGCGTGCCGGCGTGAGCAAGCCCGCCATCTATCGGCGCTGGCCTTCCAAGCAGGCTTTGATCATTGCGGCGGCCGAGTCGCGCATCGGCCCGCTGTCGGTGCCGGACCTGGGAGACGTTCGTGCCGAACTGCGCGAGGTGCTGACGGCGCGCTTGGAGGCGTACCGGCGACCGGGTACGGCGCGGCTGCTGGCCGAACTCATGGCGTCGGCCACCGAGGCGGGCGAGCCCCGCGGAGAGTACGTGGACTATACGGACCGGTTGATGGCCGCGACGCGCCGCATCCTCCAACGTGGCATCGCCCGCGGCGAGGTGCGGCCCGACATCGACATCCGCTCGGCCGCCACGCTGGTGGCGGCACCGTTGGTGTACCGCCTGCTGGCGGAACGTGAACTGCCCAGCCCGCGCTTTGTGGAGGACCTGGTGGATCTGGTCGTCCGGGCGGTTGGTCACCCGGGAACCTGAGAACCGCCGGCCCGTCCGGCTCGGGTTGCATGCGGAACGTACCGTCCGTCGTCGGGGCGAAACGCTGCAGCGCAGGGTCGGCGGCGACTGTCAGGGGGCCAGGCGGCGGGCGTCGCGCGCCGGGTCGATCAGGGTCACGGCGGCCGTGCCACCCAGCAGGAGCAGTACAGCCGTGAGGAGTACGGCGTGCTGGTAGCCGGATCTGCCCTGGGTGTCGACCAGGTATCCCGTCAGGGCGGGGGCGATCAGGCCGCCTGTGGTGACCACGGCGTTCATCAGGCCGAGAGCGCCGCCGCGCCGGCCGGCCGGGACGACTTCGGCGACCGAGGTGACCGCGACGGTCGACATGGCCCCGCACAGGCCGAAACCGAGGAGCAGGAGCAGCACGGTGAGCGGCCCGCGCGCGGCCTGCGAAAGGGTGGCACACCCGAGCGCCGAGACCAGAAGGGTGATGCCTCCCACGCGGGCACGGGCCCACTGGCTCGTCACGCCGCGGCGCAGCAGCCATCCGGTCACTCCGGCCTGTCCCAGCATCGTGACGGCGCTGACCGCCCAGATCCCGGCGACCAGGCCGGCGGCGGTGGTGGCGGGGTAGCCCAGGCCGTCGTGCAGGTACGAAGGCACCCACACCAGTGAGAGGGCGATCACCCAGTAGGTGCTGAAGTAGCCGATCGTGGCGCCGATCCAGGTCCTGGTGCCCAGGATGCGGCGGTACGAGAGGCCGGGAGAGTGCTCTTCGGCGCTGCCGTCGGGGGCGGTACCGGCGCCCTGACCGCCGGTTTCCGTGGCCCGGTCCTTGCCGAAAACGGCCCAGGCCGCCGCCCACACCACGCCGGCGACGGCGACGGCGGCGAAGGCGGAGCGCCAGCCGTGGTGCTGGATCACCCAGGTCAGCCCCGGTGCGGCAAGCACCACACCAAGGGCGACTCCCACGTTGAGCAGGGCGCCGGGAAGATTGCGTCGCCGGTCCGGGAACCACGCCAGGGCGCTGTGCTGGGCAACGGGGAAGGCGGGCCCCTCTGCGGCACCAAGCACGATCCGCGAGGCGACCAGCGCGGACAGCCCCCCACCGAGAGCCATCGGCATCTGGGCGATCGACCACAGCAGCGCCATGCCCAGCAGCAGCCACCGTGGCCTCACCCGGTCCGCCAGCAGCCCGCCCGCGGCGCAACAGACCGAGAAGAACAGGAAGAACGTGCTGTTGGCCAGCCCGAATCCGGTCGCGGACAGGCCCAGGTCATGGCGTATCGGGTCGGCCGCCAGTCCGAGGACGGACTTGTCGGCGAAGTTGACCATCATGAAGACGACCAGCAGCCCAGTGGCGGTCCAGGCATGCCGTCGGTGGCTGTGGCTCGTCGTGACGGGGTCGGTGAGCGTGACGGGGGTGAGATCGGTGTTGGGCACGGGGTCTCCGCGAAGGTAGCTGCTCTCGGACAGACGTGGTCGGCGTACGGCACGGGAAAGAAGCGCCGACAGATCGAGGCGCGCCGACAGGCGCCGATCGCAGCGGCAAGGAAATCGTTACGTGAAGTATCGATACGGCCCGGGGTGACGGCAAGACCTGTGTGCCGTGAATGCGGGGAGGGCGGCGGGGCGCCCTTGTCGAGGCCTGCTCGTCGGGCGGCGGGGATGGGGGGCGAGCCTCGGACGGTCACTGGCGGCGACCACAGGACGTGCATTCACCGTGCCCCGCGGGCGAGGCTGCGAAATGGTCATGGAGAAACCCTTGCGGTCGCCTCTCGCGATATCGATACTGCCCGTAACGATTTTTGGGATGCGACCGTGGAGGACCTCATGGAGATCACCGGAGCCGACAAGAACCCCCTGCTGGACAAACCGCTGATCCACTTCGGCCGGCGTGTGCTGGAGCGGACCGCGCCCGGTACGGCACCGGCCGAGTACCGGCTGCTGAAGATCGCGCCGATGACTCCGCACATCGGGGCGGAGATCGACGGTGTGGACCTGTCCCGGCCGATCGACGATGAGCTCGCGGAAGAACTGCGGCAGGCACTGCTCGAATGGAAGGTGATCTTCTTCCGTGACCAGCACGACGTCGGCGTCGAGGCCCACCTCGCCCTGGCCGCGGTGTGGGGGGAGCCGGAGCCGAACCCGTTCTTCCCCAAGGGCGACACCGTCGGCGTCTCACGGCTGGCGAAGGACGCGACGGCCATCGGCCAGGAGAACATCTGGCACAGTGACCACTCGTTCATGGCCGCGCCCGCCCTGGGTTCGGTGCTCCGCTCGGTCGAGGTCCCGTCGGCCGGCGGCGACACCATGTGGGCCGACATGGGTGCCGCCTACGACAACCTCACGGCCGAGATGAAGGAGCGCATCGACGGCCTCACCGCCGTACACGACTGGGAGCCCAGCTGGGGTTCGTTCATGACGCCGCAGCAGATCGAGGCATTGCGTGTTTTCCTGCCTCCGGTGGAGCACCCGGTCGTCGTGCGGCACCCGCGTACCGGGCGCAAGACCCTGTACGTCAACGAGCCGTTCACCACCCGCATCGTCGGACTTCCCGAGGACGAGAGCCGGGAATTGCTCCACGAGCTCGGCCTGCAGGCGCGCGTCCCCGAGCTGCAGGTGCGGTTCCGCTGGCAGCCGGACTCGATCGCGATCTGGGACAACATCGCCGTCCAGCACTACGCCATCAACGACTATTACCCCCAGCGTCGGGTGATGGAGCGCATCGCGATCGCCGGCGTCCCGCTGTCCTGAGCACGCCGCCGCCATCGGCACTCCGTGCGATCCAGCGGCTCACCGTCGTGCCTCCCCCTGGTGGCCGTGCTGCCCATATCGGACGGCACGGCCACCAAGCCACCCTGATCGCTTCCGGTCCGCGGCCATGACGCTCGGCTCCGCGCTGCGTGACACCCCTCGTTCTGCCTCCGCTCGTCCGCCCCGCCAAGGAGTGACGTGAACAGCCCCGCCCTCGACACGCCCGTCCTCGACCGCACCCTGAAGGAGCTGCGTGACCACGCCTCGTCCTGGGCGACCGCGCCGCTCACCGAGCGCATCGATCTGCTGGAACGGCTCATGCCCAGAATCCGCGACGGCGCGGCCGACCTCGCCGCGGCGGGCGCACACGCCAAGGGGTACGGCCCGGACGCCCCGTGGGCCGCGGAGGACTGGGCCGGCGGCCCGTGGTCGCTGGCCCAGAACGTCGGCGCGCGGCTGCACGTGATGCGACGCCTGGCCGCGGGCCGCGAACCGCTGCCCGAAGGTGCGGTGCACCAGCGGGGCGGCCGTACCTGGGTGGACGTCTTCCCCGTCACCGGCTGGGACCGTCTGCTGCTGGGCGGCTACTCGGCCCGGGTCCGGATGCAAGCCGGGATCACGGCAGAGCAGGCACGGAGCCGAGCGGCCGGACCGTATCGGGGCGGTGCCCGGCGTCCTGGTGTGGCGCTGGTCCTGGGGGCCGGCAACGTCGCCGCGCTCACCGCGACCGACATCCTGCACAAGCTCTATGCCGAGGGTCAGGTCGTCGTCGCCAAGATGAACCCGGTCAACGCCTATCTGCGCCCGCACTTCGAGCGGATCTTCGCCGAGTACATCCAGCGCGGCTGGGTGCGGTTCGTGGACGGCGGAACCGCCGAAGGCGCCTACCTCACCGCCCACGACGGTGTGGACTCCATCCATGTGACCGGCAGCGACCGCACCCACGACGCCATCGTCTGGGGCACCGACGACCGCGCCGAGCGGCGCCGGCGCGAGGATACTCCGCTGATCGACAAGCCGTTCACGAGCGAGCTGGGCGGGGTCAGCCCGTGCATCGTGGTGCCAGGGCCGTGGAGCAGGGCGGACTTCCGCTTCCAGGCCGAGCACATCGTCACCAGCAAGATGAACAACTCCGGCCACAACTGCATCGCCAGCCAGGTGCTGGTGCTGCCCCGCTCGTGGCCCGGTACCGACCTGCTGCTGGAGGAGATACGGCGGGTGCTGCGCGCCCTGCCGGCCCGCAGGGACTACTACCCCGGGGCCCATCAGCGGCTCCAGGCCGTGCTCGCGGAGCACCCGCAGGCCGAATGTCACGCCGACGACTCTCGGATCCTGGTTCCGGACATCACCGACCGCGACGACATGCTGCTCACCGGCGAGGTCTTCGCCAGCGCCCTGGGCGTCGTCCGCCTGCCCGGCGAGACCCCCGCGCACTTCCTGCAGCACGCCGTCGACTTCGCCAACGCCACTCTCCCCGGCACGCTCGGTGCGACCCTGATCGTCCACCCCCGGACCGAGCGGACCCATCCGGACGCGCTGGAAGGGGCCCTGGCCGAACTGCGCTACGGCACCATCGGCGTCAACACCTGGTCCGGCGTCAACTTCCTGCTCGGCTACACCCCGTGGGGTGCCCACCCCGGCCACACCCGGCAGGCGATCGGCAGCGGGATCGGATTCGTCAACAACGCCTTCATGCTCGAGGACATCGAGAAGACCGTGCTGCGCGCCCCCTTCGCCCCAGCCCCGCGCGGCCTGTTCACCGGATGTCCCTCACTGTCCCCCAAGCCGCCGTACTTCGTCACCAACCGCACCGGCCGCACCACCCTCGCACGCGTCACCCGCTTCACCACCGCGCCGAACCCCGCGCTGCTTTCCGCCGTTTTCGCCTCCGCCCTGCGCGGCTGATCAGGAACCCCGGATGAACCTCAACGACTTCCTCACCCGCGCCGCCGGCACCCGCGGCGACCGGACCGCCGTCGAACTCGGGGCCCAGCGGCTCACCTATGCCGAACTGCACGCCCTCGCCGGCCGCACCGCCGCGCTCCTTGCCGCCCGCGGCGTCCGACCCGGCGATCGGGTCGGCCTGATGCTGCCCAATCTCCCCGAATTCCCCGTCCTGTACTACGGCATCCTGCGCGCCGGCGCCGTCGTAGTACCGATGAACCCGCTGCTGAGACAGCGCGAGATCGCCCACTACGTGCGCGACTGCACCATGACCCTGCTTCTCGCCCACCAGGACGCGGCCGAAGAAGCACGACGCGGTGCGGACGGCGCCGCGACCTCGATCGTCTCCATCGCACCCGGAGGTCTGGTCGACCTCCTCGCCGGGCACCCCGACCCGGAGCCGGCCACCGCCCGCGGGGGCGACGACCTCGCCGTCATCCTCTACACCTCCGGCACCACCGGTGTCCCCAAGGGCGCCACGCTCACCCACGCCGGACTCGCGCGCAACTGCGAGATCACCGCGCGCGTGCTTCGCCTCACCCCCGACGACGTCATGATGGGCTGCCTGCCACTGTTCCACGCCTTCGGCCAGGCTTGCGCCATGAACGCCGCCGTGATCGCCGGTGCCCGTCTCACCCTGCTGTCACGCTTCGATCCGGGCCAGGCGCTGCGCGCCATCGCGGACCGGAAGGTCACCGTCTTCGAAGGCGTACCGACCATGTACGCGGCTCTGCTCGCCGAGCACCGGCGCGACTCCCGCACCGAGACCGACTCGCTGCGCCTGTGCGTCTCCAGCGGAGCCTCCCTGCCGGTCGAGCTGCTGCATGGCTTCGAAGCCGCCTTCGGCTGCTCGGTCCTCGAGGGCTACGGCATGTCCGAAACCTCACCGGTGGTCTCCTTCAACCACCTGGACCGGCCCCGCAGACCCGGCTCGGTCGGCACCCCCATCGAGGGCGTGGAGATGCGCATCCTCGACCCGCAGGACGGCGTCGGGGAGCTGTGCGTACGCGGCCACAACGTGATGGCCGGCTACTGGGGACGCCCCGACGCCACTGCTGAGACCATCGTGGACGGCTGGCTGCACACCGGCGACCTGGCCCGGGTGGACGGCGACGGCTACTACTACATCGTCGACCGCAAGAAGGACCTCATCATCCGCGGCGGCTACAACGTCTATCCCCGGGAGATCGAGGAGGTGCTCTACGAGCATCCCGGCGTTGCCGAGGCCGCCGTGATCGGCATCCGCCACGACCTCCTCGGCGAGGAGGTCGCCGCCGTGGTCGCCCTGCGTCCCGACGCCCGGACCGACGCCGAGGAACTGCGCCAGTTCGTGCGCCGCCGCGTGGCGCCGTACAAGTACCCGCGCGAGATCCGGCTCGTCGACGCCCTGCCGAAGGGCCCCACCGGCAAGATCCTCAAGCGCGAGATCGGGGGCTTCTAGCCGACCGCGGCCGCGCCGGGGCTGCGAGCCATCGCCCGACCGACTTCGCTGCCAGGAGAGTCTCCTCCTCGGCGCCGGAGGTGTTCGCGCACAGGTGTCGGACCCAGGCGGCCACGTCGGTGGATGAACTCACCGCCTTGAGCGGTGCCTCCTGCGGGTTGGAGCCGTCCACCGGCCAGGCACCGGATTTCGCCGACCTACCCTTCGAGCACCCGCTCCGGATCCTCCGGCCGTCGGGGACCACCGGCGTCCCGAAGGGCATCGTGCAGAGCCACGGTGGCATCGTGGTGGAGCCGCTGAAGGCGCTCGGGCTCGGTGCGGACCCGCGCCCCGAGGACCGGTACCTGTTCGTCACCTCCACCAGCCCGCGCGCTTGCTCTCTCCAGTTGCCATCGAGGTGTGCTCAGCGCTTTCTGGAAGAGCGGGTGGAACGGCCCGTTCATCCAGGAGGAGCGCACCATGGCGCAACTGGTAAGTCGGCCGACGATCAGCGCTGAGCAGTTCAGCCGGGTGTGTGACGAGATCAGGAGCACGGCGGCGACCGAGAAGAGCGGCCAGTGCATCCGGGACTGCGCTCTGCGCATCGTGCAGACCCTGGGCCTGGCGCTGTCCACGGATGACCTGAGCGGACTCCTCGCCGAACTCATGGCACCCGGGGCGGCCCCACACCAAGGGACCCCTCACTACACCCGAGAAGCAATCCTGGACATGCCTGACGAACAGGGAGGAGAAGAGGAAGGTCCGGTCAGGTAGAGCTGCACCCTCTCGGTCCGCGCCGACACATCGGGCACCGGCGCCAAGGTCCTGAAGGCAGGAAACCACCTGGTCATTCCCGGCTTTACGGGCCGGTGAGCGGAGTAGTGTGAGGACACCGGGAGTTCTTCGCGCACCGGCTCCGCTGCGGGTGCCGTTTCCGGTGATCGACAGCGCCGGGCCGCACCCACGAGCCCGGGGACAGGTCCGCGCCATGGCCGTGACCATCGACCGTACGACATCGAGCAGACGCGCGCCGCCGCAGCCGGCCCGGCTGTCCCTGACACCCGCGCCGGGCGGCCTGGACGGCGTGTGGTGGCCTCGCTCCCGTGCCCTCACCCGTGAGCTGCCGATCCTCACGGCCGCCCTGGGCGAACGTTGGGGCCGCATCACAGGTGTCACCGTGCACCCGGCCCACTGGCCCGTCACCCCGCTCTGGGTGTCCACCGCCGGGCGTACCGTGCAGGTGGGCTGGTCCACCGAGGAGCAGGATCCGCACAGACTGACCTTTGTCTCCACCGATGGCCGCCGGGACGTGCTGGTGATTCCGCCGGAAACCGGTGCGGACGCCGCCGCGCAGCTGATGGCCGGCGACGGCATCGATGTCCCGGCCCGGGAGGGAGCAGCAGAAGGGATCGCTGCCCGAAGCAGGGAAGAAGCGGGGGAGACCGACGGCGGAGCAGGTCGGCCGTCGTCTCTGCCCCGGCCCATCGGCTCGACAGGGCCTCCGCCCGGCGGGCGGCCGAGGTGAGAGAACCATGACTGTCATCGCCGTGGCCGTACTGCTCCTTCTGGTCGCCGTCGGAGTCGTTCTGATCCACCGGCTCAACGGTCAGCACGACGAACGGATCGCTGCCTTCCACTACAGCGATGTTCTGCCGGGGACCGGGCGTCGGCCCCGGAGGGGCCGTCGGCGGGCGGTGGACGCGAGCGCTCCGACGCGCCCCACCGCGACGGCGGCCGCGGATGACACCGACTTCGGCCCGACCGTGGGCAGTAGAGGAAGGCGCGTCATGGCGATATTGCGAGACCGGAAGACGTACCGCGACAGGATCATGCGGGCTCTGTACCAAGCCGCCGAGGGCAATCGCCTCCTGGGCGTCGACGGGGCGAAGCTCCGCACCGACCTCGGTATCCCTGAGCAGGACATGGCCGCTGCCTGTATGTACCTGGCGGGCGAAGGCTTGGTCGTCGTGGACTGGGGGAGGGGCAACACGCCCGCCATGATCACGCTGACGCACCAGGGGATCCGGCAGATGGAGACGGAAGAGGAAGGGCGTGGCTGAGCCGCCACGTCGGCTTCTGGGACCGAAGCGAACCTTGACGAGGCTCGTTCATGTCGGATCCATCCCTCTGGGCGTAACGTGGGAAGCGGGTCGGCGCACGCTCACGTGCAACGACCCGGAAGGGCGGCTCCGGCGGGTATACGCCGGAGCCGTTGCCTGTTTCCGTGACCGCGCCGTGCGGCGAGGCGCTCGCGCGGGTCGTTCGGGCGTACGGTGAGCTAGCAGGGTCGTATCGCGGTCGCATGCTCTGCGGTCGCACTGATCTTTGCGGACGGGCGGACATCATGACCGACTCAGACACCCCCGACCACCTCCCCCGGCTCCTGCCGGACGCCGTTCACCGGTCGGTGAGACCGGGGACCGCCCTGCTGAGGTTGGAGACGACACGCGCACGCGAAGGAATCCTGGACGGCGCTTGGTGGCCGCGGTCCCGGGACATAAGTGCCGAGCTCCCCTCGCTGATCTCCGCGTTCACCGAGCATCTCGGACCTGTCACCCGGGTCGGTCTGGACGGCAGCGCCTGGGACGAGCTGCCGACCCGGGTGATGGTCGACGGCCGTGTCGTCCACATCGACTCCTTCCCGGTCGGTGACGACACCGTCCTCATCACCCGGGGCGACCGGGACCATTTCTCCCTGATGCTGGTCCCTCCGGACACGTCGCCCGACGCGGCACGCGCCGCGATGGCCAGGGCCGTACGGGCCGACAACGTCACCGGGTCCAGGCAGATCCTCATCGAGACGGGCAGCGACACGCCACCTACGCCGGCCTGACGCATCCGCCGCGGATCGACTCCCATCGGGCTGGACGCTAGATGCGGGCGAACTTCTTCGTCTGCTGGGAGAATTCCTGGGCCATGGCGGCGCTGACCGTGGGCTTGGTGTCGCGGATCGTTTCCAGATAGTCGACGGTGGTGGGGGTGGCCCGGGTTCCGGTGTCGAAGGTGCGCTCGAACTGGGCCTGGGAGACGGTTCGTGCCGCGTGGGCGATGTCGGCGGGGGTGAACCCCTCGCTGGCGGACGCGAGTACCGCGCTGTCGGCCGGCGCGCCCGCTCGGGCCAGGTAGCTCTCCCACAGTGCGGTCCTGGCGGTGTGGTCGGGAGGGCCGATCGGCAGCACGTAGTCGAAGCGGCCGTGCCGCAGGAACGCGGAGTCGAGCGTGGTCACGTTGTTCGTGGCACAGACGAGCAGCCGCCCGTCCTGGCCGCGGAACCGGACGATCGCCTTGAGCAGTTCGTTGACGACGCCCACAGCGGTCGCGTCCGCGCCACCGCGTTCGCCGGCGATCTCCTCGACCTCGTCGATGAACACGAGGACGTGGTCGAGCCGGGCGATCTCGTCGAAGCGCCGGTTCAGCCCGGTCGCCAGGCCGTACTCGGCGGCCAGACGGGCGGGGAACAGTTCGAGGAAGGGCCATCGCAGGCGGCTGGCCATCGCGTGCGCGAACGTGCTCTTGCCGGTCCCGGGCGGGCCGAACAGCATCACCGCCCGTGGCAGTTCCACTCCGTGCTGCGCGGCCAGTTCGGGATGGGCCAGCGGCAGGACCAGGCGCCGCTCGATGAGCCGCTTCTCCCGTTGCATGCCCGCGACTTTCTGCCACAGCCCCCCCGGCGGCAGCTCCGCTCCGAGCGAGGACAGTGTGCCGGCCGACTGCGGGGTCACCGGTCCGCGTTTCTCGAAGAAGACCAGGCCGGGGCGGGCACCGAAGTCGCAGTTGCGCAGGGCGGTGGCACCGGTCCCGCCCTCGGGCAGGGCGGCGTGCACCGCGCGGACGCCGACGGCGAAGAGCCGTTGCTCAAGGGCGGTGATCAGGGCACTGCCCAGCCCGCGCTGCCGCCAGCCGGGCGCCATGCAGATGCGCAGGATCCATGCCCGTTCGCCCTCCACCCTGCTCACCGCGGCACCGATCAGCACGTCGTCGGCCGTGGCCACCACAGCCGGGTGACGGGTCTGGAGGGCCGTCACGGCGTCCGAGAGCGGGAAGAGCGGCGGCTCCTCGGCGGTGCCGCTCTCCATGTCGACACGGATCAGTGCTTCGAGATCGTCCTGGGTGTAGTCCCTGACGCGCCAACCCGTCATGATCAGCTCCACGTGTTCGGCCGTACTCCCATCATCGGCCGATGCCCGGAGGACGCGCGCCCGCCAGGGGCGCGGCGGCGGATCACCTCACGCGGCCCTCGTCCGGTTCGGCTTCCTCCTCGTCGGGCAGGTGGACGTCGTCGACGGCGATGGAGACGCCGTACTGGACCGATGTTCCTCACAATCATCGGCTCCGAAGCGCGTGCCGGTGTACAGTGAAGACCGCCCTTGACCTGCAAAAAGCAGGCAGGGAGCCTTCATTCAGGAGTCCGACATGCTGCGCACCATGTTCAAGTCCAAGATCCACCGCGCCACCGTCACCCAGGCCGACCTGCACTACGTGGGATCGGTGACCATCGACGCGGATCTGCTCGACGCCGCCGACCTGCTGCCGGGCGAGCTCGTGCACATCGTCGACATCACCAACGGGGCGCGCCTGGAGACGTACGTCATCGAGGGTGAGCGCGGGTCCGGGGTCATCGGGATCAACGGCGCCGCCGCCCACCTGGTCCACCCCGGGGACCTGGTGATCATCATCAGTTACGCTCAGGTCACCGACGCCGAGGCACGGGAGTTCCGGCCCAGCGTCGTGCACGTCGACGCCGGCAACCGGATCGTGGAGCTCGGCGCCGACCCGTCCGCGCCGGTGCCCGGCTCGGACCAGGAACGCAGCCCGCAGGCCGTACCCGCGGCCTGACCGGCGGACGAGGACCAGGAGCGCGCGCATGAGCGGCATCGACATCCGTGACGACCGGGCGGCAGGCCGCCTGGAAGCGGTCGGCGACGGCGAAGTCGTCGGCCACATCGAGTACTTCGTGCTCGAGTCGCCTGCGCCCGCCCTGGTCCCGGTCCACACCGTCGTGGAGCCCGCCCACGAGGGCAAGGGCATCGCCGGCTCGCTGGCCCGCGAGCTGTACACCATCGCCGCGCGCGAGGGCGTCCCGGTGGCCCCGCTGTGCCCCTACGTCGTCCAGTGGGCCGCCCGTCACCCCGAGGAGGCCCCGGCGGCCGACCCCGGGCTGCTCGCCGCCGCGAAGGACTGGCTGCGGGCCCACCCCGGGCGGTTCTAGGGAGCCGAGGTTGCTTGCCGGGTCCGCGGGCGGCGGTGCGGTGGGTGGGCTGAGCCGGCGTTCCCGGGCTCTGGGCCGCGTCGGCGTTCGCGGGTGCCGTGCGGCTCACGGGGTGCGGTGCGGCTCACGAGTGCGGTGCGCTTCGGGGCGCTGCTTCGGTCCGGCTCCCGGGCGGACTGCGGCGGGGCTGTGCCGCGGTCCGCGGGCGGCCTGATTCTCCGTGCCGCTGTCGGGTGAGTGGCGGAGCGGGCCTCGGGTAGGCGGGGAAGTAGATCAGAGCCGACGTCCGACGACTGCCCGGAGGACCCCGATGACCAGCCCGTACCCCGACCCCGCCCCACCGGCTCCGACGCCCGGCCCGGGCCCCGGCCCGACCCCGCCGGACCCGTACCCCAGTCCGGTCCCGAGCCCCGGGCCCGGCCCGGAGCCCTCGCCACCGCCGCCGGGTCCCAACCCGACGCCGCCCCCGTCACCACCTGCGCCGGGCCCGCCCGAGCCCTCGCCGTCCCCGATCCCGCCAGGGCCGGAACCCACACCGAGCCCCGAGCCGGGCCCGCCCCTCAGCTGAGCGGCCGGGGGAGGACGAGGGGCCGATGCCCCAGGGGCGGCGGGCGGGGACCGAAGGACCGGCGGCGGTCAACCCCCTCGGCCTCTGGCCACGGCTCGGCGCCCCCGTCCGCAGACGCAGACCGGCCCCCGCCCCACCCCTGGACCGGGGAACGTGGGGAGGGGGCCGCCGCTTGCCGCCTTCGCGGAGCGCTACGCCGAGACCTCCGACCGGTCCCCGCCCCACAGCGTGTGGAACGAGCCGTCCCGGTCCACCCGGCGGTAGGTGTGGGCGCCGAAGAAGTCCCGCTGGCCCTGGGTGAGGGCCGCCGGCAGGCGCTCCGCGCGCAGCGCGTCGTAGTACGCCAGCGCCGCCGCGAAGCCGGGGGTCGGCACACCCTGACGGGTCGCCGCGACCAGCACCTCGCGCCAGTCGTCCTGCGCGGCGGCGATCTCCTGGGCGAACGTCTCGTCCGACAGCAGGCTCGGCAGGTCGGCCCGGGCGTCGTACGCGGCCCGGATGCGGTCGAGGAAGGCCGCGCGGATGATGCAGCCCCCGCGCCAGATGGCGGAGACGGCGCCGAGGTCGATGTCCCAGTCGTACTCCTCGCTGCCCGCCGCGATCTCGTGGAAGCCCTGCGTGTACGACACGATCTTCGAGGCGTACAGGGCCTGCTCGACCCGGTCGGCGAAGGCCGCCGCCTCCGACTCGGACAGCGGGGACGGCTGCGGTCCCGCCAGGCCCCGCGAGGCCTCCCGGAGCGCCGCGTGGCCGGACAGGGAGCGGGCGAAGACCGCCTCCGCGATGCCGGAGACCGGCACCCCGAGGTCGAGCGCGATCTGCACCGTCCAGCGGCCGGTGCCCTTCTGCTCGGCCTGGTCGACCACCACGTCCACGAACGGCTCGCCGGTCGCCTCGTCCACGTGGGACAGGACCTCGGCGGTGATCTCGATCAGGTAGGAGTCGAGGCGGCCCGTGTTCCAGGTGCGGAAGATGTCCGCGATCTGCGCGGGGGAGTACCCGGCGACATCGCGCAGCAGCTGGTACGCCTCGCCGATCAGCTGCATGTCGGCGTACTCGATGCCGTTGTGCACCATCTTCACGAAGTGACCCGCGCCGTCCGGGCCCACGTGCGTGACGCACGGCGCGCCGTCGGCCGCCTTCGCGGAGATCTTCTCCAGCATCGGGCCGAGGGAGTCGTAGGACTCCCGCGGGCCGCCCGGCATGATGCTCGGCCCGTGCAGCGCGCCCTCCTCGCCGCCGGAGACGCCCATGCCGACGAAGTGGATGCCCCGCTCGCGCAGCGCCTTCTCCCGGCGGCGGGTGTCCGCGAAGTGCGCGTTGCCCCCGTCGATGATCATGTCGCCGGGTTCCAGCAGCGGCGCGAACTCCTCGATCACGGCATCCGTCGGGTCGCCCGCCTTGACCATGATGACGAGACGGCGGGGACGCTCCAGGGCCGCCACGAACTCCTTGGCGGACTCGGCCAGGATGAAGTCCCCCTCGTCCCCGAACTCCTCCACCAGCGCCTGCGCCCGCGACACCGTACGGTTGTGCACGGCGACCGTGTAGCCGTTGCGCGCGAAGTTCCGGGCGAGGTTGCGGCCCATGACCGCGAGTCCCGTGACGCCGATCTGCGCTGAAGTGCTCATACCGCCTGCTCCCTAGCTGCCTCGTGACTACGGCTCCGTCAGTACGGGCCCTCGCCCATCCTGACGTGCCGCTACGGCGAGCGCACATCCGACCCGCCAGGCATGTGTACGCACGGAAGGCGCCCGGCGCCTCAGCGTCGCCGCGGCTCGCCGCCGATCCCCGCAAAGAGGGCCCGATACCGGCCACTTGCACGCGTCGAGAGGCTGATTTCCCGTCTTGTCATGGCCTGTTCGCAGCGCTTACTTTTGCCGCTCCTGACGCATGCCGAGGGGATTTCGGACATGGCCGTACGCGGCCGGCATCGCCGGTACCAGCCGACCAGGATCAACCGCGCCTCACTCACCGTCACGGCGGGCGGTGCCGGCCTCGCCCTTCCGCTGGTCGCCACGGGTGTCGCCGACGCGGCCGACGCGTCCACCTGGAACAAGGTGGCCGCCTGCGAGTCCAGCGGCAACTGGAGCATCAACACCGGCAACGGCTACTACGGCGGGCTGCAGTTCACCCAGTCCACCTGGGCGGCCTACGGCGGTACCCGCTACGCGCCGCGCGCCGACCTCGCCACCAGGGACCAGCAGATCGCCGTCGCCGAGAAGGTCCTGGACGGCCAGGGGCCCGGCGCCTGGCCGGTGTGCTCGGTGCGGGCCGGGCTGAACCGGGGCGGCGGCGCACCCGAACCGCACACGGACAGCGCCGGCTCCCGCCCGGCGCACACCACCTCCGCGCGGGACGTGCAGCCGCAGACGACCCCGCAGTCCCGCGCGGGCCGGGCCGAGATGTACACGGTGGTGCACGGCGACACGCTCTCCGGCATCGCCGGCGAGCAGCACGTGCGGGGCGGCTGGCGGCGCCTGTACGCGGGCAACCGCGCCACCATCGGCCCCGATCCCGACCTGATCCTGCCCGGTCAGCGGCTCGACCTGCGCCCCACCGCCTCGCCGGCGCCGGACACGCGCACCGGGAGCAAGTCCAAGTCCCCGAAGAAGAAGCAGCCTTCACAGAAGAAGGCGCCTTCCGAGAAGAAGAGCCACAAGACCCATCCGACTCATCAGAGCCACACGCACACCCACACGCCCACCCACCACACCGACGGGCACACGCTCGTCGCCCCCGTGCACGCCGCCATCGGCACCGGGTACCACGTGGGAGGGTCGCACTGGTCGAAGGGCTACCACACGGGGATCGACTTCCTGGTGCCGACCGGGACCTCCGTCCACGCGGCGGCGGCCGGGCACGTGGTCGCCGCCGGCTGGGGAGGCTCGTACGGCTACCAGGTGGTGATCCGGCACGCGAACGGGCGCTACACCCAGTACGGGCACCTGTCCGCCATCTCCGTGCGCGCCGGGCAGAGCGTCTCCGCCGGCCAGCGCATCGGCCGCTCCGGGGCCACCGGGAACGTCACGGGCCCGCATCTGCATTTCGAGGTGCGGACCGGGCCCGGCTTCGGTTCCGACATCGACCCGCTCGCGTACCTGCGGGCCGGCGGCGTCAGGATCTGACCCGCGCGTACCGCTGCCGCTGCCGGTGCAGGACCGGCAGCGGTACGTAGAAGGTCGCGGACAGCGGGGCGTACGACGGCGGGAGGACGAACGCCGGGGCCGCCGCGTCCGACGCGGGCACCGTGTCGTCGGTCGTGTCCGGGGTCGCGGGCTCGCCGGGGGGCTCCGGCGAGCCCGCGACGTCCGGCTCACCCCGGGTGCCCGGCCCGCCCCCGGCTTTCGGCTCCTCGCCGGACGCCGGGCCCTCCGCGAGGTTCAGAGCGCCCGCGAATCCCGGGCCTCCCGCGTACGTGGCGGAACCCTCGAACCCGGGAGAGCCCGCGAACTCCGGGCCGCCACCTTCCGGGGCCGGGTCTCCCGCGAACTCCGCCATCTCCGTCATCCGCACGACCTCGGTGGCCCACGCGATGCCGGCGATCTCCGCCAGTTCCGCGAGCTCGTCGGGGTCGGGGTCACCGATCTCCACGCGTCCCGCCGAGTCCCGCCCGGACTCCGCCGCGGACCCCCGCTGCCGGGGCACCGCCGTCAGCGCCTCGCGGGCGGCGAACCCGGGCACCGGAGCCTCGTCCTCGGCCGCCGGGGCCAGGGCGGGCACCGCCTCCTGCTCGAAGGACGGGGCCGAGGCGGGGACCGCCTCCTGCCCGGGGACCGGCTCCCGCTCCGGTTCGAGGCGTTCCGTCGTCAGCAGGATCAGACCGCCGCAGGCCACCACGCCGCAGCCGAGGGCCAGCAGGGTGCCCGTGGTGCCGTAGCGGAACGTCTCACCGAACATCAGGATGCCGACCGCGGCGGCCAGCACCGGGTTGACCACGGTCAGCGTGGCCAGCGGGGCGGCCAGCCCGCCGCCCCGGTAGGAGGCCTGCGACAGCAGCACGCCGGCGGTCGCGAACACACCGATGACCGCGAGGGACGGCAGGTCGCCGAGGCCGATCCCGGCGTCCCAGTCGACCGCGACGGTCTTGGTGAACACCGAGGACATGCCGAAGGCGATGCCGGAGGCGGTGGCCAGCAGCACGCTGCGCACCGCCGGGTGCCGGTGCGCGGCCAGGCCGGCGACCGTCAGCGCCGCGACCGCTCCGCCGGTGACCAGCGCGACAGCCACCCGCTGGGCCGGGTCCAGGGAGTGGGTCCCGGCGGAGCCGACCACGGACAGCAGGCCGGCGAGGCCGACCGAGGCCATGACGGCACCGCGCCAGGCGGTCGCCCCGGCCCTGCGGCCCACGCACAGCGCCGCCATGGGCAGGGCGAAGACGATGGTCAGGGCGCCGAGCGGCTGCACGAGGCTGAGCGGGCCGTAGGCGAGCGCCACGACGTGCAGGACGCCGCCGAGCCCGTTCAGGCCCAGCGCCGCCCACCAGCCGGCCCGGCGCAGCGGCAGGTACGAACCGCCGGGCGAGGACAGCGCCACCTGCTCTTGCACGATCGCCCCGCCCGCGTACGCCACCGCGGACACGAACGACAGCAGCACGGACAACGCGAGGGCGCTCATCGGCAGTTCCTTCGCGTGAGGCGGGACCCCTGGGCCCGGCGCGGCGTACGGTCGGCTTCCATGGTCGACACTCTGCCCGTTCGGCCCCTCCCCGTCGTCGTCCCTGAGCACTCAATGGGTCCTACTGCCGATGGAGTACGCGGCCCGGCCGCTCATCCCCAAGGCGGGCGGCCGCCCCGGGGGAACCCCGGCTCGGGGGCGGCGGCGCGGCCTGGTAGTGATGCTCTTCGTGGACCTCGACCCGGAACTCGCCGCCCTCCGGCCGCTCGGCGGCTTCTTCGTCCTGCGCACGACCGCGGGCGCGCGGCGCCCGCCCGGCGCGCTCCCGCCCACCCTCGCGGAGACCTACGCGACGGCCGCGACGGCGGCCGCCGCGGCAACGGCCGTCCCGGGGACGGCGGACGGGACGACGGCGGCGGACGGCGGCGCCCGTGACGCGCTGACCTCGCGGGTCGCCACGGTCGCGGACCGGCTCCGCACCGGTGAGGCCCGGGTCGCCGCCTCCATCGCCCACCAGGGACTGGCCGCCCGCCTGTGGTCCACGGCCCTGGCGTGCGCCGCCCTCTACGGCCGGCTGCCCGACCTCGGGCCCGGGCTGCTGCGCTGGGACGGCGCCGCGCCCGCCCCGGACGACCTGTGGCTGACCGAGGTGCGCGCGGCCCCCGGGGACCCGGCCACCCTGGCGGACACCGTGCTGCACGCCCATCTCCGCCCCCTAGGGGAAGCCCTGACGGCCCGGTACGGAGTCGCTACCGGCCTGCTGTGGGGCAACGCCGGCTCGGCGCTCGCCGGGGCGGCCCGCGAACTGGACCGCTGGGCCCGCGCCCACGGCCGTACCGACGTGGCCGACCGGGCCCGCCTCCACACCGACGACCTCTTCACCCACCCACTGCTGCGCGCCACCGCCACCCACCCCGCTCCGGCCTTCCGCCGTCGTAGCTGCTGCCTGTACTACCGCGTCCCCGGCGGCGGGGTCTGCGGTGACTGCTGCTTCACCCGCCCGCCGCGCTCTTCCCCGCGCGCCGCATCTGGGTGACCATGAAAGGGAACCTGTCGGCGAGACCAGGGGGTTGTCGGGTGCGTGTGGGACTGCTGACCCGGGAGTACCCGCCGGACGTGTACGGCGGCGCGGGCGTCCATGTCGAGTTCCTCGCCCGGGAGCTGAGCGCGCTGGTGGACCTGGAGGTGCACTGCTGGGGCGAGGGCCGCGGCGTCGGCGTGGTGCGCCACCGCCCCTGGTCCGTCCTCGACGGCTCCAACGACGCGCTGCGCACCTTCTCGGTGGACCTGTCCATCGCGGGCGCGCTCGAGGGCCGCGAACTCGTCCACTCCCACACCTGGTACGCCAACCTCGCCGGACACCTCGCCAAACTGCTGTACGGCGTCCCGCACGTGGTGACCGCCCACTCGCTGGAGCCGCTGCGCCCCTGGAAGGCCGAGCAACTGGGCGGCGGCTACGCGCTGTCGAGCTGGACCGAGCGCACCGCCGTCGAGGCGGCCGACGCCGTCATCGCCGTGTCCGGCGCGATGCGTGAGGACATCCTCGCCTGCTACCCGGCGCTGGACCCGGCGCGGGTGCACGTGGTGCACAACGGCATCGACACCGCCCTGTACCGCCCGGACCACGGCACCGACGCGCTCGCCCGGCACGGCATCGACCCGGACCGCCCGTACGTGCTGTTCGTCGGCCGGATCACCCGGCAGAAGGGCGTCCCCCATCTGCTGCGCGCGGTACGGGACATCGACCCGGGCGCCCAGGTGGTGCTGTGCGCCGGCGCCCCCGACACCCCGGAGATCGACCGCGAGTTCCGGGAGCTGTACGAGGAGCTGAGCCGGGTCCGCGCGGGCGTGTTCTGGATCCCGCAGATGCTGCCCCGCCCCGACGTCATCCAACTCCTGACCCGGGCGGCCGTGTTCGTCTGCCCCTCGGTGTACGAACCCCTCGGCATCGTCAACCTGGAGGCCATGGCCTGCGGCACGCCGGTCGTCGCCTCCGCTGTCGGCGGCATCCCCGAGGTCGTCGACGACGGCCGCACCGGTCTGCTGGTCGACGTGGACGACGCCTTCGAGGCGAACCTCGCCCGGGCCCTGGACACGGTGCTCGGCGACGCGGAGGCGGCCCGCCGGATGGGGGAGGCGGGACGGGTGCGCGCGGTCGGGGAGTTCGGCTGGGACGCGGTGGCCCGGCGCACCGCCGGACTCTACGAGGAGATCCTCAAGCAGGCTTAGTCCCGCGTGCTCGGGGCATCCATGGTGGAACCAGGGTGAGGGGAGCGGCCGTGCGTGGATGGGACTACCCCCGCGGGAGCGGTGTGGGCCGGGGCGGACGGCCCTCGGTGCTCGGGATCGTGCTGGCGGGCGGGGAGGGCAAACGGCTGATGCCGCTCACCGCGGACCGGGCCAAGCCCGCCGTCACCTTCGGCGGCACCTACCGGCTCGTCGACTTCGTGCTGTCCAACCTGGTGAACGCCGACGTCCTGCGCATCTGCGTGCTGACCCAGTACAAGTCGCACTCCCTGGACCGGCACATCACCACCACCTGGCGGATGTCCAGCCTGCTCGGCAACTACGTCACCCCGGTACCGGCCCAGCAGCGCCTGGGCCCGCGCTGGTACCTGGGCAGCGCCGACGCCATCCTGCAGTCGCTGAACCTCGTGTACGACGAACAGCCCGAATACGTGGCGGTGTTCGGCGCCGACCACGTCTACCGCATGGACCCGCGGCAGATGCTCGCCCAGCACATCGAGGGCGGCGCCGGGGTGACGGTGGCCGGCATCCGGGTGCCCCGCTCGGAGTCGTCCTCGTTCGGGGTGATCACCCCGGGCTCGGACGGGCGCGGTGTCGAGCGCTTCCTGGAGAAGCCCGCGGACCCGCCCGGCCTCGCGGACGACCCCGAGTGCGTGTTCGCCTCGATGGGCAACTACGTCTTCACCACCAAGGCGCTCATCGAGGCGCTGCAACGCGACGCCGAGGACGCGCAGTCCGTGCACGACATGGGCGGCTCGATCCTGCCCCAGCTCACCGGCCGCGGCGAGGCCCAGCTCTACGACTTCAGCGACAACCACGTGCCCGGCGAGACCAGCCGCGACCAGGGCTACTGGCGGGACGTCGGCACCCTCGACGCCTACCACGAGGCGCACATGGACCTGATAGCCGAGCGCCCCGCCTTCAACCTGTACAACCGGCAGTGGCCCATCTACACCCACTCCAACCAGCTCTCGCCGGCCCGGTTCAACGCGGGCGGCATCGCGAGCGAGTCCATCATCAGCGCGGGCTGCCTGATCCGCGGTCAGGTCACCCGGTCCGTGCTCTCGCCCGGCGTCCGGGTCGACCCGGGCGCGGTCGTACAGGGCTCGGTGCTGCACGACAACGTGCACATCGGCCGGGGCGCGATCGTCCGCGGCGCCGTGCTGGACAAGAACGTCGAGGTGCCGCCGGGCGCGACGATCGGCGTCAACCCGGAACGGGACGCCGAGCTGTACACCGTCTCCGAGGGCGGCGTGATCGCGCTCGGGAAGGGGCAGCGCGTGCCCTGACGCACGCGCCGCCGGACGGCTCCCGCGCGCGACGCGCGCCGCATCACCCTCCCGGAATACCCGGGTTCGCCTCGTTCGCCCGCCACGATGCAGGCAACGATGTCGAACCTTCGGAGGGAATCCGACATGAGAGGGACCCGGCGCACGCGGTTGTGCCTGGCCGGGGTGATGGCAGCGTCCGCGCTGATCGCCACCCCCGCCGCACGAGCCGCCGAGCGGACCGACGGCCACCTCACCGACCTGGTGAACCCCTTCATCGGGAGCCAGAACGAGGGCAACACCTTCCCCGGCGCGACCGTGCCCTTCGGCATGGTGCAGCTCTCCCCCGACACCGGGCACAGCACCGGCTACGACTACACCCAGAACCGCGTCCGCGGCTTCTCGCTGGTCCATCTCTCGGGCGTCGGCTGCCGGATCGGCGGCGACCTGCCCGTGCTGCCCACCACGGGCGAGGTGACCCAGACGGACTACACACGCTACGCGGCGGGCTTCTCGCACGCCGACGAGCAGGCGAGCCCCGGCTACTACGGCGTCGGCCTCGACTCCGGCATCCGCGCCGAGCTGACCGCGACGGAGCGCACCGGGGTGCAGCGCTACACCTTCCCGGCCACCGACCGGGCCAACGTCCTGCTGAACGCGGCCCAGGCGCTGCACAAGCCGGTCGCCGGCTCGGTCGAGATCCTCGACGACCGCACCGTGCGCACCGAGATCACCGGCCACGGCTTCTGCCGTGACACCGGCCCCTACACCGTCTACACGATCACCCGGTTCAGCCGGCCGTTCACCGCCTACGGCACCTGGGACGGGGCGGCCGTCACGCCGGGCGCCCGCACCGGCCGCGGCGGCGCCTACGTCCGCTTCGACACGACGAAGGACCGTACCGTCGAGGCGACCACCGCCCTGTCGTACGTCGACGCGCGCGGTGCCGCGGTCAACCTCCGGGCCGGCGGCGGCCGGTCCTTCGACGCGGTACGGCGGCGGGCCCGCGAGGAGTGGGAGCGGCGGCTGGCCACCGTGCGCGTGCGGGGCGGCGACCCGGCGCTGCGCCGCACCTTCTACTCGTCGCTGTACCGCTCGTTCCTCGCGCCCAACATCGGCAGCGACGCCGACGGCCGGTACATGGGCTGGGACCGCCGCGTCCACCGCGCGGAGCGGTTCACGTACTACCAGAACTGGTCGCTGTGGGACACCTACCGCACCCAGGCCCAGCTGCTCGCCCTGCTCGCGCCGCGCGAGGCCCGCGACATGGCGCTGTCGGTGGTGAAGGTGGACGAGGACGGCGGCTGGCTGCCCAAGTGGGGCTACGGGCCGGTCGAGACGAACTGCATGAGCGGCGACCCGGTCACCCCCTTCCTGACCACCGCCTACCAGACGGGCCTGCTCAAGGGGTTCGAGGAGCGGGCGTACCGGGCGCTGCGCAAGAACGCCGACGGGGTGCCGCCCGCCGGCTACCCGGGCATCGGCCGGGAGGCCAACGCCGAGTACATCGCCCACGGCTACGCCCCCTTCGTCAAGGACCGCCCGCTGTCCAAGCTGGGCGACTCCGACTACCACCACGGCGCCTCCGTCACCCTGGAGTACGCGCTCGCCGACGCGGTGCTCGCCCAGATGGCCCGGGGTCTCGGCCACGACGCGGACGCCGCCCGCTACGCCGCACGGTCGCGGAACTACCGCACCCTCTTCGATCCCTCGACCGGCTTCTTCCGGGCCCGGGACGCCTCCGGCGCCTTCACCGGCCCCGCGGACCCGGCCCGCGGCACCGGCTTCCACGAGGGCACCGCCTGGCAGTACCAGTGGCTGGTCCCGCAGGACCTGCCGGGCATGATCGACCTCATCGGCGGCACACGCGCGGCCAACGAGCGCCTGGACACCTTCTTCGCCTACGACCGGCTGCTGGCCGACCCGGCGCGCACCGCCCGCGAGGTGTGGGTGCACGGGGACGCGTACGACTACTACAACGCCGACAAGTACAACCCGATGAACGAGCCCGACCTCGTCGCGCCGTACACCTACCTGGCCACCGGGCAGCCCTGGAAGACCACCGACGTGGTCCACGCGGCACTCACCCTCTTCACCGACGGTCCGACCGGCATGACCGGGAACGACGACCTCGGCACCATGTCCGCCTGGAACGTGCTGTCGTCGATCGGGCTCTTCCCGGTCCAGCCCGGCTACAACACCTGGGGACTGTCCACCCCGGTGTTCGACCGGGTCGACCTCACGCTCGACCGCCGCTTCTGGCCGGGCGGCGGGTTCACCGTCACCGCACCCGGCACCTCCGCCACCTCCCGCTACGTCCAGGCGGTCCGCACGGACGGCAGGCCGCACGCCCGGACCTACCTGACGACGGACGCGCTGCGCTCGCTGCGCACCGTCGCGTTCACGGTCGGCCCGCGCCCGTCCGAGTGGGGTACGTCACCCCAGGCGGCGCCACCGGTGCTGAAGTGACCTCAGGAGTCTCATGAGTCCCGCCGCTCCCCGAGGGCGGGACTTAATCTGCTGTTAACTGAGCGTAGCCTGATCGTACTTGACCGTAATCTCCCAGCGGGTCTTGACTGTTGTCCTGCACGCTCCATCTCGTCCTCCCGCCCACGCGAGGCAAGCCCTTGACTTCCGACCTGCTCGCCCCCCTCGACCTGGCCTTCTGGAACATGGAGTCCGACCGGCACCCGATGCACCTGGGCGCGCTCGGTGTCTTCGCCACGCACTCGCCCACGGCGGGGGCCCACGCCGCCGACCTGCTCGCCGCGCGGGCCGCCGCCGTGCCCGGACTGCGCATGCGCATCCGGGACGTCTGGCAGCCGCTCTCCTTCGGGGGCGCCACCCGGGAGACCGACCCGGACTTCGACCCGCTGAACCACGTACGGCTGCACGCCCCTACCGCCGACTTCCACGCCGCCGCCGGGCGGCTGATGGAGCGTCCGCTGGAGCGCGGCCGGCCGCCGTGGGAGGCCCATGTGCTGCCCGGCGAGGACGGCGTCTCCTTCGCCGTGCTGTTCAAGTTCCACCACGCGCTCGCCGACGGCCTGCGCGCGCTCAAGCTCGCCGCCGGGGTGCTCGACCCGGTCGACCTGCCCGAGCGCGGCCCGCGTCCCGTCGAGCCGCCGCGCACCCTGCTGTCCGACGTGCGCAGACTGCCCGCCCTCCTCCCCGGCCTGGTCAGGGGCGCCCTGTCGGACGCCGGCCGAGCCCTCGACATCGGCGCCTCGCTGGCCCGTTCGACCTTCGGGATGCGGCCCTCGTCAGCGCTGACCTCCGCGCCCAGCGGCACCCGCCGCACGGCCGGGGTGGTCCTGGACATCGACGACGTGCACCGCGTCCGCAAGAGCGTGGGCGGCACGGTCAACGACGTCCTCATCGCCGTCGTCGCCGGCGCGCTGCGCCGCTGGCTGGACGAACGCGGCGACGGCAGCGAGGGGGTGGCCCCGCGCGCCCTCATCCCCGTCTCCCGGCGCCGGCCACGCACCGCCCAGCCACAGGGCAACCGGCTCTCCGGTTACCTGATACGGCTTCCGGTCGACGACCCCGACCCGCTGCGCCGCCTCGACACCGTGCGCACCGCGATGGTCCGCAACAAGGACGCGGGCCCCGACCGGGGCGCCGGCGCCGTCGCCCTGCTCGCCGACCACGTGCCCGCCCTCGGCCACCGGCTCGGCGGCCCGCTGGTCGGCCAGGCCGCCCGGCTCTGGTTCGACATCCTCGTCACCAGCGTCCCGCTGCCCGGCCTCGGCCTCCGGCTCGGCGGCCACGACCTGACCGAGGTCTACCCGCTGGCCCCGCTGGCCCCCGGCCAGTCGCTCGCGGTCGCGATCTCCACGTACCGAGGCCACGTGCACTACGGCCTGGTGGCCGACGCCCAGGCCGTCCCGGACCTGGACGTCTTCGCCCGAGCGGTCTCCGAGGAGGTGGAAACCCTCCTGACGGCCTGCGACGCCTGAGTCCTGGCCCGGCCGGGGTCTGACACCGGGGGGCCGACCCCCGCCGGGGTCCGCCCCCTCCGCCCCCTGGGTCCGCTCCCGGGCCCCCGGGGTCCGCCCCTGGGGCCCGGCCGCCCCCCCCGTCCCGCCAGGGGGACTCACCCGCGTTGCCCGGGCCCGGCCCGCCCGGGCCCGGCGTCGGACTCCCGCTCGCGCTGTGCGGTGGGCCCCGAACACCCGAAGGTGGCGCCCCGAACGCCCGAAGGTGGCGCCCCGGGTGCCCGCTCGCATCGCCCGTGCCCGGCCCCCGGTCCGTGCCCCGCAGGCGGCCGAAGAAGCCCCCGGCGACATGGTCCGTGGGGCCGTATTCGCGTGGTGTCCGTCACCTCCACGGCGAGGATCCCGTGGCCCGGGCGGGGGCGGGCCGGGAGCCGGGGTCGGCGGGTTTGGTCCGGAGGGCTGCTGCTCCGTAAAATCCCCCGTTCGAAAGCGGGCGCGAGTCGGAGCGCCGCACGGTGATCAGGGAAGCGGCAGCGCGATGACGGTGACAGAGGACGGCGCGGCGTCCGTGGGGTCCATGGACGCCACGGACATGGACCCCGCGGCCGTGGACGAGGTGGTCTACGGGCCCGGTATCGACCCGGAGCGCCTGGCCGTCTGCCTGAGCGTGCTGGAGGAGCTCGACGAGCTCGACGTCGACCACCCGGACGCGATCAAGGTGCGCCGGGCGACCTCGCACGTCTACCGCACGGTCAAGCAGCGCCGCCGCCAGGAGCGCCGCGCCGCCAAGACCGCGCACGACCGCGCCGTCACCGAGGCCACCGCGACCGGCTCCGCCGAGCGCATCGACGACGAGACCGAGGGCATCCTGCCCTCCTCCAAGGTCGAGGCGGGCAGGATCGCGGGCATACTCCAGCGCCCGCGCTCCTGCTACACCTGCAAGGGCAGGTACGTGGAGGTCGACTACTTCTACCACCAGCTCTGTCCGGACTGCGCCCGCCTGAACCGCGAGAAGCGCGACGCCCGCGCCGACCTCACCGGCAAGCGCGCCCTGCTCACCGGCGGTCGCGCCAAGATCGGCATGTACATCGCGCTGCGGCTGCTGCGCGACGGCGCGCACACCACCGTCACCACCCGGTTCCCCAAGGACGCCATCCGCCGCTTCAAGGCGATGGAGGACTCCGCGGACTGGATGCACCGGCTGGAGGTCGTCGGCATCGACCTGCGCGACCCGGCCCAGGCCGTCGCGCTGGCCGACCAGGTCGCCGCGGCCGGCCCGCTGGACATCCTGATCAACAACGCCACGCAGACCGTCCGCCGTCTGCCCACCGCCTACGCCGCCCTGGTCGAGGGCGAGAGCGCCCCGCTGCCCGCGGGCGAACTCCCCGCCCACCACGTCATCGGCGCCTTCAACTCCGGCGCGGTCGACGGCCTGGCCGCGCTGCCCCTCGGCACCAGCGGCCTGGACGCGCAGAAGGTCGCCGACCTCGCCCTGGTCGCGGGCAACGCCAGCGTCGCCCGGCACCTCGACGGCACCGCCATCGACGCCGGCGGCCTCGTCCCGGACGTCGTCGACACCAACACCTGGGTGCAGACGATCGAGCAGATCTCCCCGGTGGAGCTGCTCGAGACCCAGCTCTGCAACTACACGGCGCCGTTCATCCTGATCAGCAAGCTCCGCCCGGCGATGGCCGAGGCCGCCCGCAGGGCGACGAGCGGACGTGCCTACGTCGTGAACGTCTCCGCCATGGAAGGCGTCTTCAGTCGCGGCTACAAGGGCGCGGGCCACCCGAACACCAACGCGGCCAAGGCCGCGATGAACATGGTGACGCGGACCAGCGCCCAGGAGATGTTCGACGCCGACGGCATCCTGATGACCTCGGTCGACACCGGCTGGATCACCGACGAGCGCCCCCACTACGACAAGCTGCGCCTCGCCGAGGCCGGCTTCCACGCCCCGCTCGACCTGGTCGACGGAGCGGCCCGGGTCTACGACCCGGTCGTGCGCGGCGAGGCGGGCGAGGACCTGTACGGCGTCTTCATGAAGGACTACGCGCCGGGCAAGTGGTGAGCCGGCGGTGGAAAACCGGTGGCCCGCCGGGCCACCGGTGATCCACCGCTGCAGCGGGCCCGCCGGCCCTCCGGGGGCCACCCGCGCCACCGCCTAGACCTCGGGCACGCCGCGCAGCCGTGCGGCGAGGACGCCGCCGCCCGCTCCCGAGGCGGCCCGCACCCGCGTGCCGCCGTCGACCAGCAGATCGGCGCCCGTCACCCACTCGGCCGCATCCGAGGCGAGCCACAGCACGGCCCGCGCCACGTCCTCCGGCTCGCCGAGCCGCCCGAGCGGCAGCTCCGCCGCGAGCCCGGCCTCGCCCGGCTCCCACACGAACCGGGCCATCTCGGTGCGGACGAGCCCGGGGGAGACGGAGTTGACCCGCACCCGGGGCGCGAGCTCGCCCGCGAGCTGCCGGGTGAGGTGCAGCAGCGCCGCCTTCGTGGTGCCGTAGGCGCCCACCCGCGGCCCCACGTGCACGGCACCCTCCGTGCACACGTTGACGACGGCCCCGCCGTGCTCGCGCATCCAGCCGTGCCAGGCGCACTGCACCAGGCGCAGCGGAGCCTCCACGTTGACCGCGAACGCCTCCGCCAGTCCGCGGCGGGGGCCTCCATCAGCGGCCCGTACGGCCGGTTCGTCGCCGCGTTGTTGACGAGGACGTCCAGCCGCCCGAACTCGCGCAGCACCAGGTCCGTCAGCTCCTCGGGATGCCCGGCGTCGGCCACGCTCCCGGCCAGCCCGATCCCGCCCAGCTCGGCGGCCGCGCGCCGCACCTCGTCCGGGTCCCGCGCGGTCACGCACACGTGTGCCCCGGCGGCGGCGAGCGCCCCGGCCACGGCACGGCCGATACCGTGCGTGCCGCCGGTGACGACCGCGGCCCGCCCCTTCAGGCCGTACGACGGCGTCATCGCCGTACCGTCTCATGACGGGCCGTCGGACGACAGGGGCATGCACCGGCGCGAGTCGAAGGCGTGTTCGTTCTGCTAGGCCGAGTGGGTGATTCGCGCCGACGGGCGGGTGATGCGGTTTGTGGCAAACGGCGGCATATTGAGGGGGATTGGGGGGTCGCAGGACTTCCGATAGTTACACCTTGTTTGCACTCCCTATCGAGCGGACGTCCGCTCATTTGGTTAACCTATGGGGGACGGACAGCAGTACGGGGTCCCACCCACACCCACCGTCCGTCCTGGGGTGAGCCGGTCGACAACGGCCTGCTCCGACACGAAGTACCGGCGCCACCGCGTCCGAACTGGCCTTCCATCCAGACCCGAGCGGGCGACGAGAGCCGGAGCGCAGATTGTCCGGTAAGCCCCCGAGGGTGAGCCCGACACATAAGGAGTGCGCGGTGACACCGGAGAAGACGAATCGCGAACAGCGCCCCAAGGAACACACGGAGCGCGGGGGCCGCCGGCCTGGAGAGCTCGGCAGCCTCGACGTGTGGGCACGGTCCGCCCCGATCCGCCTCGCGGGGTACGAGGACGACCTCGCCGAGCCGCACATCCTGCCCAGCGTCGACTGAGCCGGGCCGGATCGCCGCGATCGCCGTACGCATGGGCGTGCCAGACTCACGCCCATGCCGATCCGAGAAGCCGTGGCCGGGGACTGGCCGCGGATCTGGCCTTTCTGGCACCGCATCGTCGCCGCCGCGGAGACCTACGCCTGGGACCCCCGCACCCCCGAGGAGACGGCCCGCGCCCTGTGGATGAGTCCCGCCAAGCGTGTCTACGTGGCCGAGGACCCCACCGGGGAAGTGGTCGGCTCGGCCTACCTCACGCCGAACTACGGCGGACCCGCCGCCGGCGTGGCCAACGCGGGGTTCATGGTCGACCCCGACCACACCGGCCGGGGCGTCGGCCGCGCCCTCGCCGAGCACGTCCTGCGCGAGGCCCGGGCCCAGGGCTACCACGCCATGGTCTTCAACGCCGTGGTCGAGACGAACCCCGCCGTCGCCCTCTGGAAGTCGCTCGGCTTCACCGTCCTCGGCACGGTCCCGGGCGCCTACGACCACCCCCGCCACGGCAGAGTGGGCCTGCACATCATGCACAAGTCCCTCGACTGACGGGGGAAGGCTGCGGGGCCGGGCACGACGAGGTCCGCTACGCCGGGTCCGCCAGGGGCGCCGTCCGCCGCCACGGACGCAGGCTCTCCAACTCGTCGGCCAGGGCCAGCAGGGAGTCCTCCGTCCCGGGGCGGCCCGCCAGTTGCACCGCGCAGGGCGCGCCGGAGGGCAGGGTGCCGAACGGCACCGACATCGCCGGCCAGCCCGTCAGGTTCCACGGCGGCGTCAGCGGCGAACAGGCGGTGTTCGCCAGGATGTTGCGCAGCCAGCCCCGCTCGTGCCAGGCGACGGCCCGGGGCGAGCGGCGGGCGAGGGCCGGGGTGAGCAGCACGTCGTGCTCGGTGAAGAACGGCGTCAGCCGGGCCCGCAGCCGCTCGCGCCCGTCCCCGGTGCGGGCCGAGGCCACGAAGCGGCGGCCCACGGCCGCGTGCACCCGGGTGCGCCGGGTCAGCCGCGCCGGGTCCAGGCCCTCGGCGTCGACGGCCGTACCGGCCGTCCAGTGCCGCAGCGAGGTGAGCCCCAGGTCGAGCGGATAGGGCGGCTCGGCCCGCCGGACCAGGTGCCCGGCCCCGGCCAGCACCGCGGCCGCCTGCCGGACCGCGGTCGTGTACGGCGTGCTGATCCGCACACCGGCCAGCGGACTGCGCAGCGCGACGGCGACGCGCAGCGACGGCCGTCGCTCCGGGCGTGCGAACGCGTGGTCGGCGAGGACCGACAGCATCAGCCGCAGATCCTCCACCGTGGTGGCCAGCGGCCCGTTCTCCGCCATGCCGAACCAGTCGCCCTCGCCGATGCCCGCCGGCACCACCCCGCGCCCCGGCTTCAGCGTCACCAGACCGCAGTTGGCCGCCGGGATGCGCAGCGACCCCATGCCGTCGTTGCCCAGCGCGAGCGGCACCAGCCCCGCCGCCACGGCGGCCGCGCTGCCACCGGACGAGCCGCCCGCCGTGCGGGAGGTGTCCCACGGGTTGCGGGCGGTGCCGTGCACGCCCTCCGTGGTGCCGAACACGCACAGTTCGGGCACGTTCGTCAGGCCCACGACCACCGCGCCCGCGGCCCGCAGCCGGGCCACCGTGACATGGTCCTCGGCGGCCGGGGTGTCCGGCGTGGCGGCCGAGCCGACCCGCATGGACTCACCGCGCACCGCGAGGTTGTCCTTGACGGCCACCGGCACGCCCGCCAGCGGCAGTTCGGCCAGATCGGGCCGCCCCGCCACCTCGTCGGCCGCGGCGAGCGCCGACGCGGCCGACACCGTGCGGAACGCGCCGATCCCGCCGTCCAGGCGCTCGATCCGCGCCAGGTGCTCCGCCACCACCTCACGGGGCGTGGCCCGCTTCTCGCGGACGGCGGCGGCGATCTCGGCGGCGGTACGGCCGGCCCAGTTGCTCACAGGTGCTCCTCGAAGGCGACGCTGTTCTCCGCTGCGCGGGAGCGTACCCGTCGGTACGCAGGCAGAACTGTGCACGGTCCCGCGCGCCACGTCGAGAGGCCGCCGGTTCGGCAGGCTCCGGACTTCACACGGGCGGCTCCTCCGGGCGGACGGCGGGAGCCGTGCTGGCCCGGCTCGTCAGGTGGGGGACCGGTACGCCGACCGAGCGGGCCGGTTCGCCGTCCAGCAGGGCCAGGAGTTCGCGGGCCGCCGTGCGGCCGAACGCGGCGCTGTCGCGGGACAGTGCCGACAGCCGCGGGGTGACCATGCGGCACAGGGCCGAGTCCTCCCAGGACACCAGGGAGACGTCACGGGGTACGGCGAAGCCGAGTTCGGCCGCGGCGGCGAGGCCGGCCACGGCCATCACGTCGTTGTCGTAGATCAGCGCCGTCGGGGGAGCGGAGCCGCCGAGCACGCGGCGGGTCACGGCGGCGCCCTCCGTGTCGGAGTAGTCGGTGGTCACCGAGCGCACCCCGGTCAGACCCCGGCGCTCCGCCTGCGCGCGGAGCGTGGCGACCCGGCGCTGGGTGTGGGCGAGGCCCGGGAGGCCCGCGATGTGCACGATCCGGCGGTGGCCGAGCGCCGTCAGCTCGTCGACGACCGAGGCCATCGCGCCCGCGTCGTCCGCCCAGACCGTGGACAGGCCGGGGTGGCGCACGTCGGGGGCGCCGCCGATGACCACGGCGGGCAGGCCGAGCTCGTCCAGCAGGTCGGGGCGCGGGTCCTCGGCGCGCGGGTCGACCACCAGGACGCCGTCCACCCGGTGCTCCGCCCACCAGCGCCGGTAGACCGCGCACTCGTCGGCCACGTCCCGGGCCACCTGGAAGAGCAGGCCGAGGTGGCGCTCGGCGAGCACCTCCTGGATACCGGAGACCAGGTGGAGGAAGAAGGAGTCGACGCCCAGCGTGTCCGCCGGGCGGGCCAGCACGAAGCCGACCGTGGCCACGCCCTCGCCGGAGAGCGCGCGGGCCGCCGTGCTGGGGCGCCAGCCGAGCTGCTCGGCGACCCGGTGGACCCGCGCGCGGGTGGTCTCCGAGACCCCCGGCCGGCCGTTGAGGGCGAAGGACACCGCGCTCTCGGAGACCCCGGCCCGGCGGGCGATGTCCTTCATCGTCGGTCGGCGCGCGGGCGATCGCTTCTCCGGCACCCCACGCCCTCCCTTCCGTACAGGCCGGTACCGGCCAACTGCTAATGCGCTTGAGTGCACTTACTCTAAAGCGCATTAGCGATCGACGGCAACAGATCCCAAGAACCGCTGTGAGCAGGGCATTTGAGTCACTAATGACTTTAGCTGGGTCGAATCCATTGACGCGTCCGGTATTCGGTGGGCACAGTCTGGCCCGGCACCTTCCGCCCGTCCCCCACCGCAAAGGAGCCCAGCCGTCGTGCGTATCTCCCGCAGAACCTTCGCCGCCGCCGCCGCCGTCGCCCTCGTCCTGCCGCTGAGCGCCTGCGGCTCGGGCGGCGACGGCGGCGGCCCGGCCGACGCCTCCGGCAAGGTCGAGGGCGACATCACCTTCCAGACCTGGAACCTGCGCGCCAACTTCAAGCCGTACTTCGAGGGTCTGATAGCGGACTTCGAGAAGAAGTACCCCGGCACCCACGTGAAGTGGGTCGACCAGCCCGCCGAGGGCTACGCCGACAAGATCAGCGCCGACGCCGCCGGCGGCACCCTGCCCGACGTCGTCAACGTCTCCCCGGACCTCGTCGCGCCCCTGGCGAAGGCCGGTCTCGCCCTCGACCTCGACAAGACCGCCGCCAGGTACCGGCCCGAGTACCTCGACGGAGCCTGGGCCAGCCACCAGGTGCCGGGGCTCAGCGGTACCTGGGCGTTCCCCTGGTACCTGAACACCGGCCCGCTCTTCTACAACAAGTCGCTGTTCGAGAAGGCGGGACTCGACCCCAGCAAGCCCCCCACGACGTACGGCGACCTCTTCGCCGACGCCCTGCGGATGGCGAAGGCGAGCGACGGCAAGGTCTCCACCCTCGCCAACGTGCCCACCATCGAGGACTTCGGACGCTACGGCGTGCCGCTGATGAACAAGGAAGGCACCGGCTTCGCCTTCGACGACGCCAAGGGGGTCGAACTCCTCACCAGGTACAAGGAGCTGTACGACGCCAAGGCGCTCGACCCGCAGGCGCTGACCGCCACCCCGGAGTCCTCCGGGAAGAAGTTCCTCACCGAGGCCGTCGCCATGAACCCCGGCAGCGCCCTGGATCTCGGCAACTTCAAGAAGCAGGCACCGGGCCTCTACAAGAACATCGGGATCACCGACCAGATCACCAGCACCGGCCACGTCAACATGTACGTCATGGGCGTGATGGTCAACTCCCGCACCAAGCACACCCCGGCCGCCGTCGCCTTCGCCCACTTCGTCACCGACGCGCACAACCAGATGTCCTTCGCCAAGAAGGTCGCCATCTTCCCCAGCACCGCCGGCTCCCTCGACGACCCCTACTTCACCCAGGAGGACGGCACCGACGAGACCCGCGTACGCGTCGCCGCCGCCAAGTCCCTGAAGAGCGCGGTCAACTACACGCCGGTGCTGTTCAGCGAGCAGATGAAGACCGCGCTGCGCAACGAGGTCGCCAAGGCCCTGCAGGGCAAGGAGAGCCCCGAGGCGGCTCTCGACAACGCTGTCAAGGCGTGCGACCAGCTGCTGAAGCAGCAGGGCTGACCATGGCCGCCCCCACCGCCCCGGCCCGGACACGGCGGCAACTGCCGACCAGTCCCTGGCTGTTCGCCGCGCCCGGCCTGCTGGTCACCGGCGCCTTCGTGCTCTACCCGTTCGTGTCGACCGTGGTGAACTCCTTCACCGACCGCCGCACGCTGGTCCCGGGCCGCTTCGTCGGCCTCGCCAACTACCGCGAACTGCTGCACGACGACATGTTCTGGACCGGTCTGCGCAACAGCACGCTCTACATCGCCGGCGTCGTACCGGCCCTGGTGATCCTGCCGCTGCTGCTCGCCCTGCTGGTCCACAGGAACATCCCCGGGATCACCTTCTTCCGGTCCGCCTTCTACACCCCGGTCGTCGCCTCCATCGTGGTCGTCGGGCTGATCTGGGTGTGGCTGCTCGACGAACGGGGGCTGGTCAACTCCCTCCTGGAGGCCGTGGGCGTGGGGCGGGTCGGCTTCCTCAGCGACCAGTGGCTGCTCCTGCTGAGCGCCATGGCCGTGACCGTGTGGAAGGGGCTCGGCTACTACATGATCATCTACCTGGCGGCGCTGGCGAACGTACCGCGCGAACTGCACGAGGCGGCCGCCGTCGACGGCGCCGGCCCGGTCCGCCGCTTCCTCACGGTCACCGTGCCCGCCGTCCGCTCCACCATGGTGCTCGTCGCCGCGCTCTCCTCGGTCGCCGCCTTCAAGGTGTTCTCCGAGGTCTACCTGATGGCGGGCCCGAGCGGCGGTCCGGCCGGTGAGGACACCACCCTCGTCATGCTCGTCCAGCGCACCGGCACCGGTCTGACCGGCCGCGTCGGCTACGCCTCCGCCCTCTCCGTCGTCGTGTTCGCGGTCACCGTCGCCCTGATGCTGCTGGTGCTGCGGGCGGACCGGAGGGAGGAGTCATGAGCCTCCTGGAGAAAGCGCCGCGCACCACGCGCCCGGCCGCACCGACCGCCGCCCGGGAGCCCCGGATCACCGACGAACACGGCCGCCGCGTCCGGCCCGGCGAACTCGTCCTGCGCTACCTGCTGCTGCTCGTCGTGCTCGCCCTCACCGTCGGACCCTTCCTCTGGCAGCTCTCCACCTCCCTCAAGGGGCCCACCGAGGACATCTTCAGCTCACCGCCCGGCTTCCTCCCCGCCCACCCCACCCTGCACAACTACGAGCGGGTCGCCGACACCATCCCGGTCTGGGACTACGCCCTCAACTCGCTGAAGGTCGCGAGCGCGAGCGTCGTGACCAACTGCGCCGGCTCCGCGCTCGCCGGGTACGCGCTCGCCCGGCTGCGCTACCGCGGCCGGCGCGCCACCACCCTCGTCTTCGTGCTGGCCATGCTGGTCCCCGTGGAGGGCATCGTCATCGCCCAGTTCACGACCATGCGGGAACTCGGCCTCAACAACACACTCATCGGGGTCGTCCTGCCCGGCGCGGTCGGCGCGATGAACGTGCTCCTGATGCGCAACGCCTTCCGCGGCCTGCCGTACGAGATCGAGGAGGCCGCCTACGTCGACGGCGCCGACGCCTGGCAGCGGTTCCTGCGCGTCGCGCTGCCGTCGGTCAGGGGCACCCTCGCGGTCGTCGCGATCTTCGCCTTCATGGGCGCCTGGGACGACTTCCTGTGGCCGCTCATCGTGCTCAGCGACCCCGACCGCTTCACCCTCACCATCGGCCTGAACTACCTGCACGGCACCTTCGCAGGCGACGAACGCCTGGTCGCCGCCGGCACCGTCATCGCCGTGGCCCCGCTCATCGCCCTCTTCGCCTGCCTCCAGCGGTACTTCTTCCGCGGGGTCGGCGAGGGCGCCGTCAAGGGCTGAGCCCGTACCCCCGGCCCGTACCCCCGCGAGGAGCAAGGACACCGCATGCCCGCTGCCGTCCGCTTCGGCGTCAACTACACCCCGAGCGAGGGCTGGTTCCACCACTGGCTCGACTTCGACCTCGACGCCGTGCGCGCCGACCTGGACGCGATCGCCGCCCTCGGCCTCGACCACATCCGCGTCTTCCCGCTGTGGCCCTACTTCCAGCCCAACCGCACCCTGATCAGGCCCAGCGCCGTCGAGGACCTGGTACGGCTCGCCGACGCGGCCGCCGAACGCGGCCTGGACGTCAACGTCGACGGACTGCAGGGCCACTTGAGCAGCTTCGACTTCCTGCCCGCCTGGACCCGCACCTGGCACCGGCGCAACCTCTTCACCGACCCGGACGTCATCGAGGGCCAGGCCGCCTACCTGCGCACCCTGGCCGCGGCCCTCGTCGACCGGCCCAACTTCCTCGGCATGACCCTCGGCAACGAGGTCAACCAGTTCGCCGCCGGACCGCACCCGGACCCCGACCGCATCACGCCCGAGGACGCCGAGCGCTGGCTCACCCGGCTGCTCGCCGCCTGCGCCGAGGGTGCCCCCGACCGGCCGCACCTGCACGCCTCGTACGACGCCGCCTGGTACCAGGACGACCAGCCCTTCACCCCCGGCCACTCCGCCCGCCTCGGCGCCCTCACCGCCGTGCACTCCTGGGTCTTCAACGGCACCGCCCAGCGCCACGGCCGCACCTCCGTGGCCACCGAGCACCACGCCGCCTACCTGGTCGAACTGAGCAAGGCATGGGCCGAGGAACCGCACCGGCCCGTCTGGCTCCAGGAGGTCGGCGCGCCGGCGCCCCTGGTGCCCGCCGAGCACGCGGCGGCCTTCACCGAGGCGACCGTCCGCAACGTCCTGGACTGCCCCGACCTGTGGGGCGTCACCTGGTGGTGCTCGTACGACGTCTCCCGCGAACTCGCCGACTTCCCCGAACTCGAATACGGACTCGGCCTGTTCACCAGCGACCGGCGGCCCAAGGGCATCGCCCGCGTGCTGGCCGACGCGGCCCACGCGCCCCACCGGCCGGCCGCCACCCGCACCACGGCCCTCGTCGTCCCCGCGGACCCCGCCCGCCGCTCCCGCTGCGCACCCGGCGGACCCGTCTTCGACGCCTTCTTCCGGCTGGTCGCCGACGGGGCCCGCCCCACCACCGTCCTGGACACCCACGCGGACGACAAGGAACACCTCACCGCCCGCGGCATCACCGAAGTCGTCACTCCCGGCCAGGTACTCCTTCCCACCCCACCCGGAGGCCCCAGCTCGTGAACCCCACCAGACGCACCGTCCTCGCCGCGGCCACCGCCGCTGCCCTCGCCCCCGTGCCCGCTCTCGGCCCCGTGCCCGCCCTCGCGGCCGGCCGGGCCCGGGCCGCCGCCACCCCGCCGTACGCCTCCTACTGGTACCCGGACTCCCTGCCCGCCGGGAGCCCCGGCCCCGGCATCACCTGGCGCAGCCTGAAGACCTGGCGGGCGGCCGACGACCCCGACCTCGCCTTCAACGCCGCGTCCGTCCCGCTCGCCCCCCGCTTCACCCCGACCCCGGCGAACCCGACCGCCCGCACGGGACAGGCCCGCGTCCAGGCCCTGGTCTCCTTCGGGCCCACCTCCGCCAACCCCTCCCAGGGCGCGGCGGACGCCGACTACTACGCCCTCACCCACTGGGCCTACCTCGACGAGCTGGTGTTCTGGGGCGGCTCCGCGGGCGAGGGGCTGATCCTGGCGCCGAACGCCCCGGTCGTGGACGCCGCCCACCGGCACGGCGTGCCCGTCCTCGGCAACGTCTTCCTGCCGCCCACCGCCTACGGCGGGCAGCTCCGCTGGACCCGCGACCTCGTCGAGCAGGACGCCGCCGGGCACTTCCCGCTCGCCGCGCAACTCGTCGCGGTGGCGGCGGCGTACGGCTTCGACGGCTGGTTCGTGAACGCCGAGACCGGCGGCGGGAACACCGCGCTCGGCACCGCGATGCTCGGCTTCGTCAAGGAGCTGAGGACGCTCGCTGCCGCCCGGGGGCAGCGGGTGACCTGGTACGACGCGATGACCGTCAACGGCACGGTCGCCTGGCAGGGCGCCCTGGACAGCCAGAACCAGGCGTTCTTCCAGGCCGCCGACGACATGTTCGTCGACTTCCGCTGGAGCGCCGCCACCCTCGCCGCCTCGGGGACCGAGGCCGGGCAGCTCGGACGCAGCCGGTACGCGCTGTGGGCGGGCGTCGACGTCGAGTCGAACGGCCCGGACACCCCGGTGGACTGGGACGCGATCGTCCCCGCCGGCAAGCCCCACGTCGCCTCGGTCGGCTTCTACCGGCCCGAGTGGACCCGCAACCACCTGCCGGCCGACCGGCGTTCCCCCGCCGACTTCCACGCGGCCGACGACCGGTTCTGGACCGGCCGGTCCCTGGACCCGGCGCGACCGGACGCGACCGATCCGTGGCGGGCGCCCGCCGTGTCGGTGGCGGACCGCTCGACGGTGTCCTCGGTGCCGTTCGCGAGCGTGTTCAACACCGGGCACGGGCTGCGCTGGTACGAGGCCGGAGCGGTCACCTCGGACGCGCCCTGGAACCACCTCGGGCTCCAGGACCGGCTGCCCGCGCGGCGCTGGACGGTGCGGACGGCGGGGGAGCGGCCCGCCGTCTCCTTCGACTTCGAGGACGCCTGGCGTGGCGGGAGCAGTGTGCTGGTCGCCGGCGCCCTGGACCGGCCGGCGGTGCTGGACCTGTACGCGACCCGGCTGCCGATCACCCGGGACACCGTGGCCGAACTGACCTACAAGGCCGAGGCCGGAGAGGCGGACGTCGAACTGGCCGTCGCGACCGGCGAACCGGCGGCGCCCGGGGCGGCACCGCCGTACCGGTACCTGCCGGTGGACCCGGGCGGCCGGGCGTGCCGCACGACCTCCGTCAACGGCTGGCGGACGGTGGAGGTACCGCTCACCCGTCTCTCCGGCACCGTGCACGCCCTCGGGGTCCGGCTCACCGGCGGCGGCTCACCGGTGCGCTGGCGGCTCGGCGCGCTCGCCGTCCGCGACACGGCCGGACCGCCCGCCGCGCCCTCCGGCGCCCGGGTCACCGCGGCGGACGGCGGCGACCTGCGCCTCGCCTGGAACGCCGCCCCGGGTCCCGTCCGCCACTACACCGTGCACCGCGTGCTGCCCGACGGAACCCGCCGCTTCCTCGGCGGCACCTGCCAGCGCGCCTTCTTCGTCGCCGGTGCGCGGCCCGAGCCGGGCGAGAGCGCAGCACGGTTCGAACTGCGCGCCGTGGGGGAGCTCTACAACGCCTCGACTCCCGTGACCGTCACCCACACCTGGTAATCACCCCGGACACCCCAGCAGGGAGCACCCCACATGCATGACGACCGCACGCTGGTCGAAGCCCGCCTCCGGCGCGTCCTCGACGAACGCATCCGCCCCGCCGTGTACCCCGAGTCCGTGCCGCTGCGAGTCGCCGTCTGGCACGCCCCGGGCGAGCCGGTACCGGTCGCGGAGGGGCTGGCGGCCGAGCCCGCGCCGATCGAGGTCGGCGCCCGGTGGGGTGCCCCGTGGGGCACGAGCTGGTTCACGGTGACCGGCACCGTGCCCGAGGCGTGGGCGGGCCGGACCGTGGAGGCGCTGCTCGACCTGGGCTTCGACGAGAACATGCCCGGGTTCCAGTGCGAGGGCCTGGTCTACCGCCCCGACGGCACACCGGTGAAGGGGCTCAACCCGCGCAACCAGTGGGTGCGGGTCGCCGCGCCCGCCGCCGGCGGCGAGGAGGTGTCCCTGCACGTCGAGGCCGCCTCCAACCCCGTCGTCCTCGACTACCGCCCGTTCCGGCCCACCCCGCTCGGCGACCTGGCCACCGCCGGGCACGAGCCGCAGTACACACTCACCCGCATGGACCTCGCCGTCTTCGACGAGACCGTGTGGCAGCTGGTGCTCGACCTGGAGGTGCTGGGCGAGCTGATGGCCGAGCTGCCCGAGGACTCCGCGCGCCGCCACGACATCCTGCGCGCGGTCGACCGGGCGCTGGACGCGGTGGACCTCCAGGACGTGAACGGCACGGCGGACCGGGCCCGGGAGCGGCTCACCGGCGTGCTGGCCGCCCCCGCGGTGCCGTCCGCGCACCGGATCAGCGCCGTCGGGCACGCGCACATCGACTCGGCCTGGCTGTGGCCGCTGCGCGAGACCGTGCGCAAGGTGGCCCGTACGACGTCCAACATGACCGCGCTCCTCGACGACGAGCCGGACTTCGTCTTCGCCATGTCCCAGGCGCAGCAGTGGGCGTGGGTGAAGGAGCACCGGCCCGAGGTGTGGGCCCGGGTGAAGAAGGCGGTGGCGGGCGGGCGGTTCGTGCCGGCCGGCGGGATGTGGGTGGAGTCGGACACCAACATGCCGGGCTCGGAGGCGATGGCCCGTCAGTTCGTGCACGGAAAGCGGTTCTTCCTCGACGAGTTCGGCATCGAGAACGAGGAGGCGTGGCTGCCCGACACCTTCGGCTTCGCCGCCGGCCTGCCGCAGATCATCAGGGCGGCCGGCTCCAAGTGGCTGCTGACGCAGAAGATCTCCTGGTCCCGGACCAACCGGTTCCCGCACCACACCTTCCAGTGGGAGGGCATCGACGGCACCCGGATCTTCACCCACTTCCCGCCCGTCGACACCTACAACTGCTCGATGAAGGGCGCCGAGATCGCCCACGCGGCCCGCAACTTCCGGGACAAGGGCCGCGCCCGGCACTCGCTGGCGCCCACCGGCTGGGGCGACGGGGGCGGCGGCACGACCCGCGAGATGGTCGCCAAGGCGGCCCGGCTGCGCGACCTGGAGGGTTCGGCGACCGTCGCCTGGGAGACCCCCGCCGCGTTCTTCGCGAAGGCCGAGGCGGAGTACCCGGACCCGCCGGTCTGGGTCGGCGAGCTGTACCTCGAACTGCACCGCGCCACCCTGACCAGCCAGGCCAGGACCAAACAGGGCAACCGGCGCAGCGAACACCTGTTGTACGAGGCGGAGTTGTGGGCGGCGACCGCGGCCGTGCGCACCGGGTTCCGCTACCCGTACGAGGACCTGGACCGGATCTGGAAGACGGTCCTGCTGCACCAGTTCCACGACATCCTGCCCGGCTCCTCCATCGCCTGGGTGCACCGGGAGGCGCGGGCGACGTACGAGCGGGTCGCCGCCGAGCTGGAGGGGATCGTCGGGGCCGCGCAGCGCGCCCTCGCGGGCGAGGGGGACACACCGCTGGTGTTCAACGCCGCCCCGCACCCGCGCGCCGGTGTCCCGGCCGGCGGGGCGGCGACGGCGCGGACGGAGGACGCGACGACGCTCCTGCCCCGCCCGGACGGCGGGCACGTCCTGGACAACGGCCTGCTGCGGATCGAGATCGACGCCCGCGGCCTGGTCGTCTCCGCCCGCGACCTGGCGGCCGGGCGCGAGACGATCGCTCCCGGCGCGGCGGCCAACCTGCTCCAGCTGCACGCCGACTTCCCGAACATGTGGGACGCCTGGGACGTGGACGAGTTCTACCGGAACACGGTCACGGACCTCACGGACGCCGACGCGGTGACGGCGGGCGAGGACGGCGCCTCGGTGCGGGTCGTACGGTCCTTCGGCGCGTCCCGGGTCACCCAGGTGCTGTCGCTGCCGGCGGGGGAGCGGCGGATGGTGCTGGACACGGAGGTCGACTGGCACGAGACGGAGAAGTTCCTGAAGCTGGCCTTCCCGCTGGATCTGCACGCCGAACGGTACGCGTCCGAGACGCAGTTCGGGCACTTCCACCGGCCCACCCACACCAACACCTCGTGGGAGGCGGCCAAGTTCGAGGCGTGCAACCACCGCTTCGTGCACCTGGAGGAACCCGGCTGGGGCGTCGCGGTCGTCAACGACTCGACGTACGGCCACGACGTGACCCGCACCGTCCGCCCCCGGGGCGACCGGGGCACGACCACCACGGTCCGGGTGTCGCTGCTGCGCGCCCCGCGGTTCCCCGACCCCGAGACCGACCAGGGCGTGCACCGCTTCCGGCACGCGCTGGTGCCCGGCGCGGGAATCGCCGACGCGGTCCGCGAGGGCTGGCGGATCAACCTGCCCGAGCGGCGCGCGAACGGTGCCGGCACGGTGTCCCCACTGGTCACGGTCGACAACCCGGCGGTCGTGGTGACCGCCGTGAAGCTGGCCGACGACGGCAGCGGCGACGTCGTGGTCCGCTTCCACGAGGCCCACGGCGGCCGGGCCGAGGCCACCCTGGACCTGGGCTTCCCGGTCGCGGACCACACCGTGACGGACCTGCTGGAACGACCGGCCGGCGAGGCCGAGCCACCCGCGCGCGACGGCGACCGGATCACCGTACGGCTGCGGCCCTTCGAGCTGATGACCCTGCGGCTGCGAAGGGCGTGAGCCGACGGCGGGCGGGGGCGGGGCGGGGTCTGGAAGGTCGCCCCCGCCGTCCTGGCCCGCCCCGCCCGCCGTCCGGGCTTCTCCCGGGCCCGCCGCTGCCACGATGATGTGCGGATGAGACGAAGAAGGGTCCCCGACCACTCCTGGGCCGCGGAGCCTGACCCGCTGCTGGCCCTCGCCCAGCGGGAGTTGGCGTTCTACGCGCGGGCCTGCGAGCGGGCCAGGCGGCTGCACCACGTCACCGAACTGGGTGCTCTCCTGAGCACGTCGGTGACGGTCGTGGCCGCCGGTCTGCACGCCCCCGCGTGGCTCACGGCTCTGATCGCGGGCGGCGCGGTCTTCTTCACCGGAATGCGCCAGCTCTACGGCGCCGGGTCGCGCTGGGTGCTGGCCGCGCAGGCGCGGGAGGCGCTGCGCCGGGCACTCGACCGCTACCTGCTGCTGCCCCCGGCCGAGCGGGACCACGCGGCCCGGCAGGCGCTGCAGACCGTGGTCGAGGAGGTCGGCGCGAACGAACTGCGTGCCTGGTCCGAGACGCAGGGCGGCCGTCCCGAGGCGGCGCCGCTGCCCCCGGTGCAGACGTGAGGGTCCTCGGCCGCAGCGGCGTCGAGGTGAGCCCGCTCGGCTTCGGCGCCGCCGGGATCGGCAATCTCTACACCCCGGTGGACGACGAGCGGGCGCACGAGGCGGTGCGCGCCGCCTGGCGGCGCGGCATCCGCTACTTCGACACCGCGCCCCACTACGGACTCGGTCTGTCCGAACGGCGCCTGGGCGCGGCCCTGCGGGAGTACGACCGGGCCGCGTTCACCGTCTCCACCAAGGTCGGCCGCCGGCTCGAACCCGCCGACGGCACCGGCGACGACCTGGCACACGGCTTCGCCGTCCCGGCCAGCCTGCGCCGCGTCTGGGACTTCGGCGCCGACGGCGTCCGCCGCACCCTGGAGGCCAGCCTGGAACGGCTCGGCCTCGACCGGGTCGACGTCGTCTACCTCCATGACCCCGACGACCACGCCGAGCAGGCGTTCCGCGAGGCCTACCCGGCCCTGGAGCGGCTGCGGTCGGAAGGCCTCGTCGGCGCGATCGGCGCGGGCATGAACCAGGCGGAGATGCTGACCCGGTTCGTCCGCGACACCGACGTGGACGTCGTCCTCTGCGCGGGCCGCTACACCCTGCTCGACCGGAGCGCGGCGCACGAGCTGCTGCCCGAGGCCGCCGCGCGCGGCGTGTCCGTGGTCATCGGCGGCGCCTTCAACTCCGGCCTGCTCGCGGACCCCGGGCCCGCGGCGCCGTACGACTACGGCCGCGCGCCCCGGGAACTGGTCGAGCGCGCACGGCGTCTGGCGGCCGTCGCCGAGCGGCACGGCATCACCCTGCGCGCCGCCGCCCTCGCCTTCTGCGCCGCGCACCCGGCCGTCGTCACCGTCCTGGCCGGCGCCCGCTCGGCCGCGGAAGTGCACGACTGCGCCGACCAGTTCACGACCCGGGTCCCACCCGCCTTCTGGCACGACCTCCACACCACAGGCCTGCTCCCCGAGGCTGTGCCCGACCCCACCGGCACCGGCGTCGGTGATCCGCACGACGGGTGAGGCCGTCCGCTCCGCCTCGCCGCGCGTGAATTGCGGCCACCGCCCGCTAGGACCGCCGCGCCGCCGACGCGAGTCTCGTCGGTGGCAAATACTCGCGTACGTACGTCCGGTCCCAGCACGCGCCCGTCTCGCGCAGTTCGCGCCAGGTGGTGTAGCGGTAGCGGAAGAGGCGGGCGCGGATGTGGCGGGGTGGGGTGTCCGGGGGGAAGGGGGAGCGGCGCAGCAGTCTCAGGGTGTCGCGGTCGTTCTCCAGCAGCCGTTCCACCAGGCCGCCGAACCAGTCGCCGGCGTAGGCGGGGGACAGTGCGGCGAACCACATCAGCCAGTCCAGGCGCAGGTGGTAGGGCGCGAACTGGCGGGGCCAGTGCCGGGGGTCGCCGGGCTTGCCCCGGAACTCGTACTCCCGCCAGTCGGAGTCCTCGCGCGGGACGTCGTCCAGCGTGCCCTCGACGACCACCTCGTAGCGGACCCGGCTGACGCTGCCGAACGCCCCGTAGGTGTTCACCAGGTGCAGCGGGTCGAAGGAGCGGTTCATGACCTGGCGCCGGGAGACCATGTTCAGCACCGGGTGGTAGCTCAGGAAGAGCAGCAGCGCGGCCACCGCGAGCACGACCACCTCGTACCAGAGCGGCGCCGCGGGCACGGACGGCGCGCCGGTGGGCAGCCGGAGCGCGGACAGGGCCAGCACGACGGTGATCCAGTTCAGCCAGGAGAAGTTCCCGGACACCACCAGCCAGAGCTGGGTGACGATCATCAGGGCGGCGGCGGCCGAGGCGATCGGCTGGGGCGTGAAGAGCAGCACCGGCACGACCAGCTGCGTGAGGTGGTTCGCCGCCACCTCCGCCCGGTGCAGCGGCCCCGGCAGATGGTGGAAGAACCAGCTCAGCGGTCCCGGCATCGGCTGGGTCTCGTGGTGGTAGTACAGGCAGGTCAGCTTGCGCCAGCAGGCGTCGCCGCGCAGCTTGATCAGCCCGGCTCCGAACTCGACCCGGAACAGGATCCAGCGCAGCAGGAACAGCACGACGACGGGCGGCGCGACCTCGTCGTTGCCGAGGAACGCGGCCAGGAACCCCGTCTCCAGCAGCAGGGACTCCCAGCCGAACGCGTACCACGTCTGGCCCACGTTGACGATCGACAGGTACAGCGCCCACGGCACCAGCCACAGCAGGATCGCGGCCCACAGCGGCAGCAGCGAGTCCGCCCCCGCCAGCAGGGCCGCCGACACCGCGCAGCCCGCCCAGGCGCAGGCCGCGAAGAACCGGTCCGAGTAGTGGAGCTGGAACAGGCTGGGGGCCCGCCGGAACCGCACCCGCGCCGTGAAGCGCGGGATCGGCAGCATGCCGCGCGTGCCCAGCAGGGGCCGGAACTGGAGGGCCGCCGTCAGGAAGGCGACGAGGTACACGGCGGCCAGAGCCCGCTGAAAGACCAGCCGGCTCAGCCAGTAGTCGGGTGTGGTGAACCAGTCCACGGCCGTGCGCTCCTGCCTCCATTGTGGCCGCCGCGAGGCGAGTGGCCCCAGCGGCGCGGGAAGGGCCCGTCACTGCGTGTACCTCACCGCTCCGCCCGCGTAACCCGGGCGGCCCGGCGCCCTCACCCGCCGGTGGCGCCCCCGTCCGGTCCGGCGCCCGCTCGAAGAATCGGACAAACCCTGGCAAGGTGGGCGCATGGCTGATCGGGGAGCGAGTGCCCTGTCACTCCCGGAGGACTGGCCCGCCCACCCGGATCCGATCCTGGCGCTCAACCGCATGGGCAGCTTCGACTGGGATCTGGACACCGGTCTGTTCAGCATGGACGCCCAGGCGCACGAGATCTTCGACCTGCGCCCCGAGGAGTACGACGGCCGCCCCGAGAGCCTGACCGTGCGGGTGCCCCGCGCCGAGGGGCACCGCCTCGACGCCCTGGTGGCCCAGGCCATCAAGGACGGCCGGGAGAACTACGGCGCCTACTTCCGCGTCCGGCGCCGCGACGGTGCCCTGCGCTGGACGCACACCCAGGGGTACATACGGCGGGACGGCACCGGCCGCCCCCGGCGGATCATCGGCATCGTGCGGGACGCCACCGAGGAGCTGGACGAGGCGGTGGTGAGCCGGGAGACGGCCGCGCAGGTCGCCGCCCGGCGGGCGCAGACCAACGTCGTCCAGATCGCCACGGCGGCCCTCGCCCACGCCCGCACCGTCCAGGACGTCATCGACGTCGTCAAGGACACCCACGGCCTCACCCTGCTCGGCTCCACCAGCATGGTCCTCGGCCTGGTCGAGGCCGGCCGCATCCGGCTCGTCGCCGAGGGCCCCGCCGGCACCTTCGTGCCCGGCACCCGGGTCACCCGTATCGAGGAGCCCTACCCGATGAGCGAGGCGGTGCGGACCCTGAGCCCGTGCTTCATCGAGTCCCCCGAGGAGTTCGCCGACCGCTTTCCCCTGCTGTGGGGGCAGATCACCGGCCTGCGCATCACCTCCGCCGCCTATCTGCCGCTGATCGCCCAGGCCAGGCCGATCGGGGCGGTGGGCCTGCTCTACAGCGACCGGCGCGGCTTCTCGCGCGAGGAGCGCGATGTGCTGGTCGCGCTCGGCAGCAGCATCGCGCAGAGCCTGCAGCGCGCCATGCTCTACGAGCAGGAGAAGGACCTCGCCCAGGGCCTCCAGCAGGCCATGCTGCCGCGCACCATCCCGAGCGTGCGGGGCGCCGACGTGGCCGTCCGCTACCGCGCCGCCACCGTCGGCGGGGCCCTCGGCCGGGACATCGGCGGCGACTGGTACGACCTGATCCCGCTGCCCGGCGAGAAGGTCGGCGCCGTCATCGGCGACGTCCAGGGCCACGACACGCACGCGGCGGCCGTGATGGGCCAGCTGCGCATCGTGCTGCGCGCCTACGCCGCCGAGGGCCACACCCCGGCCACCGTGATGGCCCGCGCCTCCGTCTTCCTGCGCGAACTGGACACCGACCGCTTCGCCACCTGCCTGTACGCGGAGGCCGACCTGTCCACCGGGGTGGTGCAGGTGGTCCGGGCCGGGCACATCGACCCGGTCGTCCGGCACTCCGACGGCACCTGCCGGCGGGTCACCGTCGAGGGCGGGCTGCCGCTCGGCCTGTCCGCCGAGTTCGGCCGCCTCGAATACCCCGTCTCCACCCTGGAACTCGACCCCGGCCACACCCTGCTGCTGTGCACCGACGGCCTGGTCGAACAGCCCGGCGTCGACCTCGACGACGGGATGCTCGCCCTGACCGCCCTCATCGACAGCGGCCCCGGGGAGGTGCGCGACCTCGCCGACCGGCTGATCCAGATGGCCGAGGAACGCGGCGGCGACGACGACGTGGCCCTGCTCCTGCTGCGCCGCCGCGCCCCCGAGGCCCCGCGGGCGGGCGGCCGGCTCCAGCAGCACGTGGCGCCCGGCGACCCCGAGGCCCTCACCCGGGCCCGGCACATGATCCGGGCCGCGGTCCGTTCCTGGGGCGCCCGGGACCGGTCCGACGAGATCGAGCTGGTCGCCGACGAGCTGATCACCAACGCCCTGATGCACACCGAGGGCTCCGCGATCGTCACCGTGCGGGTCCTGGAGGGCAGCGGCCGCCGGCTGCGGGTCGAGGTGGAGGACTCCTCCAGCGCCCTGCCGCGCCGCCGGGACGCCGGCGAGAACGGCGTCTCCGGCCGCGGGCTGCTCCTGGTCGACCGGCTCGCCGACGTCTGGGGCGTCGAGGCGCGCGGCGGCGGCAAGGCCGTGTGGTGCGAGTTCGCGGTGCCGGACGGGACGCGGGCCGGCGGCTGAGCGGCCGTGCGCCGGCGGCGCCGGATGGCACTCTGGACGTATGCCGGAACTGCCCGAGGTAGAAGCGCTGAAGGACTTCCTCACCGAGCACCTGGTCGGCCGCCGGGTGGTGCGGGTGCTGCCGGTGGCCATCAGCGTCCTGAAGACGTTCGACCCCCCGCTCACCGCCGTCGAGGGTGGCGAGGTCACCGCCGTGGACCGGTACGGCAAGTTCCTCGGCCTGGCGACGGACGGCGGACCGCACCTGGTCACCCATCTGGCCCGCGCGGGCTGGCTGCAGTGGCGGGACCGGCTGCCGGACGGCCCGCCACGCCCGGGCAAGGGCCCGCTCGCCCTGCGCGTGGCGCTGGAGACGGGCGAGGGCTTCGACCTCACCGAGGCCGGCACCCAGAAGCGCCTGGCGGTGTACGTCGTCCGGGACCCGCGCGAGGTGCCCGGCATCGCCCGCCTCGGCCCCGACCCGCTCGCCGCGGACTTCGACGAGGAACGGCTCGCGGCCCTGCTGAAGGACGAGCGGCGCCGGATCAAGGGCGCGCTGCGCGACCAGAGCCTGATCGCGGGGGTCGGCAACGCCTACAGCGACGAGATCCTGCACGCGGCGAAGATGTCCCCGTACAAGATCGCCGCCTCGCTCACCCCCGAGGAGGTGCACCGCCTGCACGAGGCGCTGCGCACCACCCTGACGGAGGCGGTCGAGCGCTCGCGCGGCCTCGCGGCCGGCCGTCTGAAGGCGGAGAAGAAGAGCGGCCTGCGCGTCCACGGCCGCACCGGCGAGCCGTGCCCGGTCTGCGGCGACACCATCCGCGAGGTCTCCTTCAGCGACTCCTCGCTCCAGTACTGCCCCACCTGCCAGACCGGCGGCAAACCCCTCGCCGACCGCCGCCTGTCGCGACTGCTCAAGTAGCCCGCGCGGCCTCAGCTCGGGTCGAGCGAGACCAGCCGCTGCCCGTCCGTGGTGCGTACGTCGTAGTGGGCGATCTGGTCCGGGTGCATGGTGGAGCCGGCCATCGTCATGGTCGTACCGGTGTCGCGGGTGCCCACGGACCAGCCGCTGACGACCTGCTCGGAGCCGTCGCGGCCCACGACGACCAGCCGGCAGGAGTGGGGGCCGGAGGCGTCCTTGACCTCCAAGCGCATCAGGCTGCCGGAGTCCCCGTCCTCGGTGGTCACGCGTGCCCACACGCCGGTGCCGGGGTCGGTGGCCGCGGTGACCCGGGAGGCCGGCTCGCCGTGCCCGGCGAAGGCCATGACCGCCGGTCCGGCCACCGCGAGCACCACCGAGGCGGCCAGGCCGTACAGCAGGCGGCGGCGCCGGGCCCGATGCCGGACCGTCAGTTCACCCAGGAGCCGGTCGAGCAGCCGGGGACCGGGCTGGGCCATGGGGTGCACGAAGCGCGGCGTGGCACGGCGGTACAGCATCAACTGCCGTGCGGCGGGACCGAACTCGGTCACCTGTGCCGCGCACTGGGGGCACTCCATGAGGTGGTCCTCGAAGCGGAAGGACTCCGCCTCGTCCAGCACGCCGAGCGCGTACGCGCCGACGTCGCGATGCCTTTCCAGGGACCTCATGCCGAATCCTCGTGCCGATGGGTGCGGGTGGGGTTACTCCTTGCTCCCATCCGTACGCAGACGACAACCGAATCACTCAAGGCACACACCGAATCGTGACCTGGAGATTCGGAGCGGCCCGGCCCGCGGATTGGTCCGGATCGCAGAAAAATCCGAAGAGGCCGGAACGTGGCAGGTCCGGGGCTCAGAAGAGGTGGATGGCCAGGTGTCCCAGCGGCAGTCCGAGCCGCCAGGCGGGGGTCCACACCTTCGGCCCGTCGTCCTCTCCGAACACCGCGCCGCCGCCCGGCACCGCGTCCAGGTCGGGCGCGAGCAGCTCGGTCTCCTCCAGCCAGCGCCAGGCCTCGGCGGCCAGGGCCAGGTCCGGTGACGGCGCGCCGGCCGCGGCCTCCTCACCGGCCAGTTCGGCCATCCGCTCGCCCACCCACTCCAGCCACGGCTGGTCGTACGCCGTCAGGGACAGCCAGTTCTCCAGCTGCGAGATCACCCGGATGCCGGACAGCTCGCCGTCGGTGTCGGAGAGGAAGACCGTCAGGGCCAGCGCGTCCCGGCCGGCCCGGAACTCGAAGGACGTCGGCGGCATCAGATCGCCGGTGCGCAGCAGTTCGTCGGCGATGTACTCGGCGTACAGCCAGGCCATGGGGACGGCGAGTTCGCCCTCGCCGGTGCCGTCCGTGCTCTCGTGACCTCTGTGCAGCATCCCTTCCTGCCTTCCTCCGGTGCGTGCGCGTCGCCCGAACCCCTGGACCCGTTGTGGGCGGCCCCGTCCGGAACACGGATGAGGACAGCCCATTGCCCGAACGGGGGTCACAGCAAGGCGCTTTACCGAGGTTTGACCAAGGCCCCGGTTTCACCGCAGGTCGGCCGCATAACCCGGAAGAACCCGGCGCAGGGCGCGCAGCGCGTAGTAAGCGCGCGACTTCACGGTACCGGGCGGGATCCCGAGGGCCCGCGCGGCTTCCGCCACACTGGCCCCGCGGAAGTACACGAGCACCAGGACGTCACGGTGCTCCGGAGTGAGTGTCTTCACAGCCTCCCGGACGTCGAGCGCCGCGGCGGCCCGCTCGGCGTGGTCGGCGGTCACCCGGGCGTTCTCCGGCACCTCGTCTCCGACCTCGCAGGGGCGCGCCCGCCGGGCCCGCCGCGCGTCGATCGCGAGCCGCCGGGCCACGGTCAGCAGCCAGGGCCGTACGGAGTCGAAGTCGGCCGCGCGCAGGGCCTCGGGATGCTGCCAGGCGCGCACCAGGGTCTCCTGCACGAGGTCCTCGGCGCGCTGGCGGTCCCCGTCGCTCAGCCGCAGCAGCAGGGCGAAGAGGGGGCCGCCGTGGTCGCGCTGGAGCGCGGCGAGCTCGTGCTCGGCGGTCGTCGTCCCGGGGGGAAGTGAGGTTCCGGCCGTCATGGCCGTATCGCAGCGCAGGGGGCGGCCGGGGGACAGGGGGCGCGCCCGGCTGTGCGACGGACGGTCGATCGCGGCGGTGAACGGTCGCACGCGTGACCTTCCGCCGTACGGGGAGAGCACCGGATGGGTTAATTCGGGTGCTCGGGTTGTTTGCGTCGGGGGTCGGTTTCATACCCATATGCCCGTCAAGGCTTTGTCGGTAAATAAGACGTCCGCACAGACGACGACGACCCTGGGGTGAGCTGATGATCGGACGCAGACACCAGGTGGCGCTGGCCCTGACCGCCCTCCTCGCCGCCGGGGCGGCCTGCCAGAACCAGGTGCGGCACGAGTCCGCGAGCCCGGGCCGCCCGGCGCCGCCGCCCGTCGTCCGCGACTTCACGCTCGTCGCGACCGGTGACGTGCTGCCGCACGCCTCCGTGATCGAGCGGGCGGGCTTCGACGCGGGTGGCCGGGGCTACGACTTCCGCCCGATGCTCGCCGGCGCCGAACCCGTGGTCCGCCGCGCCGACGTGGCGCTGTGCCACCTGGAGACCGTCTACGGCGCCGACCGCGGCTTCACGGACTTCAAGGCGCCCCCGCAGCTCGCCGCCGGCCTCACCGCGACCGGCTACGACGGCTGCTCGACCGCCTCCAGCCATGTCCTGGACGACGGCGCCCCGGGCCTGCGGCGCACCCTGGACACCATGGACCGGGCCGGGCTGCGGCACTCGGGGACCGCCCGCACCGAGGCCGAGGCGCACTCGGTCACGATGCTCCAGGCGGGCCCGGCCCGGGTCGCGCACCTGTCGTACACCTACGGCACCGACGGCCACCCGATGCCCGCCGGGCAGCCCTGGGCGGTCAACCTCATCGACGCGGACCGGATGATCTCCGACGCCCGGGCCGCCCGGCTCGCGGGCGCCGACGTGGTCGTCGTCTCGGTGCGCTGGGGCACCGAGTGGGAGGAGGCCCCGGACGGCACGCAGCTCGAACTCGCCCGGCGTCTCACCGCCTCGACCACCAACGGCCGCCCCGACATCGACCTGATCCTCGGCAGCCACGCCCACGTGCCGCAGGCCTACGAGAAGGTCAACGGCACCTGGGTGGTCTACGGCATGGGCGACCAGGTCGCAGGCGAGATGTACAACCGCAGGGGCGTGCAGGACTCGCGCGGCAACGAGTCGACGGTCGGCCGCTTCACCTTCACCGCGCCCGCCAACCCCGGCGACCGCTGGCAGGTCACCCGGGCCGAGTTCGTCCCGCAGATGTACGACCTCGACGCCGGCCGGGTGCTGGACCTCGGCCGGGCCATCGCCGGCGGCGCCGAGCTGCAGGGGGTGCGTGACCGCATCCGGGACGTGGTGTTCAGCCGGGGCGCCGCCGCCGACGGCCTGGTCATGGGGGACTGATCACCCGGCGGGCGGCCGGGCGAGCGCGGAGCGGCGGTAGGAGTAGCCGAAGTAGATCACGCAGCCGATCAGGAACCACACGACGAACCGGACCCACGTCTGCCACTGCAGGAACGTGATCAGCCAGATCGAGAAGACGACGCCCAGCGCGGGCAGGAACGGCATCCACGGGGTGCGGAAGGCGCGCGGCAGGTCCGGCCGGCGGTAGCGCAGCACGATCACGGCCGTGCACACCACGACGAACGCCAGCAGGATGCCGATGTTGGTCAGCTCCGCCGCCTCGCCGATCGGGACGAACCCCGCGATGAGCGCCGAGCCCACCCCGACGATCCAGGTCACCCGGGTCGGCACGTGCCGGGTCGGGTGCGTCTTGGCGAACCAGGCCGGCAGCAGCCCGTCACGGGACATCGAGAACCACACCCGGGTCACGCCCAGCATGAAGGTGAACATGACCGTCAGGATGCCGATGATGGCGCCGACCGCGATCACGTTGGCGAGGCCGCCCAGGCCCACCGACTTGAAGGCCGAGGAGAACCCGCTCTCGGGGTCGATGTCCTTGTAGTTCTGCATGCCGGTCAGCACCAGGCAGGCCAGCACGTACAGCACCATCGAGATCGCCAGCGAGTAGATGATCGCCTTCGGCATGTGCCGCTGGGCGTCCTTCGACTCCTCGGCCGCGGTCGACATGGCGTCGTACCCGAAGACCGCGAAGAACACCGTCGCGGCGCCCGTGAACGCCCCGCTGACACCGAACGGGAAGAACGGGTGGTAGTTCGCCGTGTCGATGTGGAAGAAGCCCACGCCGATCACCACCAGCACCACCAGCACCTTCACCGCGACCACGACGGTCTCGAAGCGGGCCGCGCTGCGGATGCCCAGGGTGAGCAGCCAGGCGATCAGCAGGCACAGCACCACCGCGAACAGGTCGACCCGGTGCCCGGCCCCCGTCCCCGGCGCCCCGAGCATCCAGGCGGGCAGCTTCGCGCCCATCTGCTCGACCAGGAACCCGAAGTAGCCCGAGATGCCGATCGCCACCACGGCCACGATCGCCGTGTACTCCAGCAGCAGGTCCCAGCCGATGAACCAGCCGGCGAACTCGCCGAGCACCGCGTAGCCGTACGTGTACGCCGACCCCGCCTTGGGGATCATGCCCGCGAACTCGGCGTAGGACAGCGCGGCGCAGGCGCTCGCCAGACCGGCGATCAGGAACGACACCAGCACCGCGGGGCCCGCCGTGCCGTTGGCGACGGTGCCGGCGAGGGTGAAGATGCCCGCTCCGATGATGCCGCCCACGCCGATGGCGGTGAGCTGCGACAACCCGAGCGAGCGTTCGAGCCGGGGGCCCTCGCCGAGTTCGGTCTCCTCGATGTGTTCGATGGGTTTGCGGCGGAGAATTCCTTCACCTGCGCGGAGCCTGGCCATGCGCCTCACCTCTTAGCCGACGGCAAACGGCTGACGGCGGATCATGATGGCTCAGGGCGGTCCCGGACGGAAGACGCCACGCACGGCCCAGTCCGGTGTCCACGCGCCTGCACCGGCCGGGGCGGGCGACGGGCCCGCGAGGTGGGCGCGCAGGGCGGCGAGACCGGGATGGGCGTTGGCCGCGTCCCGGACCAGGCAGTGCGGGTAGACCGGCGTCGGACCGGTGAGCGCGATCCGGCGCAGATCGTGCCCGGCGGGCCAGACGAGACGGGTCTGCGCGCCGACGAAGGTGGCCGGCGCGGAGGAGTCGGTGACCGCGTCCAACAGCGCCTCGATGCCGAAGTCGGGCCCCACCGAATCGATGGTCAGCCCGAACGCGTCGGCCAGGGCCGCGTAGTAGGCGGCCCACTCGGTGCCGTCCACGATGCCCGGCATCCAGATCCGGTGCCCGGCCAGGTCCGCCGGGGCCACCGCGCCCGCCCCGGCCGGCGCGTGCCCCGGGCCGGTCAGCAGCTCCAGCGGCTCGTCCAGCACCCGGGTCGCCGCAAGGCCCTCGGGGGCCCGGCCGCTGGTCGCCCGCCACGGCAGGCGCCGGGTGCTGTTCACCGTCGGCGTGCTGCGCGCCTGCTGGTCGGTGGGCCTGGCCCTCGTCCGGCGCCCGGCGTCCCCGGCCTGGCCCTGGTGATGGTCCTCGAACTGGGCCTCATCACCTGCTCGGGCGTGTTCAGCCCGGTCCTCGCCGCCGAACGGCTCGAACGGACCCCGGACGACCGGGTGGCCCGCACCCTGGCGGCCTGGTCCGTCACGAGCAGGGCCACCACCGCCGCGCTCACCGCGCTGTGGGGGCCTGCCGGCCGCGCTCAACGGCCCGCGCGCCGCGATCGCCCTGGCCGGGATCCTGCTGCTGCCCACCCCGCTGCTGCTGCGCGCGACCGCTACGGCACGACCGTCACCGGCCACCGCCCCGCCTTCACCAGCCGGACCGCCACCGACCCGATGATCCGGTGCCCGGCCTGCTCCGAGGCGCCCACCACCACCGCGTCCGCCTTGAGCTCGTCGGCCGCCTTCACCAGCCCGTTGTACGGGTCGCCGCGGAAGGTGTGGAACTCCCAGCGCACCTCGAATATCCCCCTGACCCGTTCGGCCGCCTCCCGGATGTAGGAGACCAGGTCCTCGGCGATCTCGTCGGTCGTCTCCGCCACCGGCGCGCCGAGCGCCGCCCCGGCCGCGAGCACCGGCTGCACGTACACCACGGCCAGCAGCGCGCGCTGCCGCCGCGCCAGACCGCCCGCGTACGCGGCGGCGCGCAGCGAGGAGTCCGAGCCGTCCACCCCGACCACGATGACCTTGGGGCCGTCGGTGCCCCGCTCGAACTGGTGCGCGTGCTGTTCGTGCTGCTCCGTCACAACCCGAGGCTATCGGAACCGGTGGTTCAGGCCGAGGCGCGGCCCCGCTCGACGGGCGAACGGTCCCGGCCCTTCCTACAGTCGGAACCATGACTGCCACCGCCGGGCCGGACGCACGCGGGTCGGCCGCGGGCCGGATACGCCCGCCCGCCGGCGGACGCCTCGGCTGGGTGCCCGAGGCCTTCGGGGCCCTGTTCGCCGCCCTCGGCCTGCTCTGCGCACTGCTCGCGTTCATCGCCCCGCTGCGCACCGTGCTCCGCCCGGTCGTGCGCACCCTGGACCTGCTCCTGGTGCCGATCAGCGCCAACCTGGCGTACGCGGTCTTCCTCTTCCTGCTGGCCGGGGCCACCGCCGCCCGCAAGAAGGTCGCCTGGTGGCTGGTCGTGGTCTACCTGGGCCTGCTGGTCCTCTTCGACGTCCTCGGCCTGGCCCTGGGCCAGTACGCCGCCTCGCTGCCGTCCTTCGTCCTCTGCGGCCTGCTGCTGCTCCTGCTGGTGCTCGCCCGCGCGGAGTTCTACGCCGCCTCCCGCCGCGGTGCCGTGTGGCGCGCCCTGGGTGTGCTGCTGGCCGGGCTCGCCGTCGCCATCGTCGTCGGCTGGGGGCTGGTCTCCCTGTTCCCGGGCACCCTGCCGGAGGGCCAGCACCTGGCCTGGGCGGCCGACCGGGTCTGCGGCGGGCTCGTCTCCAACAGCTCCTTCGACGGCCGGCCGCCGCGCGAGGTCACCTTCCTGCTCGGCCTGTTCGGCGCGCTCGCCCTGCTGAACGCGGCCGCCACGCTCTTCCGCTCCCAGCGCCTGGAAGCGGCCCTCCACGGTGACGAGGAGGCCCGCATCCGCGCCCTCCTCGGGGCCTACGGCGCACAGGACTCGCTCGGCTACTTCGCCACCCGGCGGGACAAGGCCGTCGTCTTCTCCTCCAGCGGCAAGGCCGCCGTCACCTACCGCGTCGAAGCCGGCGTGTGCCTGGCCAGCGGCGACCCCGTCGGCGACCCCGAGGCATGGCCGCACGCCATCGCCGCCTGGCTGGACGTGGCCCGCCGGCACGCCTGGGCGCCCGCGGTGATGGGCGCCTCCGAGTCCGGGGCCCGCGCCTTCGCCCGCGCCGGTCTCGGCGCCCTCCAGCTCGGCGACGAGGCGATCCTGCACGTGCCCGGGTTCGACCTGAACGGCCGGGACATGCGCGTCACCCGGCAGGCCGTGCACCGGGTTCGCCGCACCGGAGCCACCTCGCGCGTCCGGCGCCACGCCACCCTCACCGACCGTGAGATGGAGGAGATCGTCGACAAGGCCGACGCCTGGCGCGACACCGAGACCGAGCGCGGCTTCTCCATGGCCCTGGACCGGCTCGGCGACCCCAGCGACGGCGACTGCCTCCTCGTGGAGGCCCTGAGCGAGGACGGCAGGCTGCTCGCCCTGCTCTCCTTCGTTCCCTGGGGGCGCGGAGGTGTCTCCCTGGACCTGATGCGCCGTGACCGCAGCGCCCCCAACGGGGTGATGGAGTTCATGGTCGCCGAACTGTGCGCGGCCGCCCCGAAGCTGGGGGTGCGCAGGATCTCGCTGAACTTCGCCGTCTTCAGGTCCGTGTTCGAGGAGGGCGCCCGCATCGGCGCAGGGCCGGTCCTCCGGCTGTGGCGCCGGCTGCTGCTGTTCTTCTCCCGCTGGTGGCAGTTGGAGGCCCTCTACCGCTCCAACGCCAAGTACCGCCCGGAGTGGTACCCGCGCTTCATCTGCTACGGCGAGACCGCCTCCCTCGCCCGCATCGGCCTCGCCTCCGCCATCGCCGAGGGATTCGTCTCCGTACCTTCCCTGCGCAAACTCTGGGGGAAGGGGCACCCGAAGACAGGGCAGCGGCCCGCCACCACCGAGGGCCTGCCGCCTCTGGCGGCGCTCGGCCTCGACGGAGGGGACGAGGCCGGGACCGCCGTCCCGGGCGCGGGCCTGTCCGACCAGGTCCGCGTCCGGCTCCGCAAGCTCGACCGGCTGCGCGCGACCGGCACCGACCCGTACCCGGTCGGCGGGGCCGCCCCCACCCACGCTCTCGCCGACGTCCCGCGCGGCGCGGACGTCACCGTGGCAGGCCGGGTCATGCTGGTCCGCGACTTCGGCGGCATCGTCTTCGCCGTCCTGCGCGACTGGTCCGGGGACCACCAACTCGCCCTCACCCGCGAGCGGTCCGGGGCCTTCCTCGACCGCTTCCGGGACACGGCCGACATCGGCGACCACATCACCGCCACCGGCCGCGCGGGTGTCAGCGACAAGGGCGAGCCCACCGTCTTCGTCACCTCGTGGCACCTGGCCGGCAAGTGCCTGCACCCGCTGCCCGACAAGCGCCGCGGCCTCGCCGACCCCGAGGCCCGGGTCCGCCGCCGCTACCTCGACCTGGTCACCAGCCCCGCCGCCCGCCAGGTGGTCCGCACCCGCTCCACCGCCGTGCAGGCCCTGCGCCAGGGCCTGCTGGACCGCGGCTACGTCGAGGTCGAGACGCCGATGCTGCAGCAGATCCACGGCGGCGCCAACGCCCGCCCCTTCACCACCCACATCAACGCCTACGACCTCGACCTCTACCTGCGCATCGCCCCCGAGCTGTACCTCAAGCGGCTGTGCGTGGGCGGCCTGGAGCGGGTCTTCGAGATGGGCCGCACCTTCCGCAACGAGGGCGTTTCCTACAAGCACAACCCCGAGTTCACGATGCTGGAGGCCTACCAGGCGCACGCCGACTACGACGTGATGCGCGACCTGGCCCGCGAGCTGATCCAGGGCGCGGCGACCGCCGCCTTCGGCTCCGCGGTCGCCCGCAAGGACGGCCGGGAGTACGACATCTCGGGGGACTGGCCCGTGAAGACGGTCCACGGGGCGCTCTCCGAGGCTCTGGGCGAGGAGATCGGCCCCGGCACCGAACTCCTCAGGCTGCACCGGCTGTGCGACCGCACGGGCGTGCCGTACACCCCCGACGACACCCCGGGCGACGTGGTCCTGGAGATGTACGAGCGGCTGGTCGAGGAGCGCACCGGGCTGCCCACCTTCTACAAGGACTTCCCCACCGAGGTCTCCCCGCTCACCCGGCAGCACCGCACCGACCCGCGCCTCGCCGAGCGCTGGGACCTCGTCGCCTTCGGCACCGAACTCGGCACCGCCTACTCCGAACTGACCGACCCCGTCGAACAGCGCCGCCGGCTCACCGAACAGTCCCTGCTCGCCGCGGGCGGCGACCCCGAGGCCATGGAGCTCGACGAGGACTTCCTCGACGCCCTGGAGTACGCGATGCCACCGACCGGCGGCCTCGGCATCGGCGTCGACCGGCTGGTCATGTTCCTCACCGGCCTCACCATCCGGGAGACCCTGCCCTTCCCGCTGGTGCGCCGCCGCTGAAGCCTGCCGGCCGGACCGTGTCGGTCCGTGTCCGCGGGCGGGTCACGGGCGCGCTCCGGGGCGGCCTCGCCCCCGGCCGGGCCATGGACGGCACCCCCTACCGGGTCGGTCCGCCTGACAGCAGGGCCCCGGGCGCCTCGCGGCCCTCGCGCCAGGCCCGTTGCCCCGCCCGCACGCACGCGCCGCCTGCGCACCACTCCCGTGTGCCCCGCCCGCCCGCACGCGCCGCCTTCCGTGCCACGCCCGCGCACCCCGGTGGCACCGTGCCCGCGCGGGAGGCGCACGCGGTGGCGGGCGCTGCGCCGTACGGGTGCATTCCGCCGCCGCACCGGTGTCGATGCGGGGCACATGAGGTTTGCGGGGCGACTGATGAAGCATGCAGAAGGATCAGTTGTTCACACGGCGCCGCATGCTGCTCGCCGGGGCCGCCGCCCTGGGAGCCGCGGGCACCGCGGGAGTCGTGGTGGCGGGCGACGGCGGAGAGGCGGCCCGCACCGCCCCACCCGTCGCCGGCCCGCAGGCCCGCCAGGTGCTCAAGTCCTCCGCCTTCCGGCTCCAGCCGCTCACCGGGTACGGCCCCCCGCGCGCCGCGCCGCGCAAGCTCAAGGTCCGCAGCGAACCCATCCTGCAGATCTCCGGGCGGGGCCGCCGGATGATGCTCACCTACGACGACGGCCCGAACCCGGCCTACACCCCGCACATCCTGGACACCCTCGCCAAGTACCGCGTCCGGGCGATGTTCTTCGTGTGCGGGGAGTGCGTCGTCGACAACAAGGAACTGCTGGCCCGGATGGCCGACGAGGGGCACGTCGTCGGCAACCACACCTGGACCCATCCGCTGCTGACCAGCCTGGACCGGGGGGAGATCCGCTCCGAGATGGAGCGCACCAGCGACATCATCGAGGACGCCTACGGAGAGCGCCCCCAGTGGTTCCGCGCCCCGTACGGCGCCTGGAACCGCGCGGCCTTCCAGCTCGGCGCCGAGATGGGCATGGAGCCGATGGCCTGGACGGTCGACACCACCGACTGGGAGACCCCCGGCACGGGGATCATCGTCGACCGCGTGGAGAGCGGCGCCGCCCCCGGTGTCGTGGTGCTCTCCCACGACGCCGGTGGCGACCGTTCGCAGAGCGTCCACGCGATCCGTGAATACCTGCCCTACCTGCTCGACTCCGGCTACGACCTCGTGGTGCCGCCCCGCCGCACCACGTGAGGCGGCCCTTCGCCCGCCCGGTGACGGCGCCTCAGTCCACCGCGACCAGGCGGGCGAAGACGACGACGTTCCCGTCGTACCCGTTCTGCTTCGAGAAACCGCCGCCACAGGTGATCACCCGCAGCTCCGGTGTGCCCTTGGAGCCGTACACCCGGTCGCTCGGGAAGTCGCTCTTCGCGAACACCTCGACGCCGTAGATCTCGAAGACCGCGGTCTTGCCGTCCTTGCGCAGGACCTCGACCCGGTTGCCCTTCTTCAGCGCGCCGAGCCCGTAGAACACGGCGGGTCCCTGCTTGTTGTCGACATGGCCGACCACGACCGCGGTGCCCTTCTCCCCGGGCGAGACCGCACCGGTGAACCAGCCCGCCAGGTTGGGGTCCTCCGGCGGCGGCGCACCGACCCAGCCGTTGGCGTCCAGGCCGACGGGCGTGACGGGCGCGTCGACCCGGATCGCGGGGATGCGGACCCGGTCGGCCGCCGCGAACGGCAGCGGGACGGGGGCCGCCGGGAGCGTCTCGGGGGCGGTCCGGCTGTCCGCGGCCGCCGCCGCAGCGGGTTGCGGCGGGCCGACGTCGAACTCCCCGGAACCGTTCCTGATGAGGGCCAGGCCGGTCAGAAGGACCAGCGCTATGACGCCCCAGGGGGCGCGCTTGCGCCGCCGCTCCTCCTCCTCGGCCAGCTCGGACCGCAAGGACACAGACATTCGCCATCCCCTCTCGACGCGGCCGTCGGCACGTGCCTCGCGCATGGGAAAACGCTAAGTCCCGCGAAGGCCGGGGGCGACGGGGCGACGGGCGAACGGGTGGCCCGCCGCCCTTCCGGTGCGCCATCCGAGTTGCAGCCGACAGGAATTTTCTGACGCGGTGTGACCTGCAGAAATATCTGATTGTGTGGTTGTCGCACGGCGTGTCTGCTCACCAGGACGGAGCATTCTCGACGTGCGGGCGTGTTCCGCGCGTCCGAGGGTCTTGATCGGGAGGCGCTTTCTCGCCGATAGACCGGGGACGGGACCCGGGGTGCCTCCCGCGGAGGATCACATGCGAAACCAAGGCGCTCTGGCGGCCGCGTGCGCGGCGGCCGCCGTGCTCGGGCTCGCCACTCCCGTCGCCGTCGCGGACGGCATGGGCAACAACGGCGGGCCGTCCAACGACAACACCGGAGTCATCGCCGGCACCGGCACCGGCGTCGCGGGGGTGGGGGTGGGGGTCGTCCCGGGCATCGGCAACCTCAACGGGCTCGGCAACGGCAACGGCAACCGGTTCAACGGCAACGGCGACGCCAACTTCAACGGCAACATCAACGGCAATTTCAACGGCCACATCAACGGCAACATCGGCGGCGGCCGCGGCAACGACTTCAACAACGGCCGCAACGACTTCAACAACGGCAGGGGCGACAACAACGGCCGAGGGGACAACTTCGGCAACAACAACGGCAGGGGCGACAACAACGGCAGGGGCGACAACAACGGCCGAGGGGACGACTTCGGCAACAACAACGGCCGAGGAGACGACTTCGGCAACAACAACGGCCGAGGAGACGACTTCGGGAACAACAACGGCCGGGGCGACGACTTCGGCAACAACAACGGCCGAGGGGACGACTTCGGCAACAACGGCCGCGGGGACGGCAACCCGCGCAACATCGTCGCCTCGCCCAGCGTGATCCCCGCCGGCGGCCGGATCACCGTCACCGTGGACGGCTGCCGGGGCGGCACGGCGTTCTCGCGCGCCTTCCGTCCCATCGAGCTCCGGCCGGTCCGGGACGACACCTCGCGCGGCTCCGGCTCGGTCGAGCGGGGCACCCGTCCGGGCCGCTACGACATCACGGTCAACTGCAACGGCCGCACCCTGACCCGGCCCAACGCCTTCACCGTGCTCGGTGGCGTCCAGGGCGGCCTCGGCGGCAGCGTCCTCTCCGGCGCCACGCCGGCCGACACCGCCATCGGCGGCGGGCTGGTGGCCGCGGCCGTCCTCGGTGGCGGCGCGTGCCTGCTCCGCCGCCGGAACGAGAAGCGGATCTGACGGGCCCTTGTCCCGCCCCCGCCGAAGCCCGGCCACCCCGACAGGCCCTCGCCCCGACCCCCGCACGGGACTCGGGGCGAGGGCCTGTGACGGGACGCGTACCCTAGCCGCCCGCGTGCGGGAACAGCGAGAGGAACGGTTCGGCGGTGGCCGCGATGCCCCGGCTGAAGGGGGCGTCGAAGTCCCAGATGAGGAACAGCATGAAGGCGATGGTCGCGGAGAACAGCCCGGCCAGGACCAGTTCCCTGCGCGTGCGCCGGATCTGCAGCGCGAAGACCATGCCGATCGTGATGACCGCGCCAGCCAGCAGGCCCCACCACACCACGGACGGCATTGTCGCCCCGGTCGAGTCGGCACGCGCGTTGCGCGCCTCGTCGGCGGCCGCCATCTGGTCCAGCACCGGCTGGTACGCCTGCGCCTCGAAGTCGTTCTTCGGCTGGTAGTCGGTGACGTCGTGGCGGACCTGCGTCAGCAGTTCGGTGCCGCGCGGGGTGATCCGCCCGTGGTCGGCCATCTCCTTCCACTCGGTGGTCACGACGTGTCCGACATAGGCGTTGACGTCGTCCCGAATCCGGTCACGGACGTCCGGCGGGTAGATCCGCACCCGCTCGTAGATCTCGTGCAGCGCCTGGGCCTCGGCCTGCACATGGTCCTGGGCGGCGCTGCGCGCCTCCCACACGCCCGCGATGGCCAGGCCCAGGACGATGGCGTACACCACGCCGATCCACATCGTCATGTACTCGATGACGTCCGGGGTCTCGCTGGGGTCCTCGTCCTCGGGGGCCCGCTTGTGCCGTACGAGGGTGATCACGACCACCACGGCGCAGGCCCCCAGCATCGCGAGGACGAGAACAAGCCAATCCGACAACGGTTCCTCCAGGGGTGAGCGGCCGGCGCGTCAGCGCGGGCGCAGCGCCGCGACGGCGACGATCGCGGGAACGGTGATGAGCAGGACGTAGGTGACCGGTGAGGTGGGGGAGGGCGCCGGCCGGCTGCTCGCCCTGGGGTGGTACGCCGGGTAGCTCACCGGGGTCACCGAGGGCCGTGGCCTGGGCTTGGGCCTGGGCGGCGGGGTGGGCGGCGGCGGCGGCGGGGGAGTGGGGCGGGCCGCGGGTGCCGCCGGGGCGGGCCGGACCGGCGGGCGGGGCTTCGGCGGGGGCGGCGGCTTCGGTGTGGGGGTCGGCCGCGGCTCGGGCTTCGGCTTCGGCGGCGGCGGGGTGGGCGTCGGCGTCGGCGTCGGCTTCGGTGTGGGGGTGGGGGTGGGCGGGCACGGCGGCGGGGTGGGCTCCGGGCACGGCGGGACGGGCCAGTGACCGCCGCCTTGGTCGTCGTCGCCCTGGCCGTCGTCACCGCCGTGGCCGCCGCCCGCCACGGCCACCGCGACCGTGCCGTCCGGGCCCGTCGAGGCGTAGGCGCAGGCGTCGGCCGACGCGGTCCCGACCGGGCAGCCCACCAGGGTCCAGGTCAGGGTCAGAAGGGCCAACACCCGTGCGGCGGGCGCACATCGGGTCACTTCGGGTCCATGCACGACCGAGATCATGAGCCGCCGGGCGCGGTCGCACGCCGTGGTGTCCCGGGATTACCCCAAAGGGGGGACAAAACACGATCAAGGGTTTGACGAGGGGAAGAGGTCCGAACACCCCGGTCTGTACGCCCGCACGACTCCCCGGGCGTCCGATCCGGCCGCGGCGTCCGGAAAAGAAATTCGCGCCCCCATTGAACGCTCCCGCCCCCGCGCCGCGTACCCATGGCCGTGCGGCGGCGCAGCAAGGCGCTGCAATATCCAGGCGAAATTTGGGGAGTTGACGATGAAGACCTCCTGGCGGGCCGCCTCACTGGTGGCCACGGCCGCTTCGGTGCTGGCGCTGACGACGGCGTGCGGTCAGGACAACGCCACCACTCCGGCATCGGCGGCCCAGAACGTCGGGGCCACGGCGGCGGCCGGCGACTACGGCAACGCCGGAGCCACGCCCGGCACCGGCACCGCCGCGGGCAACGGCTACGGCGCCGACGGCAACCAGAGCTCGAGCTCCCCGAGCCCGGCCACCCCCGCCGGCAAGCTGACGGTGGCCGCCAACCCCGACCTGGGCAAGGTGTTGACCGACGGCTCCGGCCTCACGCTGTACCGGTTCGACAAGGACACCGCGAACCCGCCCAAGTCGAACTGCGCCGGCGACTGCGCCACCACCTGGCCGCCGGTGCCCGCCGACGACGCCACCGCGGGCGCCGGCATCGACAAGGCCCTGCTGGGCGAGGTCACCCGTGCCGACGGCAGCAAGCAGCTCACCATCGCCGGCTGGCCCGCCTACCGCTACGCCAAGGACGTCAACTCCGGTGACGTCAACGGCCAGGGCGTGGGCGGCAAGTGGTTCGCGCTCGCCCCCAACGGCAAGAAGGCCTCGCTGTCCTCCCTGCCCGGCCTCTCGGTGCGCAAGGACCCCAAGCTCGGCGAGGTCGTCGTCGACCGCAACGGCATGACGGTCTACCGCTTCCTGAAGGACAAGGCGTGGCCCAAGTCCGTCTCGAACTGCACCGGCGCCTGCCTGGAGAAGTGGCCGGCGGTCGCCCCCGTCAAGTCCGACGACACCAAGGGCGTGCAGAAGAAGGGCCTGATGGGCTTCACCCGGCCCGACGGCATCAAGCAGATGACGGTCGACTGCTGGCCGATCTACACCTTCTCCGGTGACAAGGCGCCCGGAGACACCAACGGTCAGGGCGTCGGCGGCACCTGGTACGCCGTCTCGCCCGACGGCAAGCCGGTCGGCGCGCCGGGCAAGTAAGAGATCACCTCCCCAGGGTCGATCGCCCCGCCCCCCGGCGCCTGATCGAAGGTCCGCCCCCTCCGCACCGCACGGAGGGGGCGGACCGTTGTGTGTGCGGGCCCCCGCGGCGAGTGGCAAGCGGCAAGCCGGACAGTCGTCGCACAGCGGGGCCACACGGGCACTTCCCGCAGGCAGTGACCGGGAACGGATGGTCAATTTCCGGTTCGGGTCGCTCCTTTGGCGGGCGATCAGTAGCCTCAGCTCGAACACCGGATCGCCTACACACTTCGTCCACGCCTGGAGAGATACATGGAGCGTCCCGCCTGGGCCCCCCGGAGCATCGACATCTCGGTGCCGAGCGTTTCGCGTATCTACGACTACTACCTGGGCGGTTCGCACAACTTCGAGGTCGATCGGGAAGCGGCCCGCAGGGCCATGGAGTTCATGCCGGGCCTGCCGAAGATCATGCAGGCGAACCGGGCGTTCATGCGCCGGGCCGTGCGGTTCGCGGCCGCCGAGGGCATCACCCAGTTCCTCGACATCGGCTCCGGCATCCCGACCTTCGGCAACGTCCACGAGGTGGCCCAGGCGGCCGCGCCGGACGCCCGCGTGGTCTACGTCGACCACGACCCGGTGGCGGTGGCGCACAGCGAGGCGGTGCTGGCGGGCAACGACCGCGCGGACGTGGTGGCCGCCGATCTCTGCAAGCCCCGGGAGATCCTCGCGAGCCCCCGTCTTGAACGGCTGATCGACCTGAATCGGCCAGTGGCGCTCCTTCTCGTTGCCATACTGCACTTCGTGGAAGACGCGGACGACCCGTACGGTGCGGTGGCCGAGTTGCGCGGCGCGCTCGCGCCCGGCAGCCTGCTGATCCTCACGCACGCCTCGTACGAGGGAATCCCGTTGCCGGCGGAGCGGGCCGAGGGCGCGGTGGACGTGTACAAGAACATCCGCAACCCGCTGATCATGCGCTCGCGCGACGACATCGCGCGGTTCTTCGAGGGGTACGACATGGTGGAACCCGGCCTGGTGCCGATGCCGCACTGGCGCCCGGAGTCGGCGCCGGAGGACGAGGACCCGTACGCCTTCTCCGGGTTCGCCGGCGTGGGGCGTACGGCGTGAGCGCGGAGCCGGACGGGCCGGAGGACAGACTGCGCCGGCTGACGACGATCTGGAGCCGGGCGGTCTTCCCCGTCACCTCCACGTCGCTCACCCGCGCCGAGTTCGAGCAACTGCTCCTTCCGCTCGCCCGCCGGCTGAGCGGGCTGCTGCGGGCCCGCAGCTTCGACGCCGAGGAGGCGAGGGCCGTCGGCGCCGCCCTGGTCGGCGCCCACTGCACCGACCCGGAGACGCTCACCCGCACCCTGGACTGCGTCGACGCCTACCTGGTCCTGTACTGCGGCGGTGACGGCCCCCAGGACGAACTGCGCATGCGTTCCTCGCGGTTGCAGCACGCGATGGCCGCCGGGTACGCGCAGGCGCTGCGCGAGCGCACCCTCGCCGAGCAGGAGGCCATCGCCCAGGCCGCGTTGCGGGCCCAGGGCGTGGTGGCGCAGGCGCTGCACGCCAGCGAGGCCCGGTTCCGGGCGGTGTTCGAGGGCGCGGCCATAGGAATCGGCATCGCCGACCTGGACGGCAACGTGCTCCAGGTGAACCAGGCCCTGCTGCGGATGTTCGGCGGCTCGGAGAACACCGTGCGCGGCCGCAACGTCCTGGAGTGGACGCACCCCGAGGACGCCCCGCAGACCTGGAAGCTCTACGAGGAGCTCGTCCGCGGCGAGCGCGAGCACTACCACCTGGAGAAGGCCTTCAACCGCCAGGACGGCACGGTCCTGTGGACCAACCTGACCGTCTCCCTGCTGCGGGACGCCGACGGCACACCGCAGTACCAGCTCGCGCTCATGGAGGACACCACCGAGCGGCGCCTGCTCAACCTCCGCCTGCGCTACGAGGCCACGCACGACGCGCTGACCGGGCTGCCCAACCGCACGCTGTTCTTCGAGCGGCTGGAGAAGGCGCTCGGCGCGGGCGAGGGCCAGCGCTTCGGCCTGTGCTACCTGGATCTGGACGGCTTCAAGACCATCAACGACAGCCTCGGCCACGCGGCCGGCGACCGGCTGCTGGTGGAGGTCGCCGACCGGCTCCAGTCCTGCGCGACCGCGCCCGGCGAGATGGTCGCCCGGCTCGGCGGCGACGAGTTCGTGGCGCTGACCACCGGGCCCGGCACCGAGCGCAAGGTGGACGAGCTGGCCGAACGCATCATGAGCGCCCTGGTCACGCCCATCAGCATCGACGGCCGCGATCTGCTCGTGCGGGGCAGCCTCGGCATCGTGGAGGGCCCGGCGGGCGAGCGCACCGCGGCGGAGGTCCTGCGCAGCGCGGACATCACCATGTACCGGGCCAAGTCGGCGGGCGGCAACCGCTCCGAACTCGCCGATCCGGAGGCCGACGCCCGCGCGATCACCCGGCACGGCCTCACCACCGCCCTGCCGACGGCCCTGGAGCGCGGCGAGTTCTTCATCGAGTACCAGCCGCTGGTGCACCTCGGCGACGGCAGCGTCCGCGGCGCCGAGGCCCTGGTCCGCTGGCTGCACCCGCAGCACGGCGTCCTCGGCCCCGACCGCTTCATCCCGCTCGCCGAGCACACGGGCCTCATCGTCCCGCTGGGCCGCTGGGTGCTGGAGGAGTCCATCCGGCAGGCCCGCGAGTGGCGGGAGCGCCACGGTGCCGGCACGGCCGCCGGGCCGCTGCGCATCAACGTCAACCTCTCGCCGTGCCAGCTCAGCCATCCCGGTCTGGTCCAGGACACGGTGGAGATCCTCGAACGGGCGGGTGTCACCCCGGACGCCCTCTGCCTCGAGGTCACGGAGTCCGCGCTGATCGGCGCCGATGACGACCTGCTCAAGCCGCTGCGCCGGCTGGCCGAGATGGGCGTGGACATCGCCCTGGACGACTTCGGCACCGGCTACTCCAACCTCGCCAACCTGCGCCGGCTGCCGGTGAGCGTCCTCAAGCTGGACCGCTCCTTCACCCAGGGCATGCAGCAGTTCCCGGCCGACCCGGTCGACCTGAAGATCGTCGAGGGCATCGTCTCCCTGGCCCACAGCCTCGACCTGGCGGTCACCGTCGAGGGCGTGGAGACCGGAGCCCAGGCCGAACAGCTCCGCATACTGGGCTGCGACACGGCCCAGGGCTGGTACTACGCCAGGCCCGGCCCCCCGGAAAGGCTCCACGACCTGGCCCTGGTGGACGCGACGCGCTGAGCGGTGGGGGTGGGGGGCGAAGCCCCCCACCAGGGGCGCGGGGAACTGCGTGACCAGCCAGAACGCACCCGCACCCCGGGACGACGCGACCGAGGCAGACGCACCCGCGCCACCCCGAGAAGAACCTCACCGCTCCAGCAGCATCCGCTGCAACTCCCGGGCAGCCCGGGGCGGAGCCACATCGCTGCGATGGGCCAGCGCGATGGTCCGGTGCAGCCCCGGCCGGGCCAGCGGGGTGACCCGCAGGCCGTGGCCGGCGCGCGTGGCGACCATGCGGGGCACCACGGCCACGCCGAGCCCCGCCCGCACGAAGCCCAGCACCGCGTCCATCTCGCCGCCCTCCACCGCGAAGTCCGGCTCGAACCCGGCGGAGCGGCACGCGGCCACGGTCAGTTCCCGCAGGTCGTAGCCGTGCCGGAACATCACGAGGCGTTCGCCCGCCAGATCGCCGACGCCGACCTCCCGGCCGTCCCGGCCCGGTGCGGGGGACTCCGGCGAGGACACCACCACGAGGTCCTCCCGCAGCAGCTCCACCGTGGTCAGCGCGGGCGCCGGGGACGGCAGCGGCAGGACGACCAGGGCCAGGTCCAGGGCGCCCCGGGCCAGCCCCCGCACCAGGTCGTGCGAGCCGCCCTCCTCGATCAGCAGCCGGATGCCGGGGTAGCGGTCGTGGAAGGCGCGCAGGACGTCCGGCAGCAGACCGGTGCACAGGCTCGGCGTCGCGCCCAGCCGGACCCGGCCCCGCCGCAGCTGGACCAGCTCCTGCACCTCGTGACGGGCGGTGTCGGTGTCCGCGAGGATCCGCCGGGCCAGCGGCAGCAGCGCCTCGCCCGCGTCGGTCAGGGTGATGTTGCCCCGGGCGCGCAGGAACAGATCCGCGCCCAGCTCCCGCTCCAGCGCCTTGATCTGCTGCGACAGCGACGGCTGGGCCACGTGCACCAGCTCGGCGGCCCGGGTGAAGTGCCGGGTCTCCGCCACGGCCACGAAGTACTGGAGCTGCTGGAACTGCATCCCCCCAGCATAGCTGGAGCCTATGGAAACGAGGCGGACCATGTCTTGGACCGATCAGGACCTCAAGCCCTAGCGTTCTGACCCATGGCTCTGGCAACGCGGACGGACCGACGACCGTCCATGGCGCGCACGATCTGGGACAGCACGGTCGGCAAGAAGACGGTCATGGCCGTCAGCGGCCTGATCATGCTGCTGTACCTGGTCGCGCACATGATCGGAAACCTGAAGATCTACTTCGGCGCGGGCGAGTTCAACCACTACGCCCACTGGCTGCGCACCGTCGGCGAACCGTTCATGCACTACGAGTGGACGCTCTGGCTCATCCGGATCGTCCTCGTCGCCGCCGTGATCGCGCACGCCACCTCCGCCTACCAGCTCAGCCGGCGCGACATCAACGCCCGGCCGAGCAAGTACGTGCACCGCAAGCCGCGGGCGAGCTACGCCACGCGGACCATGCGCTGGGGCGGTGTCATCCTCGGCCTGTTCATCGTCTGGCACCTCCTGGACCTGACCACCGGCACCGTGCACTCCGGCGGCTTCCAGGAGGGCCACCCGTACCAGAACGTGGTGGACACCTTCTCCACCTGGTACGGCAACGTCGTCTACATCGTCGCGATGCTCGCGCTCGGACTGCACGTACGGCACGGCTTCTGGAGCGCCGCCCAGACCCTCGGCGTCGGCAGCCGGGCCCGCGACCGCGCCCTCAAGATCGTCGCCGACGTCCTCGCGCTGCTGCTCACGGCCGGCTTCGTCGCCGTACCCGTGGGCGTCATGACCGGAGTGGTGAGCTGACATGACCGAATACGTGAAGTACGCGACGGGCGAGCCGGTCGTCGACACCAAGGCACCCTCGGGTCCGGTCCACGAGCGGTGGGACAAGCGCCGCTTCGAGGCGAAGCTGGTCAACCCCGCCAACCGGCGCAAGCAGACGATCATCGTGGTCGGCACCGGTCTCGCGGGCGGCTCGGCCGGCGCGACCCTCGCCGAACAGGGCTACCACGTCGTCCAGTTCTGCTACCAGGACTCCCCGCGCCGCGCCCACTCCATCGCCGCCCAGGGCGGGATCAACGCGGCCAAGAACTACCGCAACGACGGCGACTCGGTGCACCGGCTCTTCTACGACACCGTCAAGGGCGGCGACTTCCGCTCCCGCGAGTCCAACGTCCACCGCCTCGCGCAGATCTCCGTCGAGATCATCGACCAGTGCGTGGCCCAGGGCGTGCCCTTCGCCCGCGAGTACGGCGGCCTGCTCGACACCCGCTCCTTCGGCGGCGTCCAGGTCTCCCGCACCTTCTACGCCCGCGGCCAGACGGGCCAGCAGCTGCTGCTCGGCGCCTACCAGGCGCTCAGCCGGCAGATCGCCGCCGGTAACGTGGAGATGCACCCGCGCACCGAGATGCTGGACCTGATCGTCGTGGACGGACGGGCGCGCGGCATCGTGGCCCGGGACCTGATCACCGGCCGGATCGACACCTACTTCGCGGACGCCGTCGTCCTCGCCAGCGGCGGCTACGGCAACGTCTTCTACCTGTCGACCAACGCCATGAACTCCAACGCCACCGCCATCTGGCGGGCCCACCGGCGCGGGGCGTACTTCGCCAACCCCTGCTTCACCCAGATCCACCCCACCTGCATCCCGCGCACCGGCGACCACCAGTCCAAGCTGACCCTGATGAGCGAGTCGCTGCGCAACGACGGCCGCATCTGGGTGCCGAAGGCCAAGGGCGACGACCGCCCGCCGAACCGGATCCCCGAGGACGAGCGCGACTACTACCTGGAGCGCATCTACCCCTCCTTCGGCAACCTGGTCCCGCGCGACATCGCCTCCCGCGCCGCGAAGAACGTCTGCGACGAGGGCCGGGGCGTGGGACCCGGCGGCCAGGGCGTCTACCTCGACTTCGCCGACGCCATCCGGCGGATGGGCCGCAAGGCCGTCGAGGCCAAGTACGGCAATCTCTTCGACATGTACCAGCGGATCACCGACGAGGATCCGTACGAGGTGCCCATGCGGATCTACCCGGCCGTGCACTACACGATGGGCGGCCTGTGGGTCGACTACGACCTGCAGACCACGGTCCCGGGCCTGTTCGCGGTCGGCGAGGCCAACTTCTCCGACCACGGCGCCAACCGGCTCGGCGCGTCCGCGCTGATGCAGGGCCTGGCCGACGGCTACTTCGTGCTGCCGGCCACCATCAACGACTACCTGGCCCGCCACCCCCACCAGGAGCCGGTCACCGACGGACACCCCGCCGTCCAGGAGGTGCTGGCCGAGACCGAGGACCGGCTCAACCTGCTCCTCGCCGTCGACGGCGACCGCACGCCCGACTCCTTCCACCGCGAACTCGGCGAACTCATGTGGGAGTTCTGCGGCATGGCCCGCACCGACGCCGGGCTGCGCAAGGCACTGGAGCGCATCCCGCAGATCCGCGAGGAGTTCTGGCGGCGGATCAAGGTGCCCGGCACCGGCGAGGAGTTCAACCAGTCGCTGGAGAAGGCCAACCGGATCGTCGACTACCTGGAACTCGCCGAGCTGATGTGCCTGGACGCGCTGCACCGCGCCGAGTCCTGCGGTGGCCACTTCCGCGAGGAGTCCCAGACACCCGACGGCGAGGCCGCCCGCAGGGACGAGGAGTTCGCCTACGCCGCCGCCTGGGAGTTCGCCGGCACCGGCGAGGCCCCCGTCCTGCACAAGGAAGACCTCGTCTTCGAGTACGTCCACCCCACCCAGCGGAGCTACGCATGAAGCTCACCCTGCGCGTCTGGCGGCAGAAGAACGCCGACGCCGAAGGCGCCATGTCCACCTACGAGGTGGACGGCATCTCGTCCGACATGTCCTTCCTGGAGATGCTGGACGTCCTCAACGAGCGGCTCATCCTCGCCGGCGAGGAACCCGTCGCCTTCGACCACGACTGCCGCGAGGGGATCTGCGGGGCGTGCTCCCTCGTCATCAACGGGGAGGCGCACGGCCCCGAGCGCACCACCACCTGCCAGCTGCACATGCGGTCCTTCCGGGACGGCGACACCATCGACATCGAGCCGTGGCGGGCCGCCGCCTTCCCGGTGATCAAGGACCTGGTCGTCGACCGGTCCGCCTTCGACCGGATCATCCAGGCCGGCGGCTACGTCACCGCCCCCACCGGCTCGGCGCCGGAGGCGCACGCCACGCCGGTGCCCAAGGCCGACGCCGACTTCGCCTTCGAGCACGCCGAGTGCATCGGCTGCGGGGCCTGCGTGGCCGCCTGCCCGAACGGCGCGGCGATGCTGTTCACCTCCGCCAAGGTCAACCACCTGAACGTGCTGCCCCAGGGCGCGCCCGAGCGGGAGACCCGGGTGCTGGACATGGTGGCGCAGATGGACGCCGAAGGGTTCGGCGGCTGCACGCTGACCGGCGAGTGCGCCACCGCCTGCCCCAAGGGCATCCCCCTCATGTCCATCACCGGCATGAACCGGGAGTGGCTGCGCGCCACCCGGAAGTCGGGCGGGCGCTAGGGCCTGTCGCGGCCCCAGTAGCGCGATCACGGACGTTCGCCGACGGACAGGCGGACGGGCGGGACCGGGAGAGGTGCTCCTCCCGGTCCCGTCTGGCTTTTCCGCCGTGCAGCCCGCGCCGTTCAGCAAGCCCACACCCGCTCTCCCGCCATCGGTCACGTGCACGCCAACCGGCATCGGAAGAACAGGACCGGCGGTCCCGACCGGCCGCCGCTCCCGCCGACCCCGGCCCGCGACCATGGAGAGAGCCATGACCGGCGTCACCACGCTCGACCGTCCTCCGCAGCCCGCGGCACCCACCCGCTACACCGTCGCCCTCGCCCGCGACGAGACCGACGTGCGTGCCGCGCAGCGGCTGCGGCACGACGTCTTCGCCAGCGAGATGGGCGCCCTGCTCACCACCCCGGAACCCGGGCACGACGTCGACGCCTTCGACGCGTACTGCGACCACCTGCTGGTCCGCGACACCGTCACCGGTCAGGTCGTCGGCACCTACCGGCTGCTGCCGCCGGAGCGGGCCGCGGTGGCCGGCCGGCTCTACTCGGAGGGCGAGTTCGACCTGGCCCGGCTCGACGCGATCAGGCCCGCCCTGGTCGAGGTCGGCCGCTCCTGCGTGCACCCCGACCACCGCGACGGCGCCGTCATCGGCCTGATCTGGGCCGGTCTGGCCCGCTACATGGTGGACCGGGGCCACGAATGGCTGGCCGGCTGCTGCTCCGTCCCGCTCGCCGACGGCGGCACCCTGGCGAGCGCCACCTGGCAGCGGGTCCAGGAGAAACACCTGGCCCCGGAGGAGTACCGGGTGCGCCCGCTGCTGCCCTGGGTCCCGGACCCGGGCGCGCCCGCCGCCCGCACCGAACTGCCCGCCCTGCTCCGCGGCTACCTGCGCCTGGGCGCCTGGGTGTGCGGGGAGCCGGCCCACGACCCGGACTTCGGGGTCGCCGACCTGTACGTGCTGCTGTCCATGCGCCGGGTCAACCCGCGCTACCTGCGGCACTTCCTCTCCCTCGTACCGGGCGTACCGGGCCGATGAGCGCCTGGCTGCCCAGCGCGCCCTGCACCCCGGGCGCCTGCGTGGAGCCGGCCGCGCCCGTGGTGGCCGTACCGCGCGCGGTGCTGCGGCTCACCGCGGTCACGGTCTTGGTGCTGGCCGGGATCGCGCTGTCCCCGCTCGGCGGGAGGATCCCCGTCGAGTGGGTCAGACGGTGGTGCCGGACCGTCGTGCGCGCCGTCGGGGTGCGGGTCCGCTTCACCGGCGGCCCCGCGCCCGCGGGCGGGCTGCTGCTCGTCGCCAACCACGTCTCCTGGCTGGACATCCCCCTGCTCGCCGCCGTACGCCCCGCCCGGATGCTCGCCAAGACCGAGATCCGGCGGTGGCCGGTGGCCGGGGCGCTGGCCGCGCGCGGCGGGGCCCTGTTCATCGAGCGCGACCGGCTGCGCTCGCTGCCTGGCACGGTCGCCCGGATCGCCGACGCCCTGGACCGGGGCGCGGCGGTGGCCGCCTTCCCCGAGGGCAGCACCTGGTGCGGGCGCGCGCACGGCCCCTTCCACCGGGCCGTCTTCCAGGCGGCGCTGGACGCCGGCGTGCCGGTGCAGCCGGTCCGGCTGCGCTACCGGCAGGACGGGCAGCCGGCCGGCACCGCGGCCGCGTTCGTCGGCGAGGACACCCTGCTCGCCTCGCTGTGGCGGGTCGCCCGGGCGCGCGGCCTGGTGGCCGAGGTGGAGACCCGGCCGGTGATACCGCCCGGCGCCCAGCCCGACCGCCGGGCCCTCGCCCGCGCCGCCCAGCCGGTCACGCCCGCGCCGGCCTGGACCCACGCGGTCCTGCTGGCCCCGCGGGCGCCCGGGGTTCAGGGCATGACCCGGGCCAGATAGGGCGCGGTGGCGCTGCCCTCCGCGCGCGCCACCCGCCGCGGCGGCCCGGTCGCCACGACGCGCCCGCCCCGGTCGCCGCCGCCCGGGCCCAGGTCGATCACCCAGTCGGCCTCCGCGACCACCGTCATGTCGTGCTCCACCACGACGACCGTGTGCCCGGCGTCGACCAGCCCGTGCAGCCGGTCCATCAGCACCTCGACGTCGGCCGGGTGGAGCCCGGTCGTCGGCTCGTCCAGGAGGTAGAGGGTGTGGCCGCGGCGGCCGCGCTGCAACTCGCCGGCCAGCTTGATCCGCTGCGCCTCGCCGCCGGACAGCTCGGTCGCGGGCTGGCCGAGGCGCAGATAGCCGAGTCCGACGTCCAGCAGCGTGCCCAGGCTGCGCATCGCGCCCGGGGTGTCGGCGAAGAACCCCGCCGCCTCCTCGACGGTGAGATCGAGGACCTCGGCGATGTTCCGGCCCCGGTACGTCACCTGGAGCGTCTCGGGGTTGTAGCGGGCGCCGCCGCAGTCCGGGCAGGGGGCGTACGTGCTCGGCAGGAACAGCAGCTCCACGCTGACGAACCCCTCGCCCTGGCAGGTCTCGCAGCGCCCGCCCGCGACGTTGAAGGAGAACCGGCCGACGCCGTAACCCCGTTGCCGGGCCTCGCCGGTGGCGGCGAACACCTTCCGCACGACGTCGAACAGGCCCGTGTAGGTGGCCAGGTTGGAGCGCGGGGTGCGGCCGATCGGCTTCTGGTCCACCCGGACCAGCCGGCCGACGCCGGGCAGCTCCCCGGTCAACTCGCCGATCAGCGTGGACTTGCCGGACCCGGAGACGCCGGTGACGGCGGTGAACGCGCCGAGCGGGAAGCCGGCCGTCACCGCGCGCAGGTTGTGCCGGGTCACCGGGCCGACCTCCAGCCAGCCGCGAGGCTCCCGGACCTCGCGGGCAGGGCCCGGGGCCTCGTCGAAGAGGTAGCGGGCCGTGGCCGACTCCTCGACCGAGGCCAGTTCCGCGACCGGGCCGCTGTACAGCACCCGCCCGCCGTGCTCGCCCGCGCCGGGGCCGACGTCCACCAGCCAGTCGGCGCCGCGCACCACCTCCAGGTGGTGCTCCACCACGAACACCGAGTTCCCGGCCCCCTTGAGCCGGTCCAGGACGGTGAGCAGGGCCTCGGTGTCCGCCGGGTGCAGCCCCGCCGACGGCTCGTCCAGCACGTACACGACGCCGAACAGACCGGAGCGCAACTGCGTGGCCAGCCGCAGCCGTTGCAGCTCGCCCGCCGACAGGGTGGGGGCGGCCCGGTCCAGGCTGAGGTAGCCGAGGCCCAGTTCGAGGACGGGCCCGATCCGCGCCTTCAGGTCCCCGGTGAGCACCCGGGCGGTCTCGGTGCGGCCGTCGAGCAGCCCGGCCAGGTCGGTCAGCGGGAGCGCGGCCAGCTCCGCGATGTTCCGGCCGCCGAAGGTGACCGCCAGCGCCTCGGGCCGCAGTCTGCTGCCCCCGCACACCCGGCAGGGCGTACTGGTCAGGAAACGCTCGGCCTTGGCCCGCAGGGTGGGCGACTTGGTGTCGGAGAACGTCTTCAGCACATAGCGGCGGGCACTGGTGTAGGTGCCCTGGTACGGTCGCTGGATGCGTTCCGCCTCCCGGACCGGGTGCACGGTGACGACCGGCTGCTCGTCCGTGAAGAGGATCCACTCCCGGTCCCCGGCGGGCAGTTCGCGCCAGGGCCGGTCCACGTCGTGGCCGAGCGCGTCGAGGATGTCGCGCAGGTTCTTGCCCTGCCAGGCACCCGGCCACGCGGCGATCGCGCCCTCGCGGACCGACAGCGAGGGGTCGGGGACCAGCAGCTCCTCGGTGGTGCCGTGCACCTGACCGAGGCCGTGGCACTCCGGACAGGCGCCCGCGGCCGTGTTCGGCGAGAACGCGTCCGAGTCCAGCCGTTCGGCGCCCGGCGGATACTCCCCGGCCCGGGAGAACAGCATGCGCAGGGAGTTGGAGAGGTTGGTGACCGTGCCCACGGAGGAGCGCGAGGTGGGCGCCGAGCGGCGCTGCTGCAGCGAGACGGCGGGCGGCAGCCCGGTGATCTCACCGACCTTCGGCGCCCCCACCTGGTGGATCAGCCGGCGCGCGTACGGCGCGACCGACTCGAAGTAGCGCCGCTGCGCCTCGGCGTAGACGGTGCCGAAGGCCAGCGACGACTTGCCCGAGCCGGACACGCCGGTGAACACGGCCAGCACGTCCCGCGGGACGTCCACGTCGACGCCCTTGAGATTGTGCTCGCGGGCGCCGCGCACGCGTACGTACGGGTCATGGGGGCTGTGCATCGGGGGGAACTCCGTACGGGCCTGCCGGGGCGGGGACAAACCCCGCGAGTCTAGCCGGGCGCCGCACGGCGGCGGGGCCGCCCCCGCCGGTTACGGCCGCGGAGGGTTGTCCGGGCCCTGCGGCCTGGTGCCGAACTCGTCCCGCAGCTTGTCCTGGCCGGTGTCGACCTGCGACTTGTACTTGTTCCCGGTCCGCTGGTCGATGTAGTCACCGCCCTTGTCCACGCCCTTGTCGGCCATGTCCTCGTGGCCCTTGAGCATGCCCTTGATCTTGTCCATGAAGGACATCGCAGCCCTCCTCGTCGCTTGAGGCTCGCACTCCCAGCCTCCCCGCTGCGGCCCGGACCCGCATCTCGGGATCCGGCGACCCCTGCCCCCATGCGTGCCCACAGTGTTTGTGACAGTTTGGTGGCGTATGTCCGTCGCCACAGAAAGGCCCGCCCCATGAGCACACCCGGCTTCGGATTCGGCCGCAGTCCCTTCGAGGAGTTCGACGAGCTGATGTCCCGGTTCTTCGGGCCGGGCGGACAGGCGGCCCCGGCCGCCCGCAGGCCCCAGCGCGTCGACATCGGCAGCCTGCTCTCCGAGCGGGCCATGGAGCTGGTGGCGGAGGCCAGGGACATCGCGGGTGCCGAGGGCAGCGAGGAGCTGGACGCCCGCCACCTGCTGGCCGCGGCGACCAGCAACGAGTCCACGCGGCGCCTGCTCACCGAGTCCGGCACCGACCCCGACCGGCTCCGCGAGCAACTGGGCGCCGCCGGAAACGGGGGCGAGCGGACCGAACCCACGACGCTCACCCCGTCGGCCAAGCGCGCCCTCCTGGACGCCTACCGCATCTCCCGGGCCGAGGGCGCCTCCTACATCGGCCCCGGCCATCTGCTGCGGGCCCTCGCCGCCAACCCGGAGTCGGCCGCCGGGCAGGCGCTCGGCGACGGCGGCTGGGAACCCACCCGGCTGCCCACCGAGGGCACGGCCGAGCGGAAGAAGCCCAGCAGCACCCCGACCGTCGACGAGTACGGCCGTGATCTCACCCAGGACGCCCGCGACGGCCGCCTCGACCCGGTGATCGGGCGCGACGACGAGGTCGAGCAGACCATCGAGGTGCTCTCCCGGCGCAGCAAGAACAACCCCGTCCTGATCGGCGACCCCGGAGTCGGCAAGACCGCCGTGGTCGAGGGCATCGCCCAGCGCATCGTCGCCGGCGACGTGCCGAGGACGCTCGCCGACAAGCGGCTGGTCTCGCTGGACCTGGCCGGCATGGTGGCCGGCACCAAGTACCGGGGCGAGTTCGAGGAACGCCTGAAGAAGCTGCTGGACGAGGTCGGCGAGCACGGCGACGAACTCATCCTGTTCCTCGACGAGCTGCACACCATGGTCGGGGCGGGAGGCGGCGGCGAGGGCGCGATGGACGCCGGCAACATGCTCAAGCCCGCCCTGGCCCGCGGGGAGCTGCACCTGATCGGCGCGACGACGGTGGACGAGTACCGCAGGCACATCGAGAAGGACGCCGCCCTGGAGCGCCGCTTCGCGCCCATCCTGGTCGGCGAGCCCAGCGTCGACGACACCATCGAGATCCTGCGCGGTCTGCGCGATCGCTACGAGGCCCACCACCAGGTCCGCATCACCGACGAGGCGGTGGTCGCCGCGGCCGAGCTGTCCGACCGGTACATCACCTCCCGCTTCCTGCCCGACAAGGCGATCGACCTGATGGACCAGGCCGCCGCCCGGGTCAGGCTGCGGGCCAAGACCCCGCTGGAGGACACCCGGGAGATCGAGGACCGCGTCGCCGCCCTGAACCGGGAGAAGGACCAGGCGGTCGCCGACGAGGAGTACGAGCGCGCCAAGGAACTCAGGGACCGGATCAAGGAGGCCGAGGCCGAACTGGCCGCGGCGGGCCGGACCGACGAGCACGCCCCGAAGGTCACCGCCGAGGACATCGCCCAGGTCGTCTCCCGCACCACCGGCATCCCGGTCGCCCAGCTCACCGAGGAGGAGCGGGAGCGGCTGATGAAGCTGGAGGAGCACCTGCACGAGCGGGTGGTCGGCCAGGACGAGGCGATCACCGCCGTCGCCCGGGCCGTGCGCCGCGCCCGGGCCGGCATGAGCGACCCCAACCGTCCTGTCGGCAGCTTCCTGTTCCTCGGCCCGACCGGCGTCGGCAAGACCGAACTGGCCCGCGCGCTCGCTGCCGCCCTCTTCGGCGACGAGAGCCGCATGATCCGCCTGGACATGAGCGAGTTCCAGGAGCGGCACACCGTCTCCCGGCTGGTCGGCGCCCCGCCCGGATACGTCGGCCACGAGGAGGCCGGCCAGCTCACCGAGGCCGTGCGCAGGCAGCCGTACGCCGTCCTGCTGCTGGACGAGGTGGAGAAGGCCCACCCCGACGTCTTCAACACCCTGCTGCAGCTCCTGGACGACGGCCGCCTCACCGACTCCCAGGGCCGTACCGTCGACTTCAAGAACACCGTCGTCATCATGACGTCGAACATCGGCGCCGACCGCATCCTGGCCGCGGGCACGGAGGACTACGGCAAGATCCGTGAGGCGGTCATGCCGGTCCTCCAGCAGCACTTCCGGCCGGAGTTCCTCAACCGCATCGACGAGATCATCGTCTTCCGCGGCCTGGACCGCACCGAACTGCGCCAGGTCGTGGACCTGATGCTCGAGCACACCCGGCGCCGCCTGCACGCCCAGGACGTCTCCCTGGAGGTCACCGACGCGGCCGCCGACCTGCTCGCGAACCTCGGCTACCAGCCCGACTTCGGCGCCCGCCCGCTGCGCCGCACCATCCAGCGCGAGGTGGACGACCGCCTCGCCGACCTGCTGCTCTCCGGCCAACTGGAGGCGGGCGACCGGGCGGTGGTGGACGCGTCGGACGGCTCGGTGGAGATCCGGACGGACAAGCCGGCCGCCGTGGAGGGCTGAGCCCCGTTCAGCGAGCCGGTGCGAAGAGCGCGGCGAGGCGCCGGTAGGAGTCCAGCAGCGCCGCGCGGTCGTGGCCGCTGGTGGTGACCAGCACCTCGTCGGCGCCGGTCTCCTTCAGCACCGACTCCAGTTCGTGGGCGACCTGGTCGCCGGTGCCCGCGATGTGCCCGCCGAGCCCGGACTCGTAGAAGCCGCGTTCCTTCGCGGTCATCGCGCGCTCCAGGACCGCCTCGGCGGGCGCCAGCGGCGGGAAGGTGCCGTGGGTCCGCGAGTACGCCATGGCCCACGCCTCCGGGACCAGCAGCCGCCGGGCCTCCTCGGCGGTCCCGGCGACGGCCACCGTGCCGGAGACGATCACGTACGGCTCCGGCGCCCACGGCGAGGGGCGGAACAGGGAGCGGTACTCCTCCACGCCGCGCAGCATCCGCTCGCGCCCTCGCAGGTCCCCGATGACCATCGGCAGACCGGCGCGGGCGGCGATGCGCGCGCCCTCGCCCATGGCCAGCACGAACGGCGGCACGCGCAGGCCCTCCGCCGGCCGGGCGTGCACCCCGGTCGGTGAGGTCCCGGCGAACCAGCCGAGCAGCTCGTCGAGTTGCGCGGCGAAGTCCTCGGCGTCCTCCCTGCCGCGCCCCAGTGCCCGGCGCACCCCGTCGGTGAAGCCCACGGAACGGCCGAGCCCCATGTCGATCCGGCCCGGGAAGAGCGCTTCGAGCACCCCGAACTGTTCGGCCACCACCAGGGGCTGGTGGTTGGGCAGCATGACCCCGCCGGTGCCCACCCGGATGGTGCCGGTCGCGGCCGCCACGGCGGCGGCGAGCACGGTCGGCGCCGACCCGGCGACCCCGGGCACCCCGTGGTGCTCGGAGACCCAGAAGCGGTGGTAGCCGAGCGCCTCCGCCTCCCGGGCCAGCGCGACGGTGTCCCGCAGCGCCTGGGCGGGCGGGTCGCCCTCCCGGGTACGGGAGCGGTCGAGGACGGAGAACCTGGTCCGGGCGATCACTGCACTCACGCAGGGTTCAACGCCGCGGCGGCCGGGGGATTCCCGCCGTCACCCACGGCCACGGCCCGTCACGGCCCGCCCGGGCGCGCGCCCCGGCCGCCGGCGGCCGGTCAGCGCCCCGTCCGGGCCCGGGCGCCGCGCGGCGCCCGGATCATCTGCAGCTCCAGCGTGAGCGGCGGCCCGGCGACCCCGGGACCGCCCGCGCCGGCCCACTCGGCGACCTCGTCGGTGCACGCCTCGTCCAGGGCGAACCCGATCCAGGTGGGTCGCCCGCCCGCCCGGCGGCCCTCGGCGGACGGGCGCACCACCAGCACGTTCGCCTGGTCGCACGGGCCGAGGCAGTCGCTCGTCCGCACCTCGAAACCGCCCTCGGCGGCCGCCGCCCGCAGCCGCTCCAGCTGCCCCCGGTGGTCGGCCCCCGGGTGCTTGGCCGGGTCGCCGCAACAGCAGCCCCGGCAGACGACGACGGCGCAGGGGCGTTCGGAGGCGGCCGGGACGGGCCGGGGAGCGGAAGACATGACAGAAGCATGAGGCCCGCCGACGGCGGAAGTTGAGGCGGGGTGACTACGCTGAACCCGTGACCGACAGCAGCGGACGTCCGGTCGGGGTTTTCGACCTCGACAACACCCTCGCCGACACCGCCCACCGGCAGCACTTCCTGACGGGCAGACCGCGCGACTGGAACGGGTTCTTCGCCGCCGCGCCCGCCGACCCGCCGCTCGCCGAGGGCGTGGCGCTCGTCCTGGAGACGGCCCGGGTGTGCGAGATCGTCTACCTCACCGGGCGGCCCGAGCGCTGCCGCCGCGACACGCTGGACTGGCTCGCGGCCCAGGGGCTGCCCGAGGGCCGCGTCCACATGCGCCGGGACGCCGACCGCAGGCCCGCGCGGTTCACCAAGCTGGAGATCCTGCGGCGGCTCGCCCGCGACCGCGAGGTCCGGGTGCTCGTCGACGACGACGAACTCGTCTGCGACGACGCCGAGCGGGCCGGCTTCACCGTCGTGCGGGCCCGCTGGGCCGCCGAATCGGAGGCGCTGAAGGACGCGCAGGAGCGCGAGGGCAGGACCTGACGACCGCCGGCTACTCCGCGCCGTCGCCGTCCTCGATGCGGAACCCCACCTTCAGGCCCACCTGGTAGTGCTCGACCCGGCCGTTCTCGATCTGGCCGCGCACCTGGGTCACCTCGAACCAGTCCAGGTTGCGCAGCGTCTGTCCCGCACGCGAGATGCCGTTGCGGATGGCCTGGTCGAGACCTTCGTGCGAGGTGCCGACGATCTCGGTGACCCGGTAGGTGTGGTTCGACATGCGGGTGCTCCTCTCCGCCGTGAGAGCGCGGAACGCGTCCCTCACGTCCGTCGTGACCGGTGTGTCACGCCGTACTCCACCGTGCCGTATCCGCGCCCGGTGCGCGAGATGTCGCACCTGTACCGCCCGTTTCGCTTGACCTACGCATTGGTCCATACCAAAATCCCGTACACCCGTACGAGCTTCCGCTCGTCCCCCCACCTCGGGCCCTCTCGCCTGTCCGCACCGCCCATGCCAGACAGAACAGGACCCTCTCGTGAGACGTCGTCTGCTCGCCCTCATCTGTGTCACCGGTTCGCTCGTGAGCGGCTGCGGCCTCCTCCCGGGCGGCCACGACCGGCACACCGTCACCGTGTGGCTGATGAAGGACAGTGCCTCCAAGGAGTTCCTGGCGCGCTTCACCGAGGACTTCGAACGCACCCACACCGACCAGCGCCTGGACATCCGCATCCAGGAGTGGACCGGCATCGTCGAGAAGGTCCGGAAGGCGCTCAGGAGCCACGCGAAGGACGCCCCCGACGTCATCGAGGTGGGCAACACCCAGGTCCCGCAGTACGTCGACGACGGCCGGCTCACCGACCTCACCCTGGAGTCCATGCGCGACTGGGGCACGGAGCACTGGCTGCCGGGCCTCGCCGAACCCGGCAAGGAGGGCAACAAGCAGTACGGCGTGCCCTGGTACGCGGCCAACCGGGTGGTCATCTACCGCAAGGACCTCTTCGAGCGGGCCGGCGTCACCGAGCCGCCGAAGACCCGCGACGCCTGGCTCGACGACACCGAGAAGCTGAACTCGGGCGGCGACCAGGGGATATACCTCGCCGGACAGGACTGGTACACGCTCTCCGGCTTCATCTGGGACGAGGGAGGCGAACTCGCCCAGGAGAAGGACTACGAGTGGCGGGGCACCCTGGACACCCCGGCCGCCCTGCGCGGCATGGCCTTCTACCGGCGGCTCCAGGCGCTCGGCGAGGGCCCCGTGGACTCGGACGAGGAACACCCGCCCCAGGCCGGGGTGTTCGCGGGCGGCAAGGTCGCCCAGATCGTCGCCGTGCCCGGGCTCGCCCAGGCCATCGTGCAGCAGAACCCCGGCCTCAAGGGCAAGCTCGGCTTCTTCCCGGTGCCCGGCAAGAGCGCCGCCCGGCCCGGCACGGTCTTCACCGGCGGCTCCGACCTCGTCGTCCCACAGAACACCGACGACCAGTTCGCCGCGACCGCCGTCATCGGGGCGCTCACCGGCGCCAAATGGGACACCGAACTCGCCCGCACCATGAACTACGTGCCCAACAAGACCACGCTGGCCGGCGCGGTCGCCGGGGAGGAGGGGGTCGCCGCCATGGCGGCGGGCGCCGCACACGGCCGGGCGACCCCCAACACCCCTCAGTGGGCGGCCGTCGAGGCCGACAACCCGATCAAGGGGTACATGACCAGGGTGATCGGCGGGGCGGACCCGGCGACCGAGGCCCGCCGGGCCTCCCGCAAGATCACCGAGGCCCTCGCCACCGACCTGGGCTGACCCGGGCGCGCCGCGCGTCCCGGCCGGCGAGCCCTCGCCGGTGCGCCCCGCTCAGCGCGCCACGCTGAGCGACAGCGCGAAGCGGCCCCCGGCATCCGTCCACCAGTGGGTCAGTTCGAGTCCGGAGGCGGCGAGTTCGGCGCTCACCCCTTCCCGGCGGAACTTCGCCGACACCTCGGTCCGCAGGTCCTCGCCCGCCGCGAAGTGCACGGCGAGGTCCAGCGCGGGCACCTTGACGGTCTGCGCGGTGCGGGAGCGCAGCCGCATCTCGATCCACTCCCGCTCCGCGTCCCACAGCGCCACGTGGTCGAAGGCGTCCGGGTCGAAGTCGGCGCCCAGCTCCCGGTTCACGACGGCCAGCACGTTCTTGTCGAACGCGGCCGTCACCCCGGCCGCGTCGTCGTACGCCCGGACCAGAGTCCGCTCGTCCTTGACCAGGTCCGTGCCGAGCAGCAGCCCGTCGCCCGGTGCGAGCAGCGCGCGTACGGAGGCGAGGAACTTCTCCCGCTCGGCGGGCAGCAGGTTGCCGATGGTGCCTCCGAGGAAGGCCACCAGCCGGGGTCCGGGCGTCGCCGGCAGTTCCAGCGGTGCGGTGAAGTCGGCGATGAGCGCGTGCACGTCGAGGCCGGGCCGCTCCTCGATCAGCGCCCGCCCGGCCTGGGTCAGAGCGCTCTCGCTGACGTCCACGGGCACGTAGGACCGCAGCGAGGTGAGCGCGTCGAGCAGGAAGCGGGTCTTCTCCGACGAGCCGGAACCCAGCTCCACCAGGGTGCGCGCCCCGCTCGCGGCGGCGATCTCGCCGGACCGGTCGGCGAGGATCTCCCGTTCGGCCCGCGTCGGGTAGTACTCGGGCAGTTGGGTGATCCGCTCGAACAGCTCGCTGCCCACGGCGTCGTAGAACCACTTCGGCGGCAGCGTCTTGGGGTGGTCGGTGAGGCCGCTCAGGACATCGGCGCGCAGCGCGGCGTCCGTGGCGTCCTCGGGGAGGGTGCGGGTGACGTGCAGGGGACTCACGTACGGGGCTCCTTCGGGGATGGGGGTCCCCCCGCTCGGGCGGAGCTGGGAGTGGGGGAGAGGGCCGGGTCCTCGAGCGGGGCGAGCAGGACGCCGGCCCGGTTCGCGGTGAGCACGGTGCGGTCGGGGACCTCCTGCCAGAGCGGGTCGTCGTCGTACGGCTCGGAGGCGACGACCGTGCCCGTGCCGGGCTCGGCGCGGTACCAGAGGCTGTCGCCCCAGGCGGTGGCCGCGATGGTGACGCCGTCGGTGAGCAGCAGGTTCAGCCGGGAGGCGGGCGCCGCCTCGGCGAGCGAGCGCACCACCGTGCCCAGGGCCCGCGCGGGCTCGTCGCCGGAGCGCAGCCGGTGCAGCACCAGCGCCCAGACGAAGGCGGAGTCGGTGCGCGCCTGCAGCGACAGCAGGTCGACCGGGGGCAGGGCCGCGACCAGCGGTGCCGCGGCGTCCGGCCAGCCGGCCACGGCGCCGTTGTGGCTGAACAGCCACTCCCCGGCGGCGAAGGGTGCCGCCGCGGCCTCGGCGTCCGCGCCCGCGAGGGTCGCGTCGCGTACGGCGGCGAGCACCGCGCCGGACCGCACCACCCGGGCCAGGTCGGCGAAGGACAGGTCTGCCCAGACCGGCCCCGCCCGCCGGTAGCGGGCCGGCACCGGGTCGTCCGCGACGTACCAGCCCACCCCGAAACCGTCGGCGTTGACCGTCCCGTGCCGCTGCCGCCGCGGCGCCCACGACTGCCGGTACAGGCTGTGCGGTGGTTCCACGAGGAGCCGGCCGAGCGACTCCTCCGGCCCCACGTAGGCGAGGTGGCGGCACATCAGACGGCCTCCGAGCGGGCGGTGCGGAACCCGGAGAAGATCTGCCGCCGGATCGGGTGGTCCCAGTTGCGGAACGTGCCCCGGCACGCCACCGGGTCCACGGCGAACGAGCCGCCCCGCAGCACCTTGTACGCGGGGCCGAAGAACACCTCCGAGTACTCCTTGTACGGGAACGTCCGGAACCCCGGGTACGGCAGGAAGTCGCTCGACGTCCACTCCCACACGTCCCCGATGAGCTGGCGCACGCCCAGCGGCGACGCGCCGGCCGGGTAGCTGCCGGCCGGGGCGGGCCTGAGGTGCCGCTGGCCCAGGTTGGCGTGCTCGGGCTCCGGGTCGGCGTCGCCCCACGGATAGCGGGTGGAGCGGCCGGAGACCGGGTCGTGGCGGGCGGCCTTCTCCCACTCCGCCTCGGTGGGCAGCCGGCGGCCGGCCCAGCGGGCGTAGGCGTCCGCCTCGTACCAGCACACGTGCAGCACCGGCTCGTCGGCCGGCACCGCCTCGGTGACCCCGAAGCGGCGCCGCAGCCACTGCCCGCCGTCCCGGCGCCAGAACAGCGGGGCGGTCAGCGAGTGCTGCCGGACGTGCGCCCAGCCCTCCGGTGTCCACCAGCGCTCCGTGTCGTAGCCGCCGTCCTCGATGAACGCCTGGTACGCCGCGTTCGTCACCGGGGTGGTGTCGATCCAGAACGGCGCCACGTCCACCGGGTGCGCCGGGCGCTCGTTGTCCAGCGCCCAGGGTTCGGTGGAGGTGCCCATCGTGAACGGGCCGCCGGGGACCAGGACTTCGGCCGGGCCCGGGAACAGCGGGACCGGTTCCGGGTCCGGGGCGGTCAGGGCCTGGGGACCCTTGCGGAGCTGATGGGTGATCAGCATGGTCTCGTCGTGCTGCTGTTCGTGCTGCGCGATCATCCCGAAGGCGAACCCGGCCTCGGTCAGCCGGCTGCCGTGGAAGTCGGCGGCCGTCAGCAGGTCCACCACCCGGCCGCGCACCTCGGCCGCGTAACCGCGGGCCTCGGCGGGCGGCAGCAGCGGCAGCGAGGGGCGCTCGGCCCGCGGGTGCTCGAAGGCGTCGTACAGGCCGTCGATCTCGGGCCGCATCGCCTCGCGGCCGCCGACCGCCCGCAGCAGCCACTGCTCCTCCTGGTTGCCGATGTGCGCGAGGTCCCAGACCAGCGGCGACATCAGCGGGGAGTGCTGTGCGGTGAGATCGGGGTCCTCCACACAGCTGGTCAGCAGGGTGGTGCGAGCGCGTGCGGTGGTGAGCGAGGCGAGCGCGCGCTCGCGCAGCACCTCCGCCTCGGGTACCGACGTCTTCTCGGTCTCGGGGGCGGTCATGTGCGGATGTCCTTCCTCCCGTGGGCGGTGCGCCTGCCCCCGGTCGCATGCGGCCGGGGCCGGTGGGTGTTCGTGCCGTGCAGGCGGTCCAGCAGGTCGTCGGCCGGGCAGCGGCCCCGCTCGACGTAGCGGTCCGAGAACGCCGCCACGGCGTCGGTGACCGCGGGGGTGGCGCCGAGCCGGGGCAGCGCCCGCAGCGCCGCCTCGAAACAGGTGACGGCGGCCTCCCGCAGCTCGGGGTCGGCGAGCCCGTGCCGGGCCGCGTCGAGCCACAGCGGATTGTGCGGGGCGGGCAGGTTCAGCGACCGCTCCACCAGGGGCTTCACCGCCTGGTGCGCGACCTCGGTGGCTTCCGGGTCGTCGAACAGCGCCGTCGTGACCGCCAGCGGCACGATCCAGCCGTCGTCGCCGGGCTGCGCGTCGATCATGCGCAGCTCCAGGTGCCCGCGCGGCCGGACCGGCGGGAACAGGGTGGTCAGGTGGTAGTCGAGATCCGCCCGGGTGGGCGGCCGCGGGGACCGCGAGCGGGTCCACTCGCGGAACGTCAGCTCCTCCGGCACGTGCCAGGGGCCGCTGTCGCGGCGGACGCACATGACCGGGGAGTCCAGCACGTGCCGGGCCCAGGCGCTCCGGGGGTCGCCGTCCGGCGCGGGAGCGCCCGCCCGGCCGGCGCCGATCTCCATCCACAGCAGCTGCCGGGTGGAGGCCCAGCCGGTGGGCTCCAGGCCGACCAGCGGGGAGTTGGCGAACGCGGCCACCAGAACCGCGCCCAGATGGTGGGCCAGCCACCAGCGCCGTTCGTGCCCGAGCGGCCCGGGTTGCTCCAGCCCGGCGTCCAGGCAGACCTGGACGGAGGCCGAGGTGCACATCATGTGCCGGCCGGCCGTGCCGGTACGGTCGAGGCACGCCTCCATGGCGTCGTAGCGCGGTTCGCGCAGGAACCGGCGGGGCGTGTGCCAGGGGTCGTGGCCGGCGCCGAGCAGTCCGAGGCCGTGCTCGGCGAGGACCGCGCGGACGGTGTCCAGGTCGGCCGAGACGACGTCCACGCACTCCATCAGGGAGGCGGCGGGCGGCGAGCTCAGCTCCAGCTGGCCGCCGGGTTCGACGGTCAGCGGCGACCGCAGGGGCACGGTCCGCAGGGCGGCGTAGGCCGCTTCGAGTCTTTCGGGTGTCACCGGGAGCTGCGGCAGCCGCAGCTCGTGGACGAACCATTCCACTTCGACCCCGAGCGTGCGGGGCGGTCCGGTTTTGAAGCAGATGCCCCGGACGAGGGCCTCCACCTCGGCTTCGGTGACGGCGGTGCGGGGGTCCGTACAGTCGCCACCTTCGTGTGTCGAGTCAGACATGTCGGGATCCTCCTGAGATTCCACCATGCCACCCGCCCGGCCCGGGGATGGGCCGCGCAGGCACTCGTCCCACCCAAGACCCTCGCGCCGAATCGCACAAGAGTGCCCAACGGGACGTTCCGGATCGGTAACCTCCGTTTCCTCGCGCGTTCCCGGCCTGTTCCGGGGCCGGGAAACTCCGTTGCACCGCATCCCAGCATCACCCAGGATGCGTGCATGAGCACGACGGGGGATTCCGCGCGGGCCGTGATCACGGCGTCCACGGGGGTGGCGCCATGAGCGCGCGCCTGCGCGGCATCGCGACGCAGACCGAGCGCATCGTGGCGGCGGGGGAGTACCGCGCGCCGGACGGCCGGCAGGTGTCCGTGGCGGCGGCGGTCGAGGCCGCCCGGGCGGGCACGCGGATGTTCGGTCCCGGGCCCATTCCGGTGCCCCGGACCGGCGACGCGGAGACGTCCTTCGAGGTCACCGGCGAGAGCAGCCTCGAGGCCGCCCGCCGCTGGGCGGACACGCCGGTGGCCGTGCTCAACTTCGCCTCCGCCCGCAACCCGGGCGGCGGCTACCTGAACGGCGCCCAGGCCCAGGAGGAGGCCCTGTGCCGTGCCTCGGCGCTGTACACCTGCCTCCTCAGGGCCCGGCCGTTCTACGACCACCATCGCGCCCACCGCGACCCGTTCTACACCGACCGGGTGATCCACACCCCGGCCGTGCCGGTGTTCCGCGACGACCGCGGCGACCTGCTGCCCGAGCCCTTTCCGGCCGGATTCCTGACGGCCGCCGCTCCCAACGCGGGCGTCGTACGGCGTACCGCGCCCGACCGTGCCGGTGAGCTGCCCGCCGCCCTGGCCCGGCGGGCCGAACGCGTGCTGGAGACCGCCGCCGCCCAGGGCTACCGGCGGCTGGTGCTCGGGGCCTGGGGCTGCGGCGTCTTCCAGAACGACCCGGCGCAGGTCGCGGGCGCCTTCCGGACCCTGCTCGGGCCCGGCGGCCGGTTCGCCCGGACCTTCGAACACGTGGTGTTCGGCATCCTGGACAGCACGCCGGGCGCGACGGTCCGGGCGGCCTTCGAGAAGGCGTTCCCGGCGCGTACGGAGCCGGCGGCGCGGTAGGTCCTGGCCGGGCGGGGACGGAGCCGGCGGCACGGCAGACCCGAGCGGGCCGGCACGGGGCGGTCGAACCGGCCGGGGGCGCCCGGGCGGGGACGGGGCATTCAGGTCAGCCGGGCCCGGCCGGGCATCAGCGGGTCCGGTCAGGTCCAGCCGTACCGCTGGTGCAGCCGCTGCCGGACCAGGTTGAACCGCATCCGGTCGAGCGCGCACGCCTCCCGGCGCATCCCGGTCTCGTGCAGCCGCAGCACACGGTCCACGTTCACCCACGAGTCCCGGTCCGACCGGTCCCAGGGGCCGTTGCCTATCGCCACCCATTCCCGGTCGTCGTCGTGCCGCTTGCTGGAGAGCTGGACGGCGAGGAAGGTGCCCGCCGCCTCCCGGGCGACGACCAGCACCGGGCGGTCCTTGCCCCGGCCGTCGTTCTCCTCGAACGGCACCCAGGTCCAGACGATCTCCCCGGGGTCCGGGTCGCCGTCGTGGGCGGGGGAGTACTCGGTGCGCACCGCGCCGACCTCGCGCGGGTCGGCCTCGGTGGTGGCGTGGGGGCCGCGACGGCCCGGGACCTCTTCGTCGTTGTACGTGCTCACGCCCGCACCCTAACCGTCCGGTCCCGACGGGCAACGGGCGCCCGGCGTCTCAGGTTTGGACCGGCGCCGCCGCCGCGTGCGACCGGATCCGCAGGCCCGGGCGGCGGCGGTGCACGGTCAGGTACGTCAGGCCGTGCCCGCCCGCGGTGATGCTGCGCGCGGAGCCGTGCGGCAGCCAGCACAGGGCGCCCTCGGCCAGCGGCTCGGGCGCGTCCGTCGCCCCCTTGCCGAGCACACCGTCCCCGCGGACCACGAGCACCAGCACGTCCAGGTCCGGCTCGCGGTGGGAGTCGACCCGGTCGCCCGGGGCGAGCCGGACGACGTTGGCGTCCAGCTGCCGGCCGGTCTCGGCCAGCTTCCACAGCACCCCGGCCGCCTGCGGCGGGGCGTCGGCCAGCGCGCCGGTGTCGCACAGCAGCCGCGGCTCCGCGTCCGGCTCCCCGCCCGGACCGGTCTCGAACGCGGACGACGACGTCATGGGGCACCCCTCGCTGCTCGGCCTCTGCTGCCGCCCCTACCATTACTACAAGTACCGGCTGTACAAAATACGCGCAGGTGAGAGGGGTGACGGCCCATGGTCACGGGGGAGAGCCCCCAGCGCCGGAAGGTGCTGGACCTGCTGCGGACCGCCCCGGGGCCGCTCGGTGTCACGGAGGCCGCCGGCCGGCTCGGCGTCCACCCCAACACCGTGCGCTTCCACCTGGACGCCCTGGTCGCCGAGGGCCGGGCAGAGCGCACCGCCGAGGCGCCCTCCGGACCCGGCCGCCCCCGCGCGGTCTACACCGCGCGGCCCGGCATGGACCGCGGCGGCACCCGCGGCTACCGCCTGCTCGCCCGGATGCTGCTCGGCAGGTGGGCCTCGGCCGACCCGGCCGAGGCGCGCGCGGAGGCGATGGAGACCGGGCGCGGCTGGGGCCGTCTGCTGGTCGACCCGCTGCCGCCGCACGAGCGGCCGACCGCCGAGCGGTCGGCGGCCCGGCTGGTCGCCCTGCTGGACGACCTGGGCTTCGCCCCGCGGCCTGAGGGAGCGGACGCGCCCGGCGCGGCACCGCGCCGGGTCCGCCTCGGGCACTGCCCCTTCCTGGAACTGGCCGAGGAGCACGGTTCGCTGGTGTGCCCGCTCCACCTGGGGCTGATGCAGGGCGCGCTGTCCGGACTCGATGCCCCGCTGACGGCCACCGGCCTCGAGCCGTTCGCCGAACCCGACTCCTGCCTGGCCCACCTGACCGAGGTGCCCGGCGGACCGCAGAAGGAATAAACACCCCGATGAACCCCGCGGCGGCCGCCACGGCGAGCGCGATCGTCTTCGTCTGGCTCGGCATGGTGCTGGCGATCTCCTTCCTGGAGGCGCCGCTGAAGTTCCGCGCCCCGGGCGTGACCATCCCCGTCGGCCTGGGCATCGGCCGCCTGGTGTTCCGGGCGCTGAACACCGTCGAGACGGCCCTGGCCGCCGTGGCGGTCGTCGCCGTCGTGGCGGGCGGCGCCCCGGCCGGCGTGACCTGGCTGACCGCCGCCGTGGCGGTCCTGTCGGCCGCGCAGCCGGCCGTCGTCCGGCCGCGGCTGAACCGCAGGTCCGATCGGGTCCTCGCGGGCGAGGACCTGCCCCGCTCGCGCGGCCACCTCTGGTACGTGGCACTGGAGTTCGCGAAGGTCCTGGCGCTGGTCGCGCTGGGTGTCGGCCTGGTCAGGCTCTGACCCGGCGACGCCCGCCGACACGGCAGGGCCGGGGCCGCTGGTGCGGGCCCCGGCCCTGCCGCCGGCTCGCTGCGGAGGCGCGCCGCCTCCGTGAACTCCCTTCAGCTCACCGGCAACTCTCCTCGGCTCTCCGGGAACTCCCGTCAGCTCTCCGGCTCCAGCGGCACCTTCTGCGTCACGGGGGCCGAGGCGGTCACGGGAGCCACCACACCGTCGAGCGACGGCGCCGTGCCCTTGACCGGCTCCCCGGCCCGGTGCCCGTTCGGGCTGCCGGCGTTGTCGCCGTGGTGGCTGCCGTGCTGGGTGCCGTTCCGGTTCATCGACGCGAGTAGCTGACGGGCCAGGCCGAGACCCGTGCCGCCCATGGTGAGCGCCTTGGCGAACATGTCGGCCATGCCGTCGGCGCCGTTGAGCAGCACCATGTTGTCCACATTGCCGAACGCGGACGCGCCGGCCTTGACGATCTCCGGCCAGTTCTCCGCCAGTTGCTGGGCGACGACCGCCTCCTGGTTCTCGGCGAGGGCGACGGCCCGCGCCTTGATGGCCTCCGCCTCCGCCAGACCCCTGGCCCTGGCCGCCTCGGCCGTGGCCAGACCCTTGGCCTGCGCGGCCGCGGCCTCCGCCTCACCGGTGGCCCGGGTCGCCGCGGCCGTGGCCGCACCGCGGGTCCTGGTGGCCTCCGCCTCGGCGCCGGCGGCCGTCTTGACCCGGGTCGCCTCGGCGGCGGCCGCGAGTTCGGTCTCCTTCGCCCGCGCCTGCGCCGCGGAGATCCGGGCGTCGCGCTCGGCCTCGGCCAGCGTCCGCGTCTCGTAGGCCCGGGCGTCCGCCGGCTTGCGGACGTCCGCCTGGAGCTGCTGCTCCCTGCGGTGCGCCTCCAGCTCGGCGACCCGGGTCTCCTGGACGACGACCTCCTGCCGGGCCGCCGCGTCGGCGAGCGGGCCGGCCTGCCGGGCCTTCGCCGAGGCGTTGTCCCGCTCGGCCTGGTAGCCGGCCTGGAGGATCTCGCTGTCCCGGGTGGCCTCCGCCATCCGGGCGAACGACTGCTGCTCGGCCTCGGTGGCGAGACGGTTCGCCTCCGCCTGCGCGATGCGCGCGTCCCGCTGCACGGCCGCCGCGTGCGGCATGGCCAGGTTCTGGATGTAGCCCGTCGGGTCCTCGATCTCGTGGATCTGCAGCGAGTCGACGATCAGGCCGAGCTTCTCCATCTCCGTACCGCAGGCCGCCCGGGTCTGCCCGGTCAGCTTCTCCCGGTCGCGGATCATGTCCTCGACCGTCAGGCCGCCCACGATGGAGCGGAGGTGACCGGCGAAGACGTTGTGCACCCGCTCCGACATCAGCTTCTGCTGGTCGAGGAAGCGGCGTGCCGCGTTGGCGATCGACACGAAGTCGTCGCCCACCTTGAAGATGACCACGCCTCGCACCTTCAGCGGAATGCCCTGGTGGGTGACGCAGTCCACGTGCAGCTCGGTCTCGTTCAGGTCCAGGGAGAGCTTGCGCACCGCCTGCACACCGGGCAGCACCAGGGTGCCGCGCCCGGTGACGATGCGGAATCCCATGCCCTCCTCGAGGCCCTCGGTGCGGTGCTTGGACCCGGAGATGATGAGCGCCTCGTTGGGTTCGGCGACCCGCCACATCATCTTGAACAGACCGATCAGAACAAGGGCGGCAACACAGGCCGCCCCCGCAACGACGCCGACGATCATCGGCATTCGCCCCCTTTGGATGGTGCCTGTTCGGCACCGAACTAGGGGAGTGTGCGCCTGCCGGAACCCGGCGAGAAGGTACCGGGGATTCCTTGTTGCAATCTTGACGCATACCGCCCTCACCTGGGACGGAGCATGCTCAGTTGTCGTAGGCGGCGGTGACGTAGACCGTCCTGGGCGGCAGGTACTCGACCACCATCACCACCGTGCCGCGCTCCATCCGGGCCGTGCCGTCGGCCGCGTAGGCGAGGAAGTGCTCGGCGCCGCCGCGCACCCGGACCATCACCTCGCCGACCAGCCCGGGCCCGACCGTCCCCGTCACCCGCCCCACGAGCCCGACCATCGACGCATCGTCCATGGTCACAGCGTACGGGCGGGACACGCTGCTGCCGCCGGCCGTGAAGCGCTCCGCTTGTGCGGAGCCTGGGCCGTGGTGCCGCCGGTCGTGAATCGCCCCGGCCGCGCACCGTGCGGCGCGCACCGCCGCGCGGCGCGCGCTGTCGCGTCCGCCCTCGGGCCGCGGTCGCCGCCGAGGCGGCCGGTAGACGGTGGGTCCGCCGTGCTCACCGCCGGGGGAAGGCGCCCTCACGCCGCCGCGGAGTCGGGGGTTGCCGTCGACGGCGGCCACAGTTCGTGCCAGCGCAGTTCCGCCTCCAGTTGGGCGGCGAGGGAGACCAGCAGCGGTTCGCTGTTGGCCGGGCCGAGCAGTTGGGCGCCCACCGGCAGTCCTTCGCCCACGAACCCGGCGGGGACGTTGACGCCGGGCCAGCCCAGCACGTTCCACGGCCAGGCGTACGGGCAGGCGGCGATCATGGCGCGGTCGGTGGCGAAGCCGCTGAGCCCGGCCAGGGCACCGATCGCGGGCGGGGGAGCGGCCGTCGTCGGGGCGAGGACCACGTCGTACGACCCGAAGAACGCGCCGATCCGCCGGTGCAGCAGGGCCTCGGCGCGCCGGGCCACGCGCAGCGGGGCGCCGCCGAGCAGACGGCCGAGCCGGGCCGCGTCCCGGGTGCGCGGGTCGAGCAGCGCCGGGTCGGGGGCCTCGCGGACGTAGTCGGCGATACCGGCGGTGGCACGCGGCACGAAGGTCAGCCCGATCTGGCCGTAGGGCGGATCGGCCTCCTCGACGGTGTGCCCCGACGCGGCCAGTCGCTCGGCGAGTTCGAGTATCCGGGCGCGGACGTCCGGGCGCAGCCGGGCGGGCACCGCCGTGAACGGCGGCTTCAGGGACAGGGCGATGCGCAGCCGGCCGGGGTCGCGGCCGACCGCGTCCGCCACCGTGAGCGCCGGCGGCCGGTGCGGGTCCCGCGCGTGGTTGCCGCCGGCCGCGTCGAGCAGCAGGGCGGCGTCGGCGACCGTACGGGCGAGTGTGCCGTTGACCGTGATGCCGTGGAAGGACTCGCCGCGCGGCCAGGTGGAGATCCGCCCGCGCTGTGGCTTGATGCCGATCAGATGGGTCCAGGACGCCGGGATGCGCACCGAGCCGGCACCGTCCGAGCCGAGCGCGGCCCCGACCAGGCCGGCCGCCACCGCCGCCGCCGAGCCCCCGGAGGAGCCGCCCGGGGTGTGGCCGGTGTGCCACGGGTTGCGGGTGTCGCCGAACGCGGGGCCCTCGGTGAACGGCCACTGGCCCAGCTCGCAGGTGTTCGTCTTGCCGACGATCACGGCCCCGGCCGCGCGCAGCCGCCGTACCGCCTCGCCGTCCTGGGCGAGCGGCGGGAAGTCGCCGGCACAGCCGAAGGCGGTCGGCTCTCCCGCGACGTCCATGTCGTCCTTGACCGCCACCGGCACGCCGAGCAGCGGCCGCCGGCCGCCGGCCGTCAACTCCCGGTCGGCGGCGTCCGCTTCGGCGAGCGCGGCCTCGGCGCGTACGACCCGGAAGGCGTTCAGGGTCGGCTGGGTGGCCTCGATCCTGGCGAGGGCCTGTTCCACCAGCTCGCGGGAGGTCACCTCCCCGTCGGCGAGGGCGCGGACGGACTCCGCGAGTCCTGCGGCACGGTCTGGCGTCATGTGGGGGGCACCTCCGGGAGCACGCTGTCTACCGAACGGTAACCTTCGCGGGCCCCGCGCGGTACAGGGTGCACACCGGCGACATCCGGCCAAGTTGGCGGCGGAGGAATGGGGTTGGGCCGAGCGGAGCGGGTCCGTCAGGCAACCGGCGCGGGATCGCGCCCCTCCTCTCTGTCGAGTCAGCCGTACCGGACGCGCGTCGCCCTCCGTGCCGTGCCGGCCTCGGCCGAGCCCGCCCCGCGCCGACAGGAGCCCTCATTTGGACCGCACCCAGCCCATGCCCGCGGAGGGGCCGTCCCGCCGCGGTTTCCTCGTCCGCACGGTGGCGGCGGCCACGCTGACCGTCGCCGCCCCGCTCGCCTGCACCACCCCCTCGTCCGCGGAGGGCGCCGCGCCCGCCCGGCCGGACCCCGCGGACCCGGGCGCGGGCGTCCTGGTGACCGGCGCGGACGAGGAGATGCTGGTCCTGGAGGTGACGACGGCCGGCCAGGTCGTCGTACGGCTGCCCCGGGCCGAGGTCGGCCAGGGCATCACCACCGCCGTGGCCATGATGATCGCCGAGGAACTGGACGCCCGCCTCGCCGACGTGCGGATCCCGCTGGCCGACGCCAGGACCAAGGGCAACCAGTACACCGGCGGGTCGAGTTCGGTGAGTTCGCTGTACGGTCCCGCGCGGCAGCTCGCCGCCACCGCCCGGGCCCGGCTGGTCACCGCGGCCGCCCGGCGCTGGCACCTGCCCGCCCGGACCCTGCGCACCCGGGACGGCATGGTCGTCGCCCCGGACGGGCGCACCGCCACCTTCGGCTCGCTGACCGCGAGCGCCTCCCGGATCCGCCGTACCGACGTCCCGGACCGGCCCAAACCCCCCTCCCGGCACCGGGTGATCGGCCGGCCGACGACCAGGATCGACGCCCGGGACATCGTCACCGGGCGGGCGAAGTACGCCGGTGACCTGGCCGTCGCCGGGGCGAAGCCGACGGTGGTGGCCCGGCCGCCGACGATCCGCGGCGAACTGGTCTCGGTGGACGCCCGGGCCGCCCGGGCCATGCCGGGGGTCCACGCGGTGGTCCGGCTGCCCGGCGGGGTCGCCGTCGTCGCGGACACCTTCCACCACGCCTTCACCGCCCGGGACGCGCTCCGCCTCACCTGGGCGCCGGGGCCGCTCGCCGCCCTGTCGGACGACCGGATCCGCGCCCGGCTGAAGGCCGCCGTGCCCCGGTTCCGCACCCCGCCCCGCGGCTCGACCCAGGTGACGGGCGAGTTCGCGTTCGCTTTCGTCGGGCACGCCCCCATGGAGGTGCTCACGGCCCTGGCGGACGTCCGGCCCGACCGCGCGGAGCTGTGGTTCTCCTCGCAGACCCCGATGGACGCGCGTGACGCCGTCGCGGAGGCGGTCGGCCTGCGCCCGTCGGCGGTCCGGGTCCATGTGACGCGCGCCGGCGGCTCGTTCGGCCGCCGGCTGAACTTCGACGCGGCGATCGAGGCGGCGCTGGTCTCCAAGGCGGCCCGGCGCCCGGTGAAGCTGATGTGGAGCCGGGGCGACGACATCCGGCACGGCCGGATGCGCCCCGCCAGCCACCACCGGGTCCGGGCCAGCGTGTCCGGGGGCCGGGTGGTGGCCTTCGAGCAGGTGACGGCGTCCGTCTCGGAGGCGTACGACGGCGCCGGCCTCGCCCCGCAGGGGGGCGCACGGGCGTCGGGCCCGCTGCCCAGCACCGGCGGCCTGTACAACTTCGGCCGGATATCGGGTGATTCGGGCGGCATCGAGCTGGCCATGCCGCTCGGCGCCTGGCGGTCGGTGGACTCCGGGACCGTGCGCACCGCGGAGGAGATCGTCGTGGACGAGGTCGCCCGCAGCCTCGGCCACGACCCGGTGGCCTTCCGCCGGACGACCCTGCGCACCAAGACGGCCCGGGCCGTCCTCGACAAGGCGGCGAGCGCCGGCCGGTGGGGCCGCGCGCTGCCGGCCGGCACCGCGCAGGGCGTCGCCGTGCACGAGGAGTACGGCTCCAGCGTCGCCTGCCTCGCCGAGATCGACGCGAGCGACCCGAAGCACCCACGGGTGACCAAGGTGGTGATGGCCGCCGACGTCGGCATCGCCGTCAACCCCCGCGGCCTGGAGGCGCAGTTGATGGGCGCCGCCACCGACGGCATCTCGGTGGTGCTCCAGGCGGGCCTGCACATCGACCGGGGCGCGGTGCGCGAGGGCAGCTACGCCGACTTCCGCTACGCCCGCCAGCGCGACGCCCCGCTCTCCTTCGAGGCCCACATCCTGCCCTCGACCAGGGAACCGGGCGGCGCCGGCGAACTCGGCGTCCCCGCCGCCTCCGCGGCCGTCGCCAACGCCTACGCCCGGGCCACCGGCACCGTGCCCCGCAGCTTCCCGCTCACCTTCTGACCCACGACCCGAGGCCCCCATGCGCGCGTACACCTTCACCCTCAACGGCCGGCCGGTCACCGTCCGGGCACCCGCCGACATGCCCCTGCTGTGGGTCCTGCGCGACCTCCTGGGCGTCACCGGCCCCAAGTACGGCTGCGGCGTGGGCGTCTGCCGTGCCTGCACCAGCCACCTGGACGGCGCCGAGATCCAGCCCTGCGTGGTCCCGGTCGCCGACTGCGCGGACCGCACCGTCACCACCATCGAGGGCCTGGCCGACGGCGACACCCTGCACCCCGTCCAACAGGCCTGGCTCACCTGCGACGTGGCCCAGTGCGGCTTCTGCCAGCCCGGCCAGATCATGGCCGCCGCCGCCCTCCTGTCCCACACCCCCGACCCCACGGACGCCGACATCGACGCCATCGAGAACATCTGCCGCTGCGGCACGTACGCCCGCATCCGAGAAGCGATCAAGCAGGCGGCCGCGAGCCGTTCGGAGGGGGTGGCCCGGCCGGGGGTGGACCCGGACCCCGTGGGCTGAGATGTACCCGGGCCGGGGCCGCCCCCGTGGGCGGTTCCGGCCCGTCGGGGCCTCAGTGGGTCAACAGGCGGCGCAGCCAGTCCAGTTGGGCTGCGCGGGCCGCCAGGGAGAGGGACGCCTGGGGGGCGAAGCCGTCGAAGCCGTGGAAGCCGCCCGGCCAGACGTGGAGTTCGGCCACGCCGCCCGACTGCCAGATCCGGGAGGCGTAGTCGACGACCTCGTCCCGGAAGGTCTCGGCCGAGCCGACGTCGAGGAAGGCCGGGGGCAGGCCGGACAGGTCGTCCGCGCGGGCGGGGGCGGCGTACGGGGAGACGTCGGGGCCGCCCCGGCGGTCGCCGAGCAGGGCCGTCCACGCCGTCTCGTTCGCCGTGCGGTCCCAGACACCGACGCCCGCCATCTGGTGGCTGGAGACGGTCTCGTTGCGGTCGTCCAGCATCGGGCACATCAGGAGCTGGCCGATGAGCGGCGGCCCCTGGCGGTCCCGGGCGAGGAGGGCGAGTGCGGCGGTCAGGCCACCGCCCGCGCTGGAGCCCGCGAGCACGATCCGGTCCGGGTCGCCGCCGAACTCCCCGGCATGCCCGGCGGTCCACAGCAGACCGGCGTACGCGTCCTCGACCGGCGCCGGGTGCGGGTGTTCGGGAGCGAGGCGGTACTCCACCGACACGACCACCGCGCCCAGCTCCCGCGCCCAGGCCAGCGGGCCGTCCACGCCGGCCCGGTTGTTGCCGAGGATCATGCCGCCGCCGTGGACGTGGTAGATCACCGGCAGCGGGACGGCGGGATCGGCGTCCACCGGGCGGCAGACGAGCAGGGAGACGTCCGGTGCTCCGGGCGGGCCCGGCACCGTACGGTCCTCCGCCTCGAAGGCACCGCCCATCGTGACGTCGATCAGCCCGAGCAGTTCCATGCCCGCGCCCTGCCGCGCGGTGGGGATCTCGTCCAGGGCGAGCCCGGGCGAGAGCACGTCCTTGACCAGGTCCAGCGCGGCGGCCAGCTCCGGATCGAAAGGGGGCGGGGGCGGGACGGGGGCCATGGCTTCTCCTCACCTGCACGCATGCGCTTCGGGTACCCGCGGCACGCCGTACGCGCCCCGGGCGGCGCGGGCGCCGTCCCGAGGGGGTGAGGCTCCCGCGTCCATGATCCGCATACCCCGAGAAGAGGCGAGGCCGACGAGCGGGGCGCGCCGAGAATGACGGCACGCGGAGGGGGCCGGAACCTGGTTACGGCTCCGGCCCCCTCCGCGGCGGGTGGTACCGCGGCTCAGGCGGCCGCGCCCACGTTGCCGTGCAGACGGGCGACGACCTCGGTGAGCTGGGCGGCGACCTCGGCGTCGTCGACCGGGTGGGTCTCGGCGAAGCGGGTCACGGAGCCGGGGATGGACAGCTTGATGTCCTCGATCACCTTGCCGCCGGCGATGCCCACGGCCTTGCGGGTGTCGTCCTGCGCCCACACGCCGCCGTACTGGCCGAAGGCGGTGCCGATGACGGCGACGGGCTTGCCGCCGAAGGCGCCGGCGCCGTACGGGCGGGACAGCCAGTCGATGGCGTTCTTCAGGACGGCCGGGATGGTGCCGTTGTACTCGGGCGAGAAGAGCAGGAAGGCGTCGGCGGCCTGGGCGGCGGCGCGCAGCTTGGCGGCGGCCTCCGGGACGCTGCCCTCGACGTCGAGGTCCTCGTTGTAGAAGGGAACGTCGGCCAGGCCCTCGAAGAGGTCGACCTCGGCACCCTCGGGGGCGAGCTTGACGGCCGCCTCGGCGAGCTGGCGGTTGTGCGAACCGGCACGCAGGCTGCCGACGAGCGCGAGGATGCGAACAGACATGGGAGATCTCCAAAAAGGACTGAAAACATCGCTGTCAGGAACCGGACCGAGGTCCGCTTAGCTTTTGTATCAGGCTAAGCGGACCGCGGTCCAGTTTTGTTCCCCATGCTTTACGCTGTCTTCATGTCCAGCGTCCTGCCGCCCTGCCCCCAGCCTCAGGAGCCCGTCGAGTCGCCCCAGCTGCTGGAGGTCGGCACGGGCCCCGAGGAACCGTGCCTGCGGGCCGACGCGGCCCGCAACCGGGCCCGGCTCCTGGAGGCGGCCGCCCGGCTGATCGCGGAGCACGGGGTGGCCGGGGTGACCATGGAGGCAGTGGCCGCCGCGGCCCAGGTCGGCAAGGGGACCGTGTTCCGCCGCTTCGGCGACCGCACCGGCCTGCTCATGGCGCTGCTCGACCACTCGGGCAGGCGGCTGCAGGCCGACTTCCTCGGCGGACCGCCACCGCTCGGTCCCGGCGCACCCCCACTGGACCGGCTGCGCGCCTTCGGCGTGGCGGTGCTGTACCGGTCGGCCGAGCAACTGGACCTCCAGCTCGCCGCCCAGCCCGAGCCGGACCGGCGGTTCGCCCATCCGGCGCTCGGCGCGCTGCGCACCCACGTCACGATGCTGCTGCGGCAGATCGTGCCGGACGCCGACTGCGACCTCCTCGCCCAGACCCTGCTGGCATACCTGGACCCCGCCCTGATCCACCATCTGACCCGGCAGTGCGGCATGCCCATGGAACGGCTGGAGACCGGCTGGATCGACCTCGTCGCCCGGCTCACCCGCACCGAGCCGTCCAGCTGACCCCACCTCCGCGAGGTTCCCTGCCGTGGGCCGGCCCGCCGAGCGGCGCTTACGCGACGACGCGACGCCGCTCAGACGTCCCGCGCGCTGTCGTGGCCGGCGAACATGTCGAGCAGCCCCTGCGGCGCGTCGGCGCGGAACAGCAGCTCTCCGCTGTGCGCGGACTCGGCGGCGGACGCCTCGGCGCGCCGGAACATCCGCTCCTCGTAGGCGGCCAGCGCGGTCTCGGTGTCCCCGGGGTGCGCGGCGATCGCGAGGCCCAGTTCGGCGCCGTCGAGCAGGGCCAGGTTGGCGCCCTCACCCGCGAACGGCGACATAAGATGCGCGGCGTCGCCGAGCAGGGTGACGCCGGGGACCCGGTCCCAGCGGTGTCCGACCGGCAGTGCCTGGATCCGCCGGGGCACCAGCGTCCCGTCCGCGTCCCGGACCAGCGCCCGCAGGCTCTCGTCCCAGCCGTCGAACTCCTTCAGCACGGCCGCCCTTGCCGCCTCGCCGTCCGTGAAGTCGATGCCGTCGAGCCAGTCCTCCGGCGCCGTCACGGCCGCGTACACGTGCAGGCTGCCGTCGTACTCGCGGTGCGCGAGGAAGCCCCGGCCCGGACCCAGCGCGAACAGCATGCCGCCGCCGACCACCCGGGCGCTCACGGGGTGGCGCCCGTCCGCGTCGAGCAGGTCGGCCTCCACGAAGGACACGCCGGTGTACGCCGGTTCGGCGGACGACACCAGCGGACGGACGCGGGACCAGGCGCCGTCGGCGCCGACCAGCAGCCCCGCGGTGAAACGGCCGCCGTCGGCCGACGTCACCTCGTGCCGGCCGTCACCGAGCGGGCGCGCGCCGGTCACCTTCACGCCCCAGCGGACGGTGCCCTCCGGCAGCGAGCCGAGCAGCAGGTCGCGCAGGTCGCCGCGGTCTATCTCGGGGCGGTCGCCGGTGCCGTCGTCGGGCTCGTCGAGACGGACCGCCCCGTGCCGGTCCAGGACCCGCACGGCCTGGCCGCCGGCGTGCGTCCGGGTCAGGAACTCCGCGTGCAGCCCGGCCGCACGCAGCGCCTCCTGGCCGGAGTCGTCGTGGATGTCGAGCATGCCGCCCTGGGTCCGCGCGGCCGGCGAGGCGTCCAGATCGAACACGGCGGCCTCGACGCCGTGCGCGTGCAGCACGCGGGCGAGCGCGAGCCCGCCGAGTCCGGCACCGATGACGGCGATCTCGTGGTGGGGGATGGACATGGTGTGCCTCCAGGGGATGCGGCGTCGTCGCGCACGCCTGGGGCGGTGCGCGCGTCGTGCGGTCGTGCGGTGGTGTGGTGGCCGTCGGCAGTGCGCGAGCGTGCGCCGGTCGTCGGCCGTGCGCGGTCGTGCGGCGGTCGTCGGTCGGGAACGGCGGTGCGGTGTCGTGGCCGTCGGTCGGGAACGGCGGTGTGGTGTCGTGGCCGTCAGTCGGGCACGGCGGTCCGCTCGATGCCGTTGATCAGCGCCTGGAACGCCCAGGAGGCCCGGGCTTCGGGCGCGCCGGACAGCAGGAGGGCGGAGCCGGCGGCGATGTGCGGGTGGGTCTCGGCGGACGCTCCGCGCAGCGCGCCGCGCAGGGCCTGCCAGTCGGCGGAGGGCTCGTCGCCCGCGTGCTCGGCCGCGGTCGCGGTGGCGTGCTGGAGCAGCAGGTCGACGCCCCAGGCCGCCCGCTCGCGCGGCACCCCGCCCTCGTCCAGCAGGGCGAGCAGCGTCTCGATCAGGTCCAGGTAGTGCGGGCCGCTCGGCCACGCGGTCAGTGCCGAGCGGGCGAGGCTCGGATGCTCCAGGAGCACCCGCGTGTAGGCGGTGAGCGCCTGCTCCAGCCGCTCCCGCCAGGTGCCCTCGGCCGGCACGGGGTCCATCGTGCCGAGCAGTTCGTCCAGGACGGCCGCGTGCAGCTCGTCGGTGTTGCGGACGTAGACGTACAGCGAGGCGGGGCCCGTGTCGAGCTCCTGGGCGAGCCGCCGCATGGTCACCTTGCGCAGGCCCTCGGCGCGCAGGATCGCCACCGCGGCGGTGACGATGCCCTCCCGGGAGAGGGCGGGCTTGGCGGGGCGGTCACGGCGGGAGCGCGGAGCGGCGGCTGTCATGCGACGAGCGTAGCGAACACGTTCGTGACGAACAAGTTCGGCACGAACATGTTCGTCCACTGATCTGCGCGGCTTCTTTCGTTCAGCGGTGAACCACGTTCCCCCGCCCGTCGGCGCCCTTCACGCTTCTGCCACTATGCGGTCTGTCATGGTGCAGATACCGAACACGCCCCCGTCCGCGGCGCCCGCATCGCACTCCGTCCCGACGAGTGCGGACGTGGCCCGGCTGGCCGGCGTCTCGCGTGCGACCGTCTCCTACGTCCTCAACAACACCAGCGCCGTCCGGATCAGCGAGCCGACCCGCCGCCGCGTCCACGAGGCCGCACGGGAACTGGGGTACGTGCCCCACGCGGCCGCGCGCAGCCTGCGCGCCGGGCACAGCCGCATGGTCCTGATGCCCGCCCCGGCCATCCCGGTGGGCCCCCTCTACAGCCGCTTCCTCAGCGAACTCCAGTCGGCGCTCGGCCGCCTCGACTACACGGTGGTGCAGTACGGCACCGTCGGCCGCCAGGGGGACGAAGCCGCGCGCGCCTGGGCGGAGTTGAGGCCGGTCGCCGTCCTGGTGCCCGGTACGGGGCTCGGTCCGCAGGGTGTCGCGGTCCTCAAGCGCGCCGGTGCCCGGGCCGTGGTGACCCTCGGCCCCGAACGCGTCGAGGGAGCGCACGCGTTGCTGATGGACCACGAGGCCGTCGGCCACTGCGTGGGCGCCCATCTGCACGCGCGTGGCCGGCGCCGTATCGGCGTGGTGGTCCCTGACGAGGAGGGCCTGGAGGCGTTCTCCCGGCCCCGGCTCGCCGGTGTGCGCCAGGCGCTGCGGGGCACGGACGCGAGCGTGACCGAACTGCCGCTCGCCTACACCGAGCAGGCCGCCGCCGAACTCGCCGCCCGCTGGGCCGGGTCGGGCCTGGACGCCGTGTTCGCCTACAACGACGAGTACGCCATGCTGCTGATGCGCGCGCTCCAGGACGAGGGCCTGCGCGTCCCCGAGGACGTGGCCGTCGTCGGCGCCGACGACCTGATGCTCGGCCGGCTGCTTCGGCCCCGGCTCACCACCGTGCACATCGAACTGCCCTCCGGCCGCGAACTCGCCGAACTCGTCGACCAGGCGGTCCGCGACCCCGGCGCCGAGCCCGAGGTCCGCAGGGTGCTGGGCGCCGCCCTGGTCCGCCGCGAGTCCAGCTGACCCGGCGGCGGAGATTCACCGGAAGGGGGCCGGCCGGCTCACCCGTATGGAGGCATGACCCCCACCGGCTCAGGACGAAGGAAGGGGCGCCCGGTTACTCGGCGGCGCCGCTCTCCTGGGCGGCGATGCTCTTGCGGACCTCGTCCATGTCGAGCTTCCGGGCCTGGCCGATGACGTCCGCGAGCGCGGCCTCGGGCAGCGCGCCCGGCTGGGCGAAGATGGCGACCTGGTCCCGCACGATCATCAGCGTCGGGATCGACTGGATGCCGAAGGCCTGGGCCAGTTCCGGCTGCGCCTCCGTGTCGACCTTGCCGAACACGAGGTCCGGGTTCTCCTCGGCCGCCTTCTCGTACACGGGTGCGAACTGACGGCACGGCCCGCACCAGGACGCCCAGAAGTCGATGAGGACGAACTCGTTCTCGGTGACCGTCTGGTCGAAGTTGTCCTTGGTCAGCTCCATGGTGCTGCTCATGGCGTGATTCCCTCGTTCCTGGTGTGGGGATGGTGCCGACGGCGAGAACACGACGGTCCGCCCGCCTATTCCACCGTGCCGATGTCTGTCCCGTCCGTGCACGGTCGTGTTCCGCGCGCGTACCCGTGTGGCCCCCGCGGCAACCACCCACCAGACTGACACCATGACGGAAACGGAATCCATCGCGTACGACGTCGTGGTGCTCGGGGCCGGGCCCGTGGGGGAGAACGTCGCCGACCGCACCCGCGCCGCCGGTCTCACCACCGCGATCGTGGAGAGCGAACTGGTCGGCGGCGAGTGCTCGTACTGGGCCTGCATGCCCAGCAAGGCGCTGCTCAGGCCGGTGATCGCACAGGCCGACGCGCGACGCCTGCCGGGCCTGAGCCAGTCGGTCCAGGGCCCCCTCGACACGCCCGCCGTCCTCGCCCGCCGTGACACCTACGCCTCCCACTGGCAGGACGACGGCCAGGTCGCCTGGCTGAACGGCGTCAACGCCGACCTCTACCGGGGCCACGGCCGCCTCGCGGGGCCCCGCACGGTCACCGTGACGGCCCCCGACGGCACCGTGACCACCCTGACCGCGCGGCACGCCGTCGCCGTCAGCACCGGCACCCGCGCCCAGCTCCCCGACCTGCCGGGCGTGTCCGAGGTCAAGCCCTGGACCAGCCGTGAGGCCACCAGCGCCAAGGCGGCACCGGGCCGGCTGATCGTGGTCGGCGGCGGTGTCGTCGCCACCGAGATGGCCACCGCCTGGCAGGCCCTCGGCTCGCGCGTCACCCTGCTGGTCCGCGGCAAGGGCCTGCTCAACCGCATGGAGCCGTTCGCCGGGGAACTGGTCGCGGAGGCCCTCGCCCAGGCGGGCGTCGACATCCGCACCGGCACCTCCGTGGACTCCGTCAGCCGCGAGAACGGCACGGTCGTGGCCGTCACCGGCACCGGCGACCGCGTCGAGGCCGACGAGATCCTCTTCGCCACCGGCCGGGTCCCGCACACCGACGACATCGGCCTGGACACCGTCGGCCTGGAGCCGGGCTCCTGGCTGGAGACCGACGACACCCTGCGCGTCACCGGCACCGACTGGCTCTACGCCGTCGGCGACGTCAACCACCGCGCTCTCCTCACCCATCAGGGCAAGTACCAGGCCCGCATCGCGGGCGCCGCCATCGCCGCCCGCGCCGCCGGCGACCCTCTCCTGGACGAGCCCTGGGGCGCGCACGTGGCCACCGCCGACCACGATGCCGTACCCCAGGTCGTCTTCACCGACCCCGAGGCCGCCGCCGTCGGCCTCTCCCTCGCCGAGGCCGAACAGGCCGGGCACCGGGTCCGCGCCGTCGACGTGGCGTTCTCCACCGTCGCCGGGGCCGGCCTGTACGGCGACGGCTACAAGGGCCGCGCCCGCGTGGTGGTCGACCTGGAGGAGGAGATCCTGCGCGGGGCCACCTTCGTCGGCCCCGGCGTCGGCGAACTCGTGCACTCCGCGACCATCGCGATCACCGGCCGCGTACCGGTCGACCGCCTGTGGCACGCCGTCCCGTCGTACCCGACGCTCAGCGAGGTGTGGCTGCGGCTCCTGGAGGCCTACCGGGACAGCTGACGGCCGTCCGGCGGGGTACCGGCGGCCGACGGCACGTCACGGCAGCGTGAAGCCGAGCGCCTCGGCCGCCGCCTCCGGCGCCGGCTGCGCCCACAGGGCCGCCACCGCCTCGTTCGTGGACAGGGAACGCAGCTCCGCCCGGTCGAGGTAGAGCGTGCCGTCGAGATGGTCCGTCTCGTGCTGGACGATACGGGCCGGCCACCCGCCGACCACCTCGTCCAGCGCCCGCCCTTGCCCGTCCTCCCCGCGCAGCCGCACCTCGGCGTGCCGGGCCACCACGGCCTGCCAGCCCGGCACGCTCAGGCAGCCCTCGAAGAACGCCGCACGCGTGTCGCCCACGGGCTCGTACGACGGGTTCACCAGGACCCGGAACGGCTGCGGCACCCGGCCTCGTACCAGCGCCACCTCCTCGGGCACCGGAGCCGGGTCCTCCACGACCGCGATCCGCAGCGGGATGCCGACCTGCGGGGCGGCGAGGCCCACGCCGGGCGCCGCGTGCATGGTGACGCGCAGGGCCTCGACGAAACGGGCCAGCAGGGCGGGGGAGAGCTGGCCCTCGTAGGGCTCAGCGCCGCGCCGCAGGACCGGCTGACCGGCCGTGACGATGGGCAAGGGGCCGCCGGCGGCGAGGAGTTCCTCGACCCGCTCGGCGACGGACGCGCGTTCGCTGGGAGGTGCCATCGCGTCAGAATGCCATGCCCACCTGCCTCTCCGTGTGGCGCAGCTCACCAACACCCCGGGGAACCCGGCGCCCTTCCGGCCCGACCAGTGGACCGACACCCTGCCGGTCCGAGTCCCCCGGAGATGCCCACCGATGTCCACCGCTCCCTCGCCCACCACGGACGAGGCACCCGCCCCGGCCCCCGCCCCGGGCCGCCGGGCCGCGCTGCGCCCCCTCGTGCTGCGCCTGCACTTCTACGCCGGTCTGCTCGTCGCCCCCTTCCTGCTGGTCGCCGCCGTCAGCGGCCTGCTGTACGCGGGCTCCTTCCAGGCCGAGAAGTACGTCTACGCCCATGAACTCACCGCGCCGGAGAGCCACCGCCGGCTCCCCGTCTCGGCCCAGGTCGCCGCCGCCCGCGAGGCCCACCCGGAGGGCACCGTCACGGCGGTGCGGCCGGCGCCCGGACCCGGCACCACCACCCGGGTGATGCTCTCCGGCGTGCCGGGCGTCGACCCCGACCACACCCTCGCGGTGTTCGTGGACCCCGGCACCGGCCAGGTGCGCGGGTCCCTCGAACAGTACGGCTCGACCGGCGCGCTGCCCCTGCGCACCTGGATCGACGAACTCCACCGCGACCTGCACCTCGGCGACACCGGCCGGCTCTACAGCGAACTCGCGGCCTCCTGGCTGTGGGTGGTCACCGGCGGCGGCCTGGTGCTGTGGTTCTCCCGGCGGCGCGCCCTGCGCCGGGTGCGGGGCACCCGGGGGCGGCGCCGCACCCTCGGTCTGCACGGCACGGTCGGCGTCTGGACCGCCGTCGGCTTCCTGTTCCTGTCGGCGACCGGCCTGACCTGGTCCACCTACGCCGGCGCGCACATCGACGACCTGCGCACCTCCCTCGGCCAGGCCACGCCCACCCTCTCGGCGGCGGTGCCGGGCGGTGAGCACGCGGGCCACGGCGCGGCAGGCGGCACCGGCGGCGACGCCGGTTCAGGGACCGGCCTCGACCGCGCGCTCGCGGCCGCCCGCGCCAAGGGCCTCGGCGACCCCGTGGAGATCGTCCCGCCCGCCGACGCGCACAGCGCCTACGTGGTCAGGCAGGTGCAGCGGTCCTGGCCGGAGAAGCAGGACGCCGTCGCCGTCGACCCCGCCACCGGCGAGGTGACCGGCGAACTGCGGTTCGCCGACCACCCGGTGCTCGCCAAGCTCACCCGCTGGGGGATCGACCTGCACACCGGCGTGCTGTTCGGCCTCGCCAACCAGATCGCCCTCGCCCTGCTCGCGCTCGCCCTCGTCCTGCTGATCGTCTGGGGCTACCGCATGTGGTGGCAGCGCGGCCGCGGCTCCGCGTTCGGCCGGCCGCTGCCGCGCGGCTCGTGGGCGCAGGTGCCGCCGTACCTCCTGGTGCCGGCCCTGGCGGTGATCGCCGCCACCGGCTACTTCGTGCCGCTGCTCGGCATCCCGCTGGCCGCCTTCATCGCCGTCGACGTCGTCCTGGGCGAGATCGCGCACCGCCGCGGGCGCCGTAGGCCCGGGAAGGCGGCCGCGAACGCGGCGAGCGGCGCGGCCGGGGCGAAGTAGCGCCCCGGAACGTGCCGAGGGCCCGGTTCCGCCGGGGAACCGGGCCCGCCCGCACCGCTCACTCCCGCGGGAAGTCACCCGCGAGCGCCGAGGCGATCCGCAGGTGCGGTTCCGCCTCGTCGTGCCGCGCCTGCCGCTGGAGCGTGCGGCCCAGCATCAGCCGGGCGTAGTGCTCCACCGGGTCGCGCTCCACGACGATCCGCAGCTCGGCCTCCGCGCGGCGCAGCTGGGCCGAGTGGTAGTAGGCGCGGGCCAGCAGCAGCCGGGGTCCGGTCTGCTCCGGCACCTCCTCGACCAGCCGGGCCAGCACCCGCGCCGCGCCCGCGTAGTCCTTCGCGTCGAAGAACTGCCGTGCGCGCTCCCAGCGTTCGGCGGTGCTGCCGTGGTCGTAGTACGTGGTCGTGCTCTGCGTCTCCACTCGTGACCTCCTTCGACGGCTCCAACCGAAGCAGGTTGTTCAATATTCCACTATTGCTGGGCTCCGTCTCCGTCCCCGCCTCACGGGTGCGGTGCGACCCCTTCGTCGACCGGCAGCGGCAGCGGCTGGTCCGCCTCCGCCGGCCGGGCGGGACCGCGTGCCGCACGGCGGCCGCGCGGGGCGCCGGGGCCCAGCCGGCGCAGCGCGAGGTGCAGGAGGGGGATCAGCACACAGGTGACCGCGGCGCTCTGCCACAGCAGCGCGTCCAGGCGCCCGGCCGCCAGATAGGCCCCGGCGGCGACCGCGGCCAGGGCGCACACGCCCCGGTCCACGATGCTCTCCACCGACAGCAGCGTGGCGCGCGGCGCGTCCGGCGGGACGGCGTCGTTGACGAGCTTGCGCTGTACCGGATAGACGAACCCGGTGAGCGCGGCGAACGCGCACAGCAGCGCCACCACCAGCCAGGGCCCGCCGAGCGCGGTGCCCGCGAGCGCGGCGGCGAGCGCCACGCTCAGCAGGGACACCCAGGCGGCCGGTGACACCCGGCGGCTCAGCCACTGCGGGCGGGCCGACGCCACCGCCTCGGCCACCGTCATGGCCGCGAGCACACCGCCGTGCGCGCTCTCTTTGATCCCGTGTTCCAGCAGGACCGGCTGGAACAGGTTGACCTGGCAGATGCGCGACAGCGTGAACACCGCCACGCCCTGCACCATGAGCAACGGCAGCCAGGGCGAAGCGCGCAGGGCACGCACCGCGGCACCGGTGTCCCGCAGGAGGGTGTTGGTGCGCTGCCCGCGCACGTCCGCGCGGGCGGCCCCGCCGCGCGGCGCGAGCCGTGGCAGTGCCAGCGCGCAGGCCAGGGACCCGGCCGCGCTCGCCGCGCTGAGCACGTACGGGCTCTGCGGGGCCAGCGCCATCAGCGGGCCGACCAGCGGCCAGCAGACCACCTTGGCGGCCAGTCCGAGGGACCGCGCGGTGCCCTCCGCCCTCAGGTAGTGGGCGTCGGCACCCTCGGCGCGCAGACCGTCGTACAGGTAGGCGCTCGCCGCACCCGAGGTGAGGGAGCGTCCGGCCGCGATGGCGAGGAAGTGCACCAGGAAACCGGTGTACGAGGGCGCCAGCACCGGCGCCAAGTTCGCCGCCGTCATGACGACCGCGCCCGCGCGCAGGCAGTTGCGGGCGCCGATGCGGTCGGCGACGACCCCCGTCGGAATCTCGAACAGGCAGAACGCGATGTAGTAGATGCTCTGGATGCCGAAGATCTGGCCGTCGGACAGACCGGCGTCGCGCTGGTAGGCGTAGAAGACGGGCATCCACCACAGCAGGTTGAACAGCAGTTGGAACCCGTTGTTGAGCCGGATGATACGGCGGGCGACCGGAGAGGCCACCGGTCGCGCCTGCCGTCGCCACGGGACCGCCATACGGCGGCTCACCGGGCATAGGGGCGGATCTGGACCAGGTGGAAAGCCCCCTGGTCCGTCATCAGCCACTCGATGTCGAGCGCGTCGTCGGTGTCCTCGGCGCCGAAGTGGGACTGGAGCAGCCGCCCGGTGAGCGCGAGCCGGGCCAGCGCGAGGCGCGTCCGCGGCGGCAGGTCCTCGCCCGTGGACCCGACGTCCACCGTACGGCCGCCGCCCTCCACGGTGTTGTACAGGTACTGCTGCGGCAGGACGGTGCCGTCCACTACTCGCTCCGGGGAACCGGGCGTGCAGTTGACGTACACGTTGCGGAAGTCCTCCCGGCGGGTCGGGTCGCAGGTCACCAGCACACCGCCGAGAGCAGCGGGCACGTACTCCTGGACGATCACACCCATGTAGGTGTCGTCCAGAGAGATGCCGGCCTGGTGCCGCAGCCGCACGCTGCGCGGCGACAGCAGCGAGGCCCACACCTGCCGTACGGCGTCCAGGAGTTGGTCCGTCCCGCGCACGGTGGTCACCGAGTCGTAGATCCCGGCCGCGGAGAAGCCGGGCAGGTCCTCGGCGTTGGACGAGGACCGCGCCACCATCCGGCTGCCGTCGGCCAGGAGTTCCGGCACCGCGCCCGTGATCGCCGAGCTCACCTCGTCGGGCATCGGTGTGCAGCCCACGAGGTGCTGGAGGTTCAGGCACAGCGGGTCCACGAGGTCGAACGCCTCCAGCTCCAGGGCCATCTTCAGCTTGCCGATGCCCTGTTGCAGCGCGGGGGAGGAGGTCAGGAACAGATGGTGGAGGTGGAACGGCAGTGCCACGCCCCGGGGCGCGCGGACCGTCGCGGCCACGTACGCGGCCGCCGCCGCGCGCAACTCCTCAGCGGAGGCGCCCGGTTCGCCGAGGCGGGCGCCGAGGTGGCCGAGCAGATGGGGGCGCGGCGGGCGCGGGCGGGCGTAGAACGTCGTCAGGTCGGCGGTGCGGCTGTCCAGGACGTGGTGCAGTTCCCCGAGGTTGGCCGCCTTGGTGCCGTAGCTGTCGCGGTCGGTGCGCCGCAGCCGGTCCAGGGCCAGCACCGGGGCCTGCCGCAGCAGGGGTGTGCCGATGCGGATGCGCTGCTGGTGCCAGGAGGGCCGGGTGAGGTCCGGCCTGCCGGGCAGCGGCTCCAGGGTGATGGAGTCCTCCCGGACCCGGTAGCGCACCCAGGCACCGTCGAGACTGTCGAGGGTGTGGAGGCCGTCGCTCCGTACCAGGGTGTCGAGGTCGCGGACGACGGCGTTCGGGATGCCCCAGCCCGAGGCCAGCACATTGGTGTGCGAAAGCGGCGTGATGGGCGCGGTGTTGATGAAGCCGGCCACTCGGGGCACGTCGTCGGGGAGGCGGGGCATCGCGACGATGTCCGACCAGCCGAGCTCCGCGGCCGCCGCCTCGTACTCGGCCGCGGTGCGGAAGTGGCGCAGCCGGCCCTCGGCCTCGCCGGGATTGAGGCAGGTGCGGGTCCGGTTGCCGAACAGCTCGTGGCTCAGGATGCGCGGCACGCGCGCCTCGCCGATCGCGGTCAGTTCGTGTTCCTGGCCGTGGTTGGCGGGCTTGAGCAGCAGCGGCAGCCGTCCGTCGACCCGCTCGCGCACGTAGCAGTAGAACTCCTCCAGCAGCGGGCCCTGCATGGTGTCCGCCTCGGTGGTCTCCAGCACCAGGAAGGAACGCTCGGTGCCGTCCGGGTCCTCCTCGGCGTGCAGCGACAGCACTCCCAGGAGGAAGCGGCGCTCGGGTGCCATGTACACGGACGCGTTGAACGCGTCCAGGTCCGCGTCGAGTTCGGCCATCGTCATGCCGAGGACACGGGTGGCGATGTAGTCGACGTGGAAGGGGTGCACCCGCGTGTCGAGCAGGTGCCAGGTGCCCTCGGCCCGGTCCACCACGATCTTCAGGTACGGGTGTCCGGCGAGCACCCCGGACAGCGTCCGGAACAGGGGCAGCGACAGGTTTGCGCCGACGACCGTGCGGTCGCCCGCCGTCCCGGGCACGCCGGCCTCGTCCAGTGTGGCGGTCATGCCCGCACCCCCTCGCCGACGTACGCCGGCAGGATGCGCGGGAGCGCGTCCACCAGGGCGGTGAAGTCGCGGATCACGGTCTGCGGCCGGTCGGCGGACATCAGGCACAGCCCCGCCATGGTGTTGGCGCCCGCGGCCGGGTCGTAGACCGGCACCGGTGTGCCGTCCGGCAGCGAGCTCTCCCGGACGACGGACAGGGTGCTGTCCGCGCCGGCCGGCACGGAGCGCAGCACCGAGGCGGAGTCCCACAGGTGCCGGTGGCGCCAGGGGGCGCCCGCGCCGTCCACGGCGAGGACGACGAGGGAACCGGCCGCGCCCTCGGCGTCCTCGGGCGTCAGCGCCCGGGCCGGCCAGCCGGCCGCCCGGCCCAGCAGCTGGTCGGTGAACATCCCCACCAGGTCGAGGCCGAAGACCTCCTCGATCTGCGGCACCGTCATCGCGCCGCCGAAGCGCGCCGCCGTCTCGATCACCCACATGCGGCCGTCCGCCCCGAGCTTGATCTCGGTGTGGGTGCCGCAGTCCTCGAGACCCAGCGCCTCCACCGCCTGCCGGGCCAGCTCCACGATCCGGGCCTGCGCCCGCGCGCCCACGGCGGCCGGGGTGATGCCGGCCCGCTCGGTGAACGGCGCCACCGTCGGCATCCGGCCGCTCAGGCAGACCGGCCGGAAGACGCCGCCGACGACCGCGCCCTCGACGCTGACGTAGTCGCCCCAGCCCGTGCCGTCGAACCACTCCTCGGCACAGCCGGTGACGATCTCCTCCACCACGAAGTCCTCACCGGCGCCGCCGACATGCAGCTCCGCGTAGCCGAGGCGCGCCGACTCGCTCATCACCGCGCGCGACCGCTCCCAGGCGCCCGGCACGTCGGCGGGCCCCTCGATGATCTGGTGCGCGGTCGAGCCGGCGCTCCAGGCCGCCTTCAGCAGCAGCGGACAGGTCAACTCAACAGCCGCTGCCGCCAGTTGCTCGGCCGTCGCGACGGCGCGGAAGCGGGGCTGGGGGATGCCGTGGAGCTCCCAGGCGGCGCGCATCAGGCGCTTGTCGCGGGCGAGGGCCGCGGCCGGCCCGGCGCCTCGCAGCCCGAGCAGCCGTGCGGCCTCGGCGACCGCGACCACCGCGTACTCCGAGAAGGTGATGACGGCGTCCGCGCCGACCTCGCGGGCCCGGGAGGTGATGAGTTCGACCAGGTCGTGCTCGTCCGCGTCGGCGCGGGCGAGGACCGACGCGCACAGCCGCTCCGGGTCCGCCGCCATGCCGGCCGGCAGGTCGCTGAGTGCCAGCAGGTGCACGGTCGACCTCGCGGCCACCCGGGGCAGGGCGTACCCCACCGGGGGGCCTCCCTTGGCATGCACGTACAGCACCTTCGTCACGGAATCCCATCTCCTTCGTCGTCCGGTCCGGTGGTGGTTCCTCGTCCGATCGCGAGGTTCCGTTTCCAGCGAAGCAGCCCGGCTGCCCGCTCCCGGAAGGGCGAAGCACCGGACTCTCAGGCAAATGCCTGACTGCCGGCGACGGTCGAGGTCGGAGGTGTGCGGCATGCCGCACGTGTGCACGGGACACGCATGACGTGTCACCCCACGTGATTTTGGTGGAACGTCGAAGGAGTCGAGTCGTGGACGAAGCCGATTTCAAAGCGCTGCTCGCGCCGCTCCCGGTGTCCTGGTGGGAAGCCGACGGCGGTTCGCGCCTGGTCGAGTGCGGAGGCGGCGCCTTCGCCGACGAACGCACCGCCCGGCGCTTCCTGCGGGCCCTGTGCGCCGAGGCCGGCGGCACCGCGCGGTTACCCGGTGAAGGCCCCTACCGGGCGCGCTTCGAGGGCCGCACGTTCGACGTGAACTGGCCCGCCCGCGACGGCGGTACGGCCGCGGGGCGCAGCAGGGGCGTTGCGGTCGAGGTGGCCGGCGCGGCGGCCGGGACCGGACCGTACGCGTCCTTCGCCGACCTGAGCCCGGCCGCGGTCTTCGTCCGCGACCCCGACGGCCGCTGCGTCTGGGCGAACCACGCCTACGCCCATCTGTACGGGACCACGCGGGACACCCTGATCGGCCGGCACCTGGCCGAGATCGACGGGGCCGACGACGCGGCGCGGTTCCTCGCCCTCGACGAACAGGTCCTCACCGGCGGGCACTCCGCGCGGCACACGCTCGCCTTCCGGCACACGGACGGCAGCCCCGGGCACGCGGTCGGCTACCGCTTCCCGGTCCGCTGGGGGACGCGGCGCTGCGTGGCGGGCATCTACGTCGACATCACCGACTACACCCGCGCGCTGGAGCAGCGGCGCCGGGCGGAGGCGGACCTGTGCGCGCTGCGCGACCACAGCGGCCTCGCCTGTCTGCGCCTGTCCGCGGACGGGGTGGTCAGGGACGCGGGCACGGCGGCCGCCGAGGTGCTGCACGTCCGCCTGGGCGACCTGCTCGGTTCCCCCGCCGACACCCTGCTGGCCCGGACCCCCGAACGCAGGGCACTGCACCGGGTCTGGGACGACCTCATCGCCGGCCGGCGCAGAAGCGCGCGGACCAGCGCCGTGCTCGTGGACGGCGACCGCAGGCGCCGGGCCTGGATCCATCTGAGCGCCGTCCAGCACGCCGCCGAACGCCTGCCCGGTGTCTGGGCGGTCATCACCCGGCTCGGCCTGAGCCACGAGGCGCACCCGCCGCTGACGCCCGCCCAGGTGCGGATACTGGCCCTGCTGGCCGCCGGGCACAGCAACGCCGACGTCGCCGGGGCCCTGCACCTCTCCCGGCAGACGGTCGACTACCACCTCAGCCGGCTGCGGTGCCTCCTGGGGGTCGCGACCCGTCCGGCGCTGGTGGCCCGCGCCTACGCGCTGGGCATCCTCTCCCCGCACACCTGGCCGCCGCGCTCCACCACGGCGGCGCACCCGCTCAGCCCCGCCTGACCCAACGGTCCGGAGAGCACGGAGAGCGTGCCGCCGACGGGGCGGCACGCTCTCGGTATGCGGTATGCGGTATGCGGTATGGGGTGTGCCGTGACCGGTACGGGGGACGGCGGACGCCGTCCCCCGGTCAATGGCTCAGCGCAGGCGCATGGCCTCGCGGACCGTGGTGAACAGGTCCGTCTGGTTGGTGACGCCGAGGACGCGGTAGGCCCAGGGGCCCTGGGCGGCGATGCGGACCTCGGTGCCGGTGTGCTCCTGGGACAGGCCCGGCGTGTTGGTCGAGTAGTTGACCTTCAGCTGCTGGCCCTCGTCGGTGACCAGCGTGGAGGACAGGCCGGGCGGGGTGGCCTCCAGCGGGACGATCTGGCTGGTGTGGCCGTGGTCGGCGGTGGTGACGACCAGGGTGTCGGGGTGCTTGGCCGCGTAGGCGCGGGCGACCTTCACCGCCTTGTCGAAGGCCGCGGTCTCGCCGATCTGGCCGCAGGGGTCGGCGGCGTGGTCCTGCTTGTCGATCGAGGCGCCCTCGATCTGCAGGAAGAAGCCCTGCTTGGAGTGCTTCGCCTGCTGCTTGGCCTCCAGGAGCTGGATGGCCTTCGTGGCGGAGTCGGCGAGGCTCGGGGTGCCGGCCGGGCGGTTCGGGTTGGACGTGACGCACCGCTGCGGGTCCGTGCCGCCGACCGCCGCCGTCCTGCCGGTCCACTCGGTGGGCACGTTGCCCTGGGCGAAGAGGCCGAGGACCGGCTTGCCCGGCTTGGCCGCCTTCATCGAGGCGTTGTCGGTGACGACCTGGTAACCCAGCTTCCGCGCCTGCCCGGTGACGGTCAGGCCCTTGTACCGGCCGTCGGTGACGGCCTGGTCGAAGCGCTGCTTGCCGCCGCCGAAGAGGACGTCGACCTTGTGGTTGACCTCCTGCTCGGCGATCGAGCCGGGGCCGCCGGCGGCGATCGTGTCGGTGGGGCACTTGGCCATGTCGGCCGGGCCCTGGCAGGAGCGGTCGGTGGCGTGCGAGGCGAGCACGGCCGGGGTGGCGTCGGTGAGTTCGGCCGTGGTGACGTTGCCCGTGGCGTAGCCGCTCTTCTGGGCCAGCTCCAGGAGGGTCTTCACCGGCTTGTCGGTGCCGGGGGTCTTGGAGATGCGGCCGTTGACGGTCTTCACGCCGGTGGCCCAGCCGGTGCCGCTCGCGGCGGAGTCGGTGACGTAGTCCGGGGTGCCGTCGGCGTGGACCGCGTAGGTGGTGTACGCGCCCGTGAGCGGGAACCTGTCCATGTTCAGGCGGCCGTTGGCGCCCACGGTGTAGTCCCGGGCGAGGGTGATCTCCGAGTCGCCCATGCCGTCACCGATGAGCAGGATGACGTTCTTCGCCTTCCCGTCCTGGATCGCCCTGCGCACCTGCTCCTTGCTGGTGGAGGCGCCGGCGGCGGTCGTGACCGCGACGGCGGCCGTCGTCGCGGCGACGAGCGCGGTGGCGACCGTGAGGTGGCGGCGGGTGGGTCTGTGCATGGTGACTCCTTGGGGCGTCCGATGATCGGATGCTTGGACCAACGGACGTCAGATCACCATGGGTTGGCAAAGAGCGGGTTAACGGATGGTCGTGCGCGCGCATCGAGGTCGTGACGCGCGGCCCCCGGTGGCAGCGGCGGTACGGGGGCCGTGGGTGGCGTAGGCGGTACGCGGGCCCGGGAGTCCGGGCTCCGGTCAGCCGCTCGGGACGCCCGCGCCCTCCTCCTCCGGCTCGGCGAGGGCGGCGGAGTCGGTGAGGCCGAGGCGGAGATGCTCGACGTGGTAGATGGCCTGGTCGATGAGTGCCGCGACGTGGTTGTCGTAGAGCGAGTACACGATCGACCGGCCCTTGCGGGTGCCGACGACGAGGCCGAGGTTGCGCAGCAGGCGCAACTGGTGGGAGCAGGCCGACTGTTCCATGCCGACCTCTGCGGCCAGCTCGGTCGCGGGCAGGGAGCCCTCGCGCAGGCGGGCGAGGATCAGCAGCCGCGAGGGCGTCGCCAGCGCCTGGAGGGTGGTCGCCACCTTGGCGGCGCTGGCCGCGTCCAGGCTCCTGCGCGGGACGCGCCCTGACGGCTGTGCGGCTCCATGACCCATGCGTTCATGGTACGGCACCATCCATGAACACATGAATGTCTCTTCATTCATTCCTGTTAGGGTGGTGCGGTCGGACTCTGTCACGCCCACCCCGAAGGACCCCGTGTCGATGTCGTCCACGCTCACCCGTCCGGCGCCCTCCGGCGCGGCGCGCGAGTCGGTCGCCCCCCGCCGCCGCACCCGGCTCCTCGCCCTGCCCGAGGTCCGCTGGGCGGCGGCCGCGCTGGCGCTGTTCCTGATCGCCCTGCCCCTGTACCTGGCCGGGGCGCCCGGCTGGACCTGGGGCACGCTCTTCGCGGCCGTCTACGCGACCGGAGGCTGGGAACCGGGCTGGGCCGGGCTCCGGTCGCTGCGCGAGAAGACCCTCGACGTGGACCTGTTGATGGTGGTCGCCGCACTCGGGGCGGCGGCGATCGGGCAGGTGCTGGACGGCGCGCTGCTGATCGTCATCTTCGCCACCTCGGGGGCGCTGGAGGCGATCGCCACCGCCCGCACCGCCGACTCCGTGCGCGGCCTGCTCGACCTCGCCCCCGCCACGGCCACGCGCGTCGCCGACGACGGCACCGAGGAGACGGTGCCCGGTGAGCGGCTCGCGGTGGGCGAGATCATCCTGGTCCGGCCCGGTGAGCGCATCGGCGCGGACGGCCGCGTCCTGGACGGGGCCGGCGAGGTCGACCAGGCCACCATCACCGGCGAGCCGCTGCCCGTGGCGAAGGCGGCCGGGGACGAGGTGTTCGCCGGGACCCTCAACGGCACGGGCGCGCTGCGGGTGAAGGTCGAGCGCGACCCGTCCGACTCGGTGATCGCCCGGATCGTGGCCATGGTCGAGGAGGCCTCCGGGACCAAGGCGCCGACCCAGCTCTTCATCGAGAAGGCCGAACAGCGCTACTCGCTCGGCATGGTCGCGGCCACGGTGGCACTCTTCGTGCTCCCGCTGCTCGTCGGCGCCGATCTGCGCTCCACCCTGCTGCGGGCGATGACCTTCATGATCGTCGCCTCGCCGTGCGCCGTCGTACTGGCCACCATGCCGCCGCTGCTGTCCGCCATCGCCAACGCCGGCCGCCACGGCGTGCTGGTCAAGTCGGCCGTGGTCATGGAACGCCTCGGGCAGGTGGACGCCGTGGCGCTGGACAAGACGGGCACCCTGACCGAGGGCACGCCCCGGGTGACGGACGTCCGTCCACTGGCCGGCTCCGGCCTGCCGGAGGACGAGGTGCTGCGGCTGGCCGCGGCCGCCGAGCACCCCAGCGAGCACCCGCTGGCCCGCGCGATCGTGGACGCGGCCCGCGGCCGAGGTCTCGACATCCCCCTCGTGCGGGACTTCGGTTCAGCGCCCGGCACCGGCGTCAGCGCCACCATCGAGGGCAGGACCGTCGCGGTCGGCAGCCCGGCCCGGCTGCCGGACGGCCGCACGGGCGGTCCCGCCGAGGAAGTGGCGGCGGCCCTGGAGGTGGCGGCGGCCTTGGAGGAAGAGGGCCGCACCGCCGTGCTCGTCACCGTCGACGGCCGGCCGGCCGGGGTCCTCGGCATCGCCGACCGCCTGCGTGACGAGGCCGCCGCCACCGTCGCGGCCCTCGGAGAGCTGGCGGGCACCACCCCGGTGCTGGTCACCGGTGACAACCCGCACGCGGCGGCCCGGCTCGCCGGTGAGGTGGGCGTCGACGACGTCCGTGCGGGACTGCTGCCGCAGGACAAGGTGGCCGCGGTGCGGGAGATGGAGCGGGCGGGGCGGAAGGTGCTGGTGGTCGGCGACGGCGTCAACGACGCCCCCGCGCTGGCCGCCGCCCACACCGGCATCGCCATGGGCCGGGCCGGCTCCGACCTGGCCCTGGAGACCGCCGACGCGGTCGTGGTCCGCGACGAGCTGGCGACCGTCCCCGCCGTCGTCCGTCTCTCCCGCCGGGCCCGCCGCCTCGTCGTGCAGAACCTGGTCATCGCATCGGTGTTCATCACCGGCCTGGTGATCTGGGACCTGGCCGGGACGCTGCCCCTGCCGCTGGGTGTCGCGGGCCACGAGGGGTCCACCGTGATCGTCGGCCTCAACGGCCTGCGCCTGCTCGCCGACGGCGCCTGGCGCCGTGCCCGGGCGGGGACGGACCGGTGAGCCGCCGCGCCCGCGGGGCCCGCCGTGCCACGGCCGCCGCACCTGCACCCTGCGCCGTCACCGTGTGCCGCGGCTGCTGCTGCGGCACGGAGAAGATCCCGGGTGTGGACCACGCCGCCCAGCTCGCCCTGCTGCGACAGTCGCTGTCCGGCACGGGGCAGGTCCGCGTGACCGGCTGCCTGGACGCCTGCGAACAGGCCGATGTGATCGTCGTCCAGCCGTCAGCGGCCGGGCGGGCCGCAGGCGGGCGGCCCGTCTGGCTCGGCCTGGTCCACGACGCCGACGCCGTGCGGGACATCGCCGCGTGGATCACCGCCGGCGGTCCTGGACTGGCGGACCCGCCCGGCGTGCTCGACCTGTACGCGTTCACCCCGTCCCGGCGCGTCCGCCAGGCCGGGGAGGACTGATCGCCACCGGCGGGGCGGCCGGCTTTCCCGGGAGGCGACGCGTCAGACGCGGACGCCGAACATGAACGGGCCGCCGATGGTGTCCATCGACTCGTACCGGACGACCGTGCCGGTGCGCGGGGCGTGCAGGACCTGTCCGTTGCCCGCGTACAGGCCCACGTGGTGCAGGTCGTTGAAGAAGAAGACCAGGTCGCCGACCTGGAGCTGACTGCGGGTGAGGCGGGTCCCGATGCCCGACTGCGCCTCGGAGGTGCGCGGTATGGACACGCCGGCCTGGGCGTAGGCCCAGGACGTGAGACCCGAGCAGTCGAAGGAGGAGGGGCCGGTGGCGCCGTAGACGTACGGCTTGCCTATCTGGCTCTGGGCGGCCGAGAACGCGGCGCCGGCCCGGCCGGAGGCGGGCGGGGCGTCCTTGAGGTCCACACGCTCGGTGGAGGAGCGGTCGGCGCGCTGCTGTTCGGCGTCGAGGGCCGCCTTCTCCTTGGCGGTCAGGGTGTTCAGGAGCTTCTGCGCCTCGGCGAGCTTGCCCTGGACCTCCTTCTTCTTGTTGCCCAGCTCGGTACGGGTGGCGGCCAGGTCCTTGAGCTTCTCGGTGGCCTCGGCGCGCTCCTGGGCGAGTTCGCGCTGCTTGTCCTGGATCTTCTTCAGCGCCTCGACCTGCTGGCTGCTCAACTGGTCGAGCGTGGACGCCTTGTCGAGGAAGTCGTCGGGGTCCGACGACAGGAAGAGCTGCACCGAGGCGTCGATGCCGCCCGAGCGGTACTGGGCGGTCGCCATCGAACCCAGGCCCTCGCGGAGCTTGTTCAGCTCCTGCTGGCCGCGGGCCACGTTGTCCTGGACGGTGGAGATCTCCTTCTGGAGCTTCTGCTGCTTCTCCTTGGCCCCGTTGTACTTCTCGGTGGCCTGCTCCGCCTGCTCGTAGAGCTTGTCGACCTTCGCCTTCACCTCGTCCTTGCCGAGCTTCTCGCTCGGGGCGGCGTCGGCGGCGTTCGCGCTCAGCGCGACGGCAGCGGCGGCTGCGGTGGTGAGCACGGTGACACGCGTGCGGCTCGGCTGCTTGGGTCGACGATGGGACGCCACAGGGGCGAGCTCCTTGCTCCTTCAGCCGCCTGTCCAACGCGTCGGTGGGCGGTGCCCCTCCACCGTCACTCCCGTTGAGTGATCACCCGAGCGAGGGGTTGGATCACGACCTTAATGACTTTCTTACGGTTGGATCAAATGTCTGCATGGAAGAACTCGCTCACTTCGTGCCGACTTGACCGCCAACCGGTGTTTGTTCGTGACATTTTGATGCCGTTTCTTGTTCACTCACGAGGGCCGCCGGCACTCGACTTGCTCACCGTCAGTCGATCGAAGGCGGGTCACGGATCCCGCACACGGTGGACGGGACCGTTGTATGTGACGGGAAGCAGACCTGAGGCTTCGCCGACGCGCACAGCTCGGGGGAGGCCGCGCGGCAGCATCCAAGGGCGCGCGCCACCAGGCGTCCTCGTGGCCGGACAGGCGGAGACACGGTCTCGAACTCCCTGGACGGGAGAATCGGGTCTCACCAGGTCAGCGCACCCTGCCGCGTGCCTTCAGCGGTACCGGGGGCAGTTCGGGGGCGCGCAGCGGGGCGCCGTCGTAGCCCTTCACCTCCCCGAAGCGCGACCCCGTCGTCCAGTCCTCGCGGGCCTGCTCGATGTCCTGCTGGGTGCGGCCGACGAAGTTCCACCACATGATCAGCTCCTCGGCGAACGGCTCGCCGCCCAGCAGCATGATCCCGGCGTCCGACTCGGCGCGCAGCGGGAGTTCGGTGCGGCCGCAGCCGAGGTAGAGCATCGAGCCCGGCAGCACCGGCACGCCGTCCACGTGCACCTCGCCGGACATGGCCAGCACGCCGTACTCGAAGTCCCGGTCCAGCGGGAGGCGGACGTCCGTGCCCCGGGTGAGCGCGAGGTCGGCGCCGACGATCGGGGTGAACGTCGTACCCGGGGAGGACGATCCGTCGAGGTCGCCGAGGATCACCGTGGCCGTGAGGCCGGGCGCGGTGACCGTGGGCAGGTCGGCGTGGTACTCGAACTTGGGCTCGGTGTGGCGGTGCTCCTCCGGCAGCGCGACCCACAGCTGCGCGCCGTGCAGGAAGCGGGCGTGCGGCCGGGGGCTCTCCTCGGAGTGGCTGATCGCCCGGCCCGAGGTCATCAGGCCGAGCTGCTTGGGCCGGATCGTCTGGAGGCTGCCGGTCGAGTCGCGGTGCAGCACCTCGCCCTCGTGCAGCCAGCTCACCGTCTGCAACCCGATGTGCGGGTGCGGAGGGACCTGCATGCCGGGTTCGTCGGCGATGTCGTCGGGGCCGTAGTGGTCCACGAAGGCCCAGGCGCCGATCATGCGACGGCCGAGGTTGGGCAGCAGCCGGCGCACCTCGGTCGACTCGCCCAGCTTCACGTGACGGGGGCTCAGCAGCTCGCGGACGGGCTCGGCGACGACAAATCCGCGGCCGCCGCACACACTCGGCACGGGAGCGCGGTCAAGGTTGCTCATGCCGCCCAACCTAGCGGCAGCGCGTCGCCGTTGCCGAGCGCGCGGACGGGTGGGCCGCGCGACCGCCGCGGCCCCGGGGCCCGGACCTGGGGCGAGTGGGTGGACGACGGCCCCAGCGGCGGCGGACGCGGACACCCCTGCGCACCCCGTTCGGCGGATCAGGGCCTGGGGACGCTCGACGGATCAGGGCCCCGGGACGCTCGGCGACGGCTGGGCCGTGGTCGGCCGGACCGGGCTCGGGACGGGGGAGGGTGTGCCGGTCGCCGGCGGCCGGGGCCGGTGAGCCGGCTCGGCGGGCCGGTCCGGGCCGCCGCGGACGGCGAAAAACACCAGGGCCGCCACGGCGGCGAGGGCCAGCAGGCCCACCGCCGTCCGGCGCAGCACCCGCGGCAGCGGTTTCTGCTGTACGTCCTTCGGCAGCCGGACTGCCAGCCACAGCACGTCCAGTACCTCCTGCGAATCGAGGT
>NZ_JARAUO010000019.1:0-142262 GCF_033792105.1 Streptomyces sp. WI03-4A
GCCCCCGGCCTCCCGGCCCCCGGCCCCCGGCCTCCCGGCCCCCGGCCCCCGGCCTCCCGGCCTCCGGCCTCCCGGCCACCAGCCCCCGGCTCCTGGCCCCCGGCCTTCCAGGCGGCCCCTACGGCTCCCCGTGCAGCCTTGCCACCAGTGCCGTGGCCGTCGCTGCCGGTACGCCCGCTGCGGTCAGGACCGTGACCGTGGCCGAGCGGCCCGCCTCATCGGCGGTCACCAGGCCGTCGTTCACCGCCTCCATCACCGCGAACAGCAGCTGCTCGTGGACGTACGCGAGGGCCGGCGCCGGCAGCGGGGAGGTGAAGACTCCCTCGTCCAGGCCGCGCCGGAGGACCTGGATCTTGTTCTCGCGCAGCGGCGCGAGGCGGTCGCGGATGCCCTGCACGGTGACCGTGCGCTGGGCCAGGGCGACCAGCAGCCGGTAGCGGTCCGCGATCGCCCAGATCGCCAGCACCGACCGGGCCACCGCCTCCGCCGGGTCCGCCACCCCGGCGCGTGACCCCGCGTCCGCCTCCGTCAGCGCCTCCACCGCTCCGTCGACGAGCGTGCTGATCAGCGCCTCGCGGCTGGGGAAATGGCCGTACACGGTCCGTCGTACGACCCCCGCGGCGCGGGCGATCTGGTCCATGGAGGCGTCGGGATCGCGCAGCAGCTCGGCGAGGGCGACGTCGAGGATGCGGCGCCGGTTGGCGTCGGCGCGGCTGGTGTTACCCGTGGTCATGACCGTCATTCTGCACTCCTCTCCCCGACTTGCACAGCGATGTGCAACGACGTACATTGCACATGTCTGTGCAATTGCACGACGCTGTGCAAGTCTGTCGCGTACCGAGGAAGGCGATCCCTGCCATGCGACTCGTCATGAAGGAACCGGTCGAAAGCACGGGCCGGCCCTACGCCCGGCGCTGGTGGGCGCTGCTCGTGCTCTGCCTGAGCCTGCTGATCATCGTGATGGCCAACACCGCCCTCACCGTCGCCGCCCCGGACATGACCCGCGACCTCGGGCTGTCCAGCGCCGACCTGCAGTGGGTCATCGACGGCTACACCGTCCCCTACGCGGCGCTGATGCTGCTGCTCGGCGCGATCGGCGACAAGTACAGCCGGCGTGGGGCGCTCGTGCTCGGCCTCGTCGTCTTCGGCGGCGGCGCCGTCCTCGGCTACCTGGCCGGCAGCGCCGCGACCGTCATCGCGGCCCGCGCCGTGATGGGCGTCGGCGCCGCGTTGATCATGCCCGCCACGCTCTCCCTGCTCGCGGCGACCTTCCCGCGCGCCGAGCGCGCCAAGGCGATCACCCTGTGGACCGCCACCGCCGGCCTCGCCATCGCCGCCGGACCGGTGGTCGCGGGCGCCCTGCTGCGCGACCACGGCTGGTCCTCGACCTTCCTGATCAACGTGCCGATCGCCGCCCTCGCGATCGTCGGCGCCCTGGTCCTCGTGCCGCCCTCCAAGGCCGGGCACCACGACCGCATCGACTACGTCGGCGGCCTGCTCTCCGTGCTGTGGACCGGCTCGCTCGTCTACATGATCATCCAGGGGCCGCACTTCGGCTGGGGCGCCGAGGCCGTCACCGCGGCGGTCGTCGCGGCCGCCGGCCTGGTCGCCTTCGTCCTGTGGGAGCTGCGCCACCCCCGCCCGATCCTCGACGTCCGCCGCTTCACCGACCGCCGCTTCGCCGGCTCCAACCTCGCCGTCGCCCTGTTCTTCCTCGCCGTCTTCGGCGCCTTCTACTACCTCACCCAGCACCTGCAGTTCGTTCTCGGCTACGACGCCCTGGAGACCGGCGTCCGCATGCTGCCGCTGGCCGGTGCGGTCTTCGTGGGCTCGGCCCTCACCGGCTGGCTCACCCCGCGCGTCGGCATGAAGTGGACGGTCGGCGCGGGCATGGTCGGCGGTACTGCGGCACTGGCGCTGCTGACCCGGGTGGACGCGGGCTCGGGCTACGGCGACTTCGTGGCGCCCCTCGTCATCCTGGGCCTCGCCATCGGTCTCGCCCTCTCACCCTGCACCGACGCCATCATGGGCGCCTTCCCGGAGTCCGAGCTGGGCGTCGGCGGCGCGGTCAACGACACCTCGCTGGAGCTGGGCGGCTCGCTCGGCATCGCGATCCTCGGCTCACTGCTCGGCACCTCCTACGGCGACCGCCTCACCGACACCACCGCCGGCAGCGGGCTCCCGGCGAGCGCCCTGGCCACCGCACGGGACTCGGTCGGCGCCGGCTACGCGGTCGCCCAGGGCATCGGGGACAAGGCGCACCAGGCGGCGGCCCGCGCCGCGGCCGCCAAGGACCCGCAGCAGGCCGCGCAGCTCAAGCAGCAGGCCGCCGAACTCGGGAGCGGCGCCCGGCAGATGGCCGACGCGGTCGGCTCCTCCTTCGCGCACGCGGTCGCCCACACCAGCCTGGTCGGCGCGGTGATCCTGGGCGTCGGCACCGTCCTGGTGGCCGTCCTGCTCCCGCGCCGTGAAGGCGCCGCCCCGCAGGTGGGGGAAGAGGAGAGGGAATTGGCGGACAGCGCGGCCGGCTGACCGCCCCGCGCCCCCGTCGGCTAACGTGCCGCTCCGGATCGACCGGAACGGCACGTCGGCGTACGGCGTCCGTACGCGTAGGGAGGCACGGGGGATGAAGATCGACTGGGACCGGCGGACGTGTGCGCGCAAGGGGCACGTGACCTACGCGCCCGACGACCCGCGGCTGCGGGTACGGCTGCACGCCCGGACCGCGCTCGGCGACGTGTGGCGCTGCCTGCGCTGCGGCGACTTCGTGCTCGGCGAGCCGCACGGCTCAGGACCGGCCGAGGAGGCGCCGCTGGTGCCGCGCGGCAAGGTGCTGCGGGACCTGTTCATCCTGCGCTTCCTGGCGATCGAGCGAGCCGTGCGCGGGGTGTTCATCGTGCTGGTCGCCTTCGCGGTGTGGAAGTTCAGCAACAGCCAGGACGCGGTGCGCCGACTGTTTCAGGAGAACCTGAACGTCTTCCGCCCGGTGTTCCGGCACTTCCACTACGACCTCGACCACTCACCGGTCGTCGGCTCCATCCAGAAGGCGTTCGGCTACCGGCACTCCACGCTGCTGCTGGTCGCCGCCCTGCTGCTGGCCTACGCGCTCATCGAGCTGGTCGAGGCGGTCGGACTCTGGTACGCCAAGCGCTGGGCCGAGTACCTGACGGTGGTCGCCACCGCCGCCTTCCTGCCGCTGGAGATCTACGAACTCACTGAGAAGGTCAGCTACCTGAAGATCGCCACTCTCGTCCTCAACATCCTGGCGGTCCTCTACATCGCGCTGGCCAAGCGCCTGTTCGGGCTCCGGGGCGGGCGCAGAGCCTTCGACGAGGAGCGGCACAGCGCGTCCCTGCTGGAGGTGGAGGAGTCGGCCGGAGTCGAGGCCGGCCGACCCGAAGGGGCCGGCGCCGGCTGACCCGAGGGGCCGCCGGACGATCCCGCCGGCCCGGGGGCTTGCCTTGACGCCGACGTCAACGCCTACCGTCGGGGACATGCGAATCGGCGAGCTGGCCGCACGGGCCGGGACCACCACCCGCACCCTGCGCTACTACGAGGCGCGGGGGCTGCTGCCCGCCCGGCGCGACGACAAGGGACACCGCACCTACGACGAGGGCCACCTCCGGCTGCTGCGCCAGATCCGGACGCTGCAGGACTTCGGGTTCGACCTGGAGGAGACCCGCCCGTTCGTGGAGTGCCTGCGGGCCGGGCACCCGGAGGGCGACTCCTGCCCGGCCTCGCTCCTGGTCTACCGGCGCAAGCTGGACGAGCTGGACGCGCTCATCGGGCAGCTCACCCAGGTGCGGCGGACGGTCGCGGGGGAGCTGGAGCGGGCCGAGCGGGCGCGGGACGCGCTGGCCGCCGAGTCGCTGGTTCCGGGCGGTCCGGAACCCGGGTGCGAACTGGGAGGGGTGACGCGATGAGCTTGGTGAGCGGACTGGCCGAGGTGACGGACGCGGACTTCGGGACGGAGGTGATCGGGGCCGATCTGCCGGTGCTGGTGCAGTTCACGGCCGACTGGTGCGGGCCGTGCCGGCAGCTGGCACCCGTGCTGAAGGACATCGCCTTCGAGGAGGGCGACCGGCTGAAGGTCGTGCAGCTCGACGTGGACCGGAATCCGGGGACGACCGTCGCCTACGGCGTGCTGTCCACCCCGACCCTCATGGTCTTCCGCGACGGTGAGCCGGTGCGGTCCATGGTCGGGGCGCGGCCCAAGCGACGGCTGCTGGAGGAGCTGGCCGACCTGCTGTAGAACCGGCCCCCGAACGCGGAAAATCCCCTGAGCAATTGCGCTCGGGGGATTTCTGTGCGTATATTCAGGGGTTCGCGACTTCAATTTGGAAAGGTCGCGGAGAGGTTCAGTGACCACATTCTATCCGGGCGGGAGCGGAATTGTCAAACAGCGAATTTCCAGACGATGAATTGCGTCACGAGCAGGAATTCATCGACGGACTGTACGCACGGGTGGACGTGCTGCGCGGCGCGACCGAGACCTCGGTCGCGGACGCGCTCGCCCAGGGCGACAAGCCCATGCAGGCCCGGCTGGAGCGGGACATCCTGGTCGCCGAACGCTCCGGGCTGCTCGCCGCGCTGAACGCCGTGGACGGCTCGCTCTGCTTCGGCCGGATCGACCTCGCCGACGGCATGGTCCACCACATCGGCCGGATCGGGCTGCGCGAGGACGACGCCCGGCGCACCCCGGTCCTCATCGACTGGCGCGCGGACGTCGCCCGTCCCTTCTACCTGGCCACCGGCCACACCCCGATGGGCCTGCGCCGCCGCCGGCACATCGCCACCGAGGACCGCACGGTCACCGCCCTGCACGACGAGATCCTCGACCTCGGCGACGCCACCCGCACCGGCCACGAGGACCCCACCGGGGACGCCGTGCTGCTGGCCGCGCTCGACTCCGCGCGCACCGGCCGGATGAGCGACATCGTGCGGACCATCCAGGCCGAGCAGGACGAGATCATCCGGGCGCCGCACCGCGGGGTGCTGGTCGTCGAGGGCGGCCCCGGCACCGGCAAGACCGCGGTCGCCCTGCACCGGGCGGCCTACCTGCTCTACGAGCACCGGGAGCTGCTGGCCCGCCGCGCCGTGCTCATCGTCGGCCCCAACCCGGCCTTCCTCGGCTACATCGGCGAGGTGCTGCCCTCCCTGGGCGAGACGGGGGTGCTGCTCGCCACGGTCGGCGAGCTGTTCCCCGGGGTGCGGGCCACGGCGGCCGACAGCCGGGAGGCGGCCGCGGTCAAGGGCCGCGCCGACATGGCGGACGTCCTCGCCGAGGTCGTGCGCGACTGGCAGTCGCTGCCCGATCCGGTGATCGCGATCGAGCACGACCGCGAGATACTGATGCTCGACGACGGCCTGGTCCGGGTCGCCCGCGAACGCGCCCGCGCCGCCCGGCTGCCGCACAACGAGGCCAGGGAGCACTTCGAGGGCCACATCCTCAACACCCTCACCGACATGCTCGCCGAACGCATCGGCACCGACCCGTACGACGGGACCAACCTGCTCGACCCGAGCGACGTCACCCAGATCCGCGACGAACTCGCCGAGAACCCCGAGGTCTGGGCCGCCGTCGACCAGCTCTGGCCGCGCCTGACCCCGCAGCGCCTGGTCGCGGACTTCCTCGCCGACCCGGTGGGCTACCTTCCCGACGAGGACGCGGCCGCCGTCCGCCGGCCGGTCACCCGGGAGTGGACCGTGTCGGACGTGCCGCTGCTCGACGAGGCGGCCGAACTGCTCGGGGTGGACGAGCGGGTGGCGCGGGCCCGGGCGGAGCGCGAACGCGAGACGCAGGTGGCCTACGCGCAGGGCGTGCTCGACGTCTCCTACGCCTCGCGCACCTACGAGTTCGAGGACAAGGAGGACGGCGACCCGGACGGTTCGGAGGTCCTGTCCGCCCACGACATCATCGATGCCGAGCGGTTCGCCGAGCGGCAGGAGGAGGCCGACCGCCGCAGCGCCGCCGAGCGGGCCGCGGCCGACCGCACCTGGGCGTTCGGGCACATCATCGTCGACGAGGCGCAGGAGCTGTCGCCGATGGCCTGGCGGCTGCTGATGCGGCGCAGCCCGACCCGCTCGCTGACCCTGGTCGGCGACCCGGCGCAGACGGCCGAGGCCGCGGGCGTCGGCTCCTGGGCGAAGATCCTGGAGCCGTACGTCGGGGACCGCTGGGAGCACACCCGGCTCGGCGTCAACTACCGCACCCCCGCCGAGATCATGGAGCTGGCGGCGGCCGTCGTACGCGCCCGGCACCCCGGCTTCGAACCGCCCAGCTCGGTCCGCTCGACCGGGGTACGGCCCTGGGTCCGCGCCACCGACGACCTGCCCGGCGCCGTCGCCGAGGCGGTCGCGGAGCTGACCCCCGCCGAGGGCAGGCTCGCGGTCATCGCCCCGCGCCACCTGCACCGCAGGCTGGCCGCCCGGCTCGACGGCGTCACGGCCGGCGCCGAACCGGACCTCACGCGCACGGTCGTGCTGCTCGACCCGCGCCAGGCCAAGGGACTGGAGTTCGACTCGGTCCTGGTGGTGGAGCCGGCCCGGTACGGCACGAGCGACCTGTACGTGGCGCTGACCCGGGCCACCCAGCGGCTGGGAGTGCTGCACACGGGCACACTGCCGGCGGGCCTGGCCCCGGCCGGGTGACGGCGACGGGGCCCGGAGCCACCGCCCCGGGCCCGCTCGCCCCCGCGCCGGCCGCCTCCACCACCCCGACCGCCCCGGCTCGGCCGGGTGCGGTGGCGCAGGGGTCCGGCTAGGCCGGCCGCAGCCAGACCGTGGCCAGGGGCGGCAGCGTCAGCCTGATGCTCGCCGGGCGGCCGTGCCAGCCCTGGGGTTCCGGTTTGACCGCGTCCGGGTTGGCGACGCTGCCACCGCCGTAGTGGCCCGCATCGGTGTTCAGCACCTCCACCCAGGCCGGGACGTCCTCGGGGACCCCGAGGCGGTAGTCGTGCCGGACCACCGGGGCCAGGTGCGAGATCGCCAGCAGCGGGTTGCCGTCGGCGTCCTGCCGCAGGAACGCGAAGACGTTGTCGTCCGCCGCGTCACCCGTGATCCACTGGAAGCCCGCCGGGTCGGTGTCACGCTGCCACAGGGCCGGGGTGGCGCGGTAGAGCCCGTTCAGGTCCCGCACGAGGTCCCGCACACCCCGGTGGTCGGCCGCCGCGCCGTAGGACGGGTCGAGCAGCCACCAGTCGGGGCCGTGCGCCTCGGACCACTCGGCGCCCTGCGCGAACTCCTGCCCCATGAAAAGCAGTTGCTTGCCGGGGTGGGCCCACATGAAGCCGAGGTAGGCCCGCAGGTTGGCCCGCTGCTGCCACCAGTCGCCCGGCATCTTGGACACCAGGGACCCCTTGCCGTGCACGACCTCGTCGTGCGAGATCGGCAGCACGTAGTTCTCGCTGTACGCGTACACCATCGAGAAGGTCATCTGGTGGTGGTGGTACGCGCGGTGCACGGGGTCGTGGCTCATGTACTCCAGCGAGTCGTGCATCCAGCCCATGTTCCACTTCAGGCCGAACCCCAGCCCGCCGAAGCCGCTCGGGCCCTTGTGGTGGGTGGGCCGGGTGACGCCGTCCCAGGCGGTGGACTCCTCGGCGACGGTCACCACCCCGGGGCAGCGCCGGTAGACGGTGGCGTTCATCTCCTGGAGGAAGGCCACCGCGTCCAGGTTCTCCCGGCCGCCGTGCTCGTTCGGCGTCCACTGACCCGGCTCGCGCGAGTAGTCGAGGTAGAGCATCGAGGCGACGGCGTCCACCCGCAGGCCGTCGATGTGGAACTCCTCGCACCAGTACACGGCGTTCGCCACCAGGAAGTTGCGCACCTCACGGCGGCCGAAGTCGAACTCCAGCGTGCCCCAGTCCGGGTGGGCGGCCCGCAGCGGGTCGTGGTGCTCGTACAGCGGACGCCCGTCGAACTCGGCCAGCGCCCACGCGTCGCGCGGGAAGTGCGCGGGCACCCAGTCCATCAGCACGCCGATCCCGGCCTGGTGCAGCCGGTCCACCAGGTACTTGAAGTCGTCCGGGGTGCCGAGCCGGGCCGTCGGCGCGTAGAACCCGGTCACCTGGTAGCCCCAGGAGCCGCCGAACGGGTGCTCGGCCACCGGCATCAGCTCCACGTGCGTGAAGCCCATCTCCGTCACGTACGCGGGCAACTGCTCGGCGAGCTGCCGGTAGGTGAGGCCGGGCCGCCAGGACGGCAGGTGGACCTCGTACACCGAGAACGGCGCCTCGTGCACCGGGGTACCGGCGCGGCGGGCCATCCACTCCCCGTCGTCCCACTCGTGGTGCGAGGCGTCCACGATCGAGGAGGTGGCGGGTGGCACCTCGGTGCGGCGGGCCATCGGGTCCGCGCGCAGCGTGCGCGAGCCGTCCGGGCGGGTGATCTCGAACTTGTACAGCTCGCCCTCGCCGACGCCCGGGACGAACAGCTCCCACACCCCGGTGCCGCCGAGCGAGCGCATCGGGAAACCGGTGGCGTCCCAGAAGTCGAAGCCGCCCGCGACCCGCACGCCCCGCGCGTTGGGCGCCCAGACCGCGAACCGGGTGCCCGGCACGCCCTGGTGGGTCGTGACATGGGCACCGAGCGCCTGCCACAGCTCCTCGTGCCGGCCTTCGCCGATCAGGTGCAGGTCCAGCTCGCCGAGCGTGGGCAGGAAGCGGTAGGGGTCCTCCGCCTCGTGGGCGGTGCCCTCGTACGTCACCAGCAGCCGGTAGGCCGGGACGTCGGCGAGCGGGAGCAGGCCGGAGAAGAACCCGTCGCCGTCGTCGTGCAGTTCGGCCCGCAGATCGCCGGAGACCACGGCGACCGCCTGCGCGTAGGGACGGAAGACGCGGAACGCGACCCCTCCCGGCACCGGGTGGGCGCCGAGCACGCCGTGCGGGTCGTGGTGGGTGCCGTGCAGCAGCCGCTCGCGGTCACCGGCGTCGATCGCGGGGGAGACGGCGGCCATCTCCGGTGCCTGTACCTGTACCGGTGCATGTGCCGGTTCCGGCGCGGGGCGTGGCACGGGCACCGGGGCGGGGGCCGGGGAGGGCGCGTTCGTCGCCGCGGTGGGCTCCGGTGCGCGGGCGCCCGGGATCGCGGCCGGTCCGCCCGGCCGGTCGGTCTCCGGCCCGGCGCCGGCCCGCGTGGCCTTCTCCGCGGCGCGCTTCTCGGCCTCCTCCTGAGCCTTCCTCTCGACCTTCCCGACCTTCTCCGCCTTCTCGGCCTGTTCGATGTTCGCGGCCTTCGCGGCCTTCTCGGTCTCGTTCTTCCCGGCCTTGCTCTTGCCGGACTTGTTCTTCGAGGTGGCTGACTTCTTCGTCACGGACTGGTCTCCCGGGCGAGGGTAGGGTCGGACGCGGCGAGGCGGCGTACCGCCGAGAGGGGCACCCCCAGCCAGTCGGGGCGGTGCCGGGCCTCGTAGACGACCTCGTAGACGGCCTTGTCGGTCTCGTAGGCCCGTAGCAGGACCGGATCGGTGCGCGGGTCGCGGCCGGCGACCTCCGCGTACCCGGCGCAGTACGCCGACCGGCACCCGTGGGCCCATTCCGGGGCCTGCGGGCTCGCCGACCGGGCCGCGTAGTCGAAGGAGCGCAGCATCCCGGCGACGTCCCGCAGCACCGGCTGCGGCATGCGCCGCTCGGCCAGCGGCCGGGCCGGCTCGCCCTCGAAGTCGATGAGCGACCACGCGCCGGACGGCGAGCGCAGGCACTGGCCGAGGTGCAGGTCGCCGTGGACGCGCTGGGCGGTCCAGGTGCGCCCCTCCTCGGCGAGGTCGGCCAGCGCCCGGAAGGCGGAGCGCAGCCCCGGCTCGTACGGCCGCAGCGCCGGCACCGCCTGGACGGCCGCCTCGAGCCGCTCGGTCATGCCGTCGACCAGCAGCCCGAGCTGGGCCTGGCCCAGGGTGACCGTCGGCAGGGCGCGGGCGAGGGCGGTGTGCACCTCGGCGGTGGCCCGGCCCAGCGAGCGGGCCTCCGCGACGAAGTCCTCGCCCTTGGCCAGCTCGCGCAGCGCCAGCTCCCAGCCGTCGGTCGCACCGCTCACGAACGGCTGGAGCACGGCCAGCACGTACGAGTCGTCGTCCAGCTCGGCATGGAGCCAGCCCGTAGGCGCGGGCACCCGGGCACAGCCCTCGCGGGCCAGCGCCAGCGGTATCTCCAGATCGGGGTTGACGCCGGGGACGACCCGGCGCAGCAGCTTCAGGATGAACGTATCGCCATAGACGATCGAGGAGTTGGACTGCTCGGCGGTCATCACGCGCGCCACGAGTCCGTCCCGGATCTCCTGGCCCGGGTCCCGGTCGAACCGCAGCCCGCCGATGCGCGCCTGGGTGCGCAGGGCCTCCAGGAGCACGTCGGCGGGCCGGGGGTCGTACAGGGCCTCGTACACGGTGCGGCCGGCCAGCGGCCCCTCCGTGACATGTCCGATGAGCGCGGGCGCCAGCCGGGGCGGCAGCGCCTCGCGCACGCCTATGAGGAGCTGGTAGCAGTCGCCGGGGTGCGCCGGCGTGCCCAGCGCGGGCGGCTGGTGGACGCGCACGAGCAGGTGGTAGAGCCCGATCCGGCCGTCGGGCGGCAGCAGTTCGGTGACGGCCACCGGGGTGAGTCCGGTGACCGGGCGTCCCTTGCCGGCGAACCAGCGCTGCCGGGGCAGCCATTCGCGCAGCAGAGGTTCGAGCGAGGCGAGGGGGTGGCCGGATGAGGGGGTGGTGCCGAAGGGGGTGACCGTTTCCGCCACGGGCGTCACGTCCTTTCCCCGGGTCGTCGGGGTGTCACTGTTGCGTGCCCCGGGTGGGGCGAGGGAAACCGCCCCACCCGGGGTATGGCCTACGCGGCTTCCCGGCGCAGCCGGAACCAGTAGAAGCCGTGGCCCGCCAGGGTCAGCAGGTAGGGCAGTTCACCGATGGCGGGGAAGCGCACGCCGCCGAACAGCTCGACGGGGTGCCGCCCGCCGAACCGGCTCAGGTCCAGCTCGGTGGGCTGCGCGAACCGCGAGAAGTTGTGCACGCACAGCACCAGGTCGTCCTCGTACTCGCGCAGGAACGCGATCACCGCCGGGTTCGAGGACTGCAGTTCGTCGTAGGACCCCAGTCCGAAGGCGGGATTCTGCTTGCGGATCTCGATCATGCGGCGGGTCCAGTGCAGCAGGCTGGACGGGGAGGACATGGACGCCTCGACGTTGGTGACCTGGTAGCCGTAGACCGGGTCCATGATCGTGGGCAGGAAGAGGCGTCCGGGGTCGCTGGAGGAGAAGCCGGCGTTGCGGTCGGGGGTCCACTGCATGGGGGTGCGGACCGCGTCGCGGTCGCCGAGCCAGATGTTGTCGCCCATGCCGATCTCGTCGCCGTAGTAGAGGATCGGCGAGCCGGGCAGGGACAGCAGCAGGGCGGTGAACAGCTCGATCTGGTTGCGGTCGTTGTCGAGCAGGGGGGCGAGGCGGCGGCGGATGCCGATGTTGGCGCGCATACGCGGGTCCTTCGCGTATTCGGCCCACATGTAGTCGCGTTCCTCGTCGGTGACCATTTCGAGGGTCAGCTCGTCGTGGTTGCGCAGGAAGATGCCCCACTGGCAGTTGGAGGGGATCGCCGGGGTCTTGGCGAGGATCTCCGAGACGGGGTAGCGGGACTCGCGGCGCACGGCCATGAAGATGCGCGGCATGACCGGGAAGTGGAACGCCATGTGGCATTCGTCGCCGCCGGAACGGTAGTCGCCGAAGTAGTCGACGACGTCCTCGGGCCACTGGTTGGCCTCGGCCAGCAGCACCGTGTCGGGGTACTGGGCGTCGATCTCCTTGCGCACCCGCTTCAGGAACTCGTGCGTCGCGGGGAGGTTCTCGCAGTTGGTGCCCTCCTGCTGGTACAGGTACGGCACGGCGTCGAGGCGGAAACCGTCGATGCCCAGGTCGAGCCAGAACTTCAGTGCGGAGATCATCTCCTCCTGCACGGCCGGGTTCTCGTAGTTGAGGTCCGGCTGGTGCGAGAAGAAACGATGCCAGTAGTACTGCTTGCGTACGGGGTCGTACGTCCAGTTGGAGGCTTCGGTGTCGACGAAGATGATCCGCGCGTCCTGGTACTGCTTGTCGTCGTCGGCCCAGACGTAGTAGTCCCCGTACGGCCCCTCCGGGTCGCGCCTCGACTCCTGGAACCACGGGTGCTGGTCGCTGGTGTGGTTCATGACGAAGTCGATGATCACGCGCATGCCGCGCTGGTGCGCGGCGTCCACGAACTCCACGAAGTCGGCGAGGTCGCCGAACTCGGGCAGTACCGCGGTGTAGTCGGAGACGTCGTAACCGCCGTCACGCAGCGGCGACTTGAAGAACGGCGGCAGCCACAGGCAGTCGACACCCAGCCATTGCAGATAGTCGAGTTTGGCGGTCAGACCCTTCAGGTCGCCGACGCCGTCACCGTTGCTGTCCTGGAAGGAGCGGACCAGGACCTCGTAGAAGACGGCGCTCTTGAACCAATCCGGATTCCGGTCCTTGGCGGGAGTGTCCTCGAAGGTGTCCGGAACGGGCTCGTTGACGATCATATTGTGGGTGACCCTCCGGTCTTCGGGGTGGACGGTCGCAGCACCGAGAAGATATGCGCGGGTCGACGACCCGGTTCGAGCCGCACATAGTTGGCCCTGCCCCAGTGGTAGGTCTCGCCGGTGAGCAGGTCGCACACCGGCACCGACTCGTGCCAGTCCAGGCCGAGTTGCGGCATGTCCAACGAGACCGTGGCCTCCTGGGTGTGGTGGGGGTCGAGGTTGGCGACCACCAGAACCGTGTTCGATCCGCTCCGCTTGCTGTAGGCGAGCACCTGGTCGTTGTCGGCGTGGTGGAAGTGGAGGTCGCGCAGCTGCCGGAGGGCCGGATTCGCGCGCCGGACGGTGTTGAGCCGGGTGATGAGAGGAGCCAGGGTGCGGCCCTCGCGGGCGGCGGCTTCCCAGTCGCGGGGTTTGAGCTGGTACTTCTCCGAGTCGAGGTACTCCTCGCTGCCTTCGCGCAGCGGGGTGTTCTCGCACAGTTCGTAGCCGCTGTAGATGCCCCAGGTGGGGGAGAGGGTGGCGGCGAGCACGGCCCGGACCTCGAAGGCGGGCCGGCCGCCGTGCTGGAGGTAGGCGTGCAGGATGTCGGGGGTGTTGGCGAAGAAGTTCGGCCGCATCCAGGCCGCCGACTCACCCGAGAGCTCGGTCAGGTACTCCGTCAGCTCCCGCTTGTCGTTGCGCCAGGTGAAGTACGTGTACGACTGCTGGAACCCGACCTCGGCCAGCGCGCGCATCATCGCCGGCCGGGTGAACGCCTCCGCCAGGAAGATCACGTCCGGGTCCCTGCGGTTGACCTCGCCGATCACCCGCTCCCAGAACACCACCGGTTTGGTGTGCGGGTTGTCCACCCGGAAGATCCGCACCCCGTGGTCCATCCAGTGCCGCAGCACCCGCACCGTCTCCGCGACCAGACCGTCCATGTCCGCGTCGAAGGCGATGGGGTAGATGTCCTGGTACTTCTTCGGCGGGTTCTCCGCGTACGCGATCGTGCCGTCGGGCCGGTGATGGAACCACTCCGGGTACTTGTGCACCCACGGATGGTCCGGCGAACACTGCAACGCGAAGTCCAGCGCCACCTCCAGACCCAGCCGGGCGGCCTCACCCACGAAGTGGTCGAAGTCCTCCAGCGTGCCCAGCGCGGGATGCACGCTGTCGTGGCCGCCCTCGGGCGAACCGATCGCCCACGGCACCCCCACATCCTGCGGGCCCGCGGTCAGCGAGTTGTTGGGCCCCTTGCGGAACGTGGTGCCGATCGGATGGATGGGGGGCAGGTAGACGACGTCGAAACCCATCTCCGCGATCGCCTCGAGCCGCCTCGCCGCCGTCCGGAACGTGCCGTGCGGCTGTTCGGCGGTGCCCTCCGAACGAGGGAAGAACTCGTACCAGGAACCGAACAGCGCCCGCTCCCGCTCCACCAGCAACGGCATCGCGTCCGACGCCGTCACCAACTCCCGCAGCGGATACCGCGCCAGCACCGCCTCCACCTCCGGCGACAACGCCGCCGCGAGCCGCCAGGCGGCCGGGCGGTCCGCGTCCCGCAGCGCGGCGGCGGCCGACGCCACGACGGCCCGCTGCCCCTCGGGGACACCGGCGGCCGCTCGCTCGAACAGCAGTGCGCCCTCGGCCAGGACCAGTTCGGTGTCGATGCCCGCGGGGATCTTGATCCGCGCGTGGTGCCGCCAGGTGCCTACGGGGTCCGACCACGCCTCGACCGTGTAGGTCCAGTGGCCGGGCCGGTCCGCCGCGACGGTGGCACCCCAGCGGTCGGTGCCCGGGGCGAGTTCGCGCATCGGTGTCCAGGGCCCGGGGCGTCCCCCCGGATCGCGGAGCACGACGTTCGCGGCGACGGCGTCGTGCCCCTCGCGGAACACGGTGGCCGAGACCTCGAACTCCTCCCCGACCACGGACTTGGCGGGCCTGCGCCCGTGCTGGACCACGGGGCGCACATCGAGGACCGGGATACGCCCGACGGCGGTGGCCCCGGCCGGGCCGGGCTGCTGCCGGGGTGGCGCCGGTTCGAGGACGTCCTCCACCGGCTTGCCTGACTTGTTGCCCGATGTCTTCTTTCCGGCCGTCCTACTGGTAGTCGGGGGTGCTGACGAGTGGTGCGTGGCGGGCATGACCGCTCCTGTCCGCGTCAACGAGGGTGTGGGCGGATGGATGTGGGGAGGTGGGTCCTGCGGTGGTGCTCTGATGGTGCTGTGGGGTCACCGGAGGAGCCTTCCCATCCCGTTCGGGTGGGCAATCCGGCACTTTGTTAACTACTCACGCGTACGTCCACACGCAAGACCAGCCCCTTTTTTCCGGGTGCCCCACGCCCTGGCGTCCACGCCCCCGTGCCCCGACACCCCTGTCCGGTACGTCCCCACCGACGCCCCGGTAACCACTACCGTCGACCCTGACGACGAGACGTACAGCGCCGTGCGTCTCACCCCGCGACGTGTCGAGGTGGAATGTGAAGGCGATCCGTCGGTTCACCGTCCGTCCCGTTCTCCCCGAACCCCTCCGGCCACTCAGCGACCTGGCGCGCAATCTGCGCTGGTCGTGGCATGCGGAGACGCGCGACCTGTTCCAGTCCGTCGACCCCGAACGCTGGGCCGCCGCCGGGGCCGACCCGGTGCGGCTGCTGGGCGGGGTCCGCCCGGGCCGGCTGGCCGAGCTGGCCGGCGACCGGCGGTTCCTGCGCCGGCTTACCGCGGCGGCCGACGACCTCCACGACTACGTGACCGGCGACCGCTGGTACCAGCACCAGGACGCGGGCCTGCCCGCCGCGGTCGCCTACTTCTCCCCGGAGTTCGGCATCACGGCCGCGCTGCCCCAGTACTCCGGGGGCCTGGGCATCCTCGCCGGGGACCACCTGAAGGCGGCCAGCGACCTCGGGGTACCGCTGATCGGCGTCGGACTGCTCTACCGGCACGGGTACTTCCGCCAGAGCCTGTCCCGGGACGGCTGGCAGCAGGAGCACTACCCGGTGCTCGACCCGCACGAACTGCCCGTAAGCCTGCTGAAGGAGGCCGACGGCACCCCGGCCCAGGTCTCGCTGGCCCTGCCCGGCGGCAAGGCGCTGCGCGCCCGGATCTGGCTGGCCCAGGTGGGGCGGGTGCCGCTGCTGATGCTCGACTCGGACGTGGAGGAGAACGACCTCGGCGAACGCGGGGTGACCGACCGGCTGTACGGCGGCGGCAGCGAGCACCGGCTGCTCCAGGAGATGCTGCTCGGCATAGGGGGTGTGCGGGCCGTGCGGACCTACTGCCGGCTCACCGGGCACCCGGACCCGGAGGTGTTCCACACCAACGAGGGGCACGCGGGCTTCCTCGGGCTCGAGCGGATCGCCGAGCTGTGCGAGCGCGGGCTGGACTTCGACCCGGCGCTGGAGGCCGTGCGCAGCGGAACCGTGTTCACCACGCACACGCCCGTGCCCGCCGGGATCGACCGGTTCGACCGGGAACTGGTCGGACGGCACTTCGGGCCGGACGCCGAACTCCCGGGCATCGACGTGCAGCGCATCCTGGCCCTCGGCATGGAGACGTACCCGGGCGGTGAGCCGAACCTGTTCAACATGGCCGTGATGGGACTCCGGCTCGCGCAGCGGGCCAACGGCGTGTCCCTGCTGCACGGTCAGGTGAGCCGGGAGATGTTCGCCGGACTCTGGCCGGGATTCGACGCCGAGGAGGTGCCGATCACCTCCGTCACCAACGGGGTGCACGCCCCGACCTGGGTGGCCCCGGAGGTGCTCCGCCTGGGCGCCCGGCAGATCGGCACCCAGCGGGCCGAGGACGCGCTGACCGTCGGCGGCTCCGAGCGCTGGGACTCGGTCGCGGAGATCCCGGACCAGGAGGTCTGGGAGCTGCGCCGCACGCTGCGCGAGCAACTGGTGTTCGAGGTGCGGGAGCGGCTGCGCGCGTCCTGGCGGCAGCGGGGTGCGGGCGACGCGGAGCTGGGCTGGATCGAGGGGGTGCTCGACCCCGACGTGCTGACCATCGGGTTCGCGCGGCGCGTGCCGTCGTACAAGCGGCTCACCCTGATGCTGCGGGACCGGGACCGGCTGATGGAGCTGCTGCTGCACCCCGAGCGGCCGGTCCAGATCGTCGTGGCGGGCAAGGCGCACCCGGCGGACGACGGCGGCAAGCGGCTGGTGCAGGAACTGGTGCGGTTCGCCGACGACCCGCGGGTGAGGCACCGGATCGTCTTCCTGCCCGACTACGGCATGGCGATGGCGCAGAAGCTCTACCCGGGCTGTGACGTCTGGCTGAACAACCCGCTGCGCCCGCTGGAGGCCTGCGGGACCTCCGGGATGAAGGCCGCGCTCAACGGGTGCCTCAACCTCTCCGTGCTGGACGGCTGGTGGGACGAGTGGTTCCAGCCGGACTTCGGCTGGGCCGTCCCGACCGCGGACGGCGTCGGCACCGACCCGGACCGTCGCGACGACATCGAGGCCGGGGCCTTGTACGACCTGCTGGAGCAGCGGGTCGCGCCCCGGTTCTACGAGCGGGGGCGCGGCGGGCTGCCCGACCGCTGGATCGAGATGGTCCGGCAGACGCTCACCCTGCTCGGCCCGAAGGTGCTGGCGGGCCGCATGGTCCGCGAGTACGTGGACCGCCTGTACGCGCCCGCCGCGCAGGCCCACCGTGCGCTGACCCCGGACACGGCCCGCGAACTGGCCGGCTGGAAGGCCCGGGTGCGTGCCGCGTGGCCCGGGGTGAGCGTCGACCACCTGGAGACGGCGGCCACGACGGCCACCGCGGAGCTGGGCACGAGCGTGGGGCTGCGGGTCCGGGTGGGGCTCGGCGAGCTGGGCCCGGACGACGTCGAGGTGCAGGCCGTGTCGGGCCGGGTCGACTCCGAGGACCGCATCACGGACGCGACGACGGTGCCCCTGAAGCCGGTGGGCACTCCCGACCTGGAGGGCCGCCTGCTCTACGAGGGCCCCCTCTCCCTGGACCGCACCGGACCTTACGGCTACACGGTCCGCATCCTGCCGGCCCACCGCCACCTCGCGTCGAGCGCGGAACTGGGGCTGGTGGCGGTGCCGTCCGAGGACGCGGCGGAGGGGGCCGGGGTGCTGCTGCGCTAGACGCGGGGGCGGGCCCCCATGGCGAGTGCCGCGGGGGTCAGTCCTCCTCCAGCCCGGCGCACAACCGGCGCAGGACCGTCCCGCACCGGCGGGCGTAGGCGTGCTGGAGACCTCGGGTGGCCGGGCCGCCGGCCCGGGCGTACCACTTGGCGGCCCGGCTGAAGGCGGCCACCGTCAGCCAGACGGTGCCGTCGCCCGTGCGGTCGACCACGAAGGCCTCCTCGCCGCACTCGGGGTGGCCTTCGAGGGTGCCGTAGGCCCAGCCGGCGCGGCGGGGCTGCTCCACGGTCCACACGATGCGGCAGGGTGCTCTGACCAGGCCGGCCAGGGTGACCGTGACGTCGGTGCCGGGGGCCGCGCGGTCCGCGGTGGCGTCGATGCCCACGCCGAGCGCGCGGTGCATCTCCCAGGTCAGGACCGCCTCGGCGGCCCGGCGGAAGACCTCGGGACCCTCGCCGAGGCGGGTGCGCACGAGCATCGGGCGGAATCCGGGCGGGCAGAAGCTCAGGTCGTCGCGGGTCGCGCCGACCGGCTCGTAGGTGAAGGGCGCCGGGGACATGGGTCACAAGACTAAGGCGGTACCCGGGTCGCTCTCAGCCCGGGTACCGCCGACAGTCAACTTACCTGGTATCAGCTGACGTTGACCGCGGTCCAGGCCGCGGCGACCGCCTTGTACTCGGTGCTGGTGGAGCCGTACAGGGCCGACGCCGCGTTCAGGGTCGCCGTGCGGGCGGCCTTGTAGTTGGTCGTCGACGTCATGTACGTGGTCAGCGCCTTGTACCAGATCTGCAGCGCCTTGGCGCGGCCGATGCCGGTGACCGCGGCGCCGTTGTAGGTCGGGGAGTTGTACGAGACCCCATTGATCGTCTTCGCGCCGCTGCCCTCGGACAGCAGGTAGAAGAAGTGGTTGGCGACACCGGACGAGTAGTGGACGTCCTTGTTGCCGACCGTGGAGGACCAGTAGTCGGCGGAGCCGCCGTCCTTGCTGGGCTTGTCCATGTAGCGCAGCGGGGTGCCGTCGCCGTTGATATTGATCTTCTCGCCGATGAGGTAGTCGCCGACGTCCGAGCTGTTGGCGGCGTAGAACTCCACGCCGGTGCCGAAGATGTCGGAGGTCGCCTCGTTCAGGCCGCCGGACTCGCCGCTGTAGTTGAGGCCCGCGGTGTTTGAGGTGACGCCGTGGCTCATCTCGTGGCCGGCCACGTCCAGCGAGGTCAGCGGGTGGGTGTTCCCGGAGCCGTCGCCGTAGGTCATGCAGAAGCAGCTGTCGTCCCAGAAGGCGTTCACGTACGAGCTGCCGTAGTGGACGCGGGAGTAGGCGCCGACGCCGTTGTTCTTGATGCCGCTGCGGCCGAAGGTGTTCTTGTAGAAGTCCCAGGTCTCCTGGGCGCCGTAGGCGGCGTCGGCGGCGGCCGTCTGGTCCGTGGTGGAGCTGGAGGCGGTGCCGGTGCCCCAGACGTTGTCCGTGTCGGTGAACAGGGTGCCGGTGCCCGAGGTGCCGTGCTTCAGGTTGTACGTCTTGTGCCCGCCGCGCGTGGTGTCGTACAGCTGGTACGTCGAGCCCGACAGCGTGGTGTTGAGGCTGACGGTGCCCGAGTACAGCGACTTGCCGGTGCCGGTGGCGTTCTCGATGCCCTGGTACTCGAAGAGCTTCTTGCCGGTGGCCGCGTCGGTGATGACGTGCAGCTGGTTCGGGGTGCCGTCGTCCTGGAGACCGCCGACGACCGTCTCGTAGGCGAGCACGGGCTTGCCGGAGCCGGCCCAGATCACCTTGCGCGCGCCGTCCGCGGAGGACTTGGCGGAGCCGAGGGTTCTCGCGGCGCTCAGGGCCTGCTTCTCCGCCTTGGCGGCGGTGATCTGCGGCTTGAGCGAGGCGACCTTGACGGCCGACTTGACGGCCTTGGTGACGCCCTCGGTCGCACCCGACTTGGCGGTGTGGACGATGAGGTCGCCGCCGAGCACCGGAAGGCCGGCGTAGGTGCGCTCGTAGCGGGTGTGGACGGTGCCGTCGGCGTCCTTGACGACGTCCTTGACGACGAGCTTCTCCTTGGCGCCGAGGCCTATGTGCTGCGCGGTCTGCGCGGCACCGGCCTGTGCCTTCTGCAGCAGGGTGGTGCGGGCGGCGGAGGACAGCGCGGTCGGGGCGGCGGCCAGGGGCTTGGCGGCGACCTCGGCCGGGGTCTGCGCGCTGGCACTGGTGGTCAGCCCGGTGGAAAGCAGGGCTCCGGCGGCGACAGCGGTGGCGATGGCCAGAGTGGTGCGCTTGTGACGCGCGTAGAGGGGGCTCACAGAAGCTCCTTCTCGTGGGGGAGTCCGGGCAGTGTGGGGTTACTGTCCGGAGGCTGTGGCGGTGCGAAGTTGCTGTGCTGCTGCGGCGGGTGAAGGAAGAGTGGCACCAGGGGCGCGTACATGTCATGACCCTGAAGTGATGTTGGCGCAAAACCAACTGTCTGCCGAACGTTTCAAAGATGTAAACGGACGCCGCCGGAGAGTGGCGAACCCTCCGGCGGCGCTCCGTTCGCGGGCCTGTGGCGTGCGGTTTACGGGAAGGTCAGCTTCCAGCTGTTGATCTTCCCGACGTCCTGTGCGGCCTGGTCCTGGACCTTCAACTTCCAAGTCCCGTTGGCCGATTCGGAGGCGGCGTTGACCGTGTAGGTCTCCTGCACGTTGTCCGCGGAGTCGGACCCGGAGAAGTTCTTCAGCCGGTACGCGGTCCCCGACGGGCCGACCAGGTCGATCACCAGGTCACCGCGCCAGGTGTGCGTGATGTCGACCGCCACCTGGAGGTTGCCTGGCGCGTTTCCGCTCCTCCCGGAGACGGTGATGTTCGAGGTGACGGCGGGCCCGTTGTCCGGGATCGACACCGGTGTGGTGTTCTCGTACGAGGTGCCCCCGCCTCCGCCGCCGCCCGAGCGGGCACCGACCGCGACGGCCGCCCAGGCGTCCTGCACCGCCTTGTACTCCGCGCTCGTGGTGCCGTACAGCTCGCCGGCCGCCGCGAGGGTGCCGGTGCGGGCGCCCGCGTAGTTGGTGGTGGACGTCCACTTCGTGGTCAGCGCCCGGTACCAGATCTGCAGGGCCTTGTCGCGGCCGATGCCGGTGACCGGGAGCCCGTCCGCGGTCGGCGAGTTGTAACTGACGCCGTTGATGACCTTGGCGCCGCTGCCCTCGCTCAGCAGGTAGAAGAAGTGGTTGGCGGGGCCCGACGAGTAGTGGACGTCGACGCCGCCGATCCCGGAGTACCAGCTGTCCTTGGACGCGCCGTCCTTGCTGGGCTTGTCCATGTAGCGCAGCGGGGTGCCGTTGCCGTTGATGTCGATCTTCTCGCCGATGAGGTAGTCGCCGACGTCGCTGGAGTTGTTGGCGTAGAACTCCACGCCGGTGCCGAAGATGTCGGACGTGGCCTCGTTCAGGCCACCGGACTCGCCGCTGTAGTTGAGGCCCGCGGTGTTGGACGTGACGCCGTGGCTCATCTCGTGACCCGCGACGTCGATGGCGGTCAGCGGCTTGGCGTTGCCGGAGCCGTCGCCGTAGGTCATGCAGAAGCAGCCGTCGTCCCAGAAGGCGTTCACGTACGAGTTGCCGTAGTGGACGCGGGAGTAGGCGCCGACGCCGTTGTTCTTGATGCCGCTGCGGCCGAAGGTGTTCTTGTAGAAGTCCCAGGTGACCGCGGCGCCGTAGTGGGCGTCGGCGCCCGCGGTGGCGGCGTTGGAGTTGGTGCCGTTGCCCCAGGTGTCACTGCTCTGCGAGAACAGCGTGCCGGTGCCCGAGGAACCGTGGTTCAGGTTGTACGTCTTGTGACCGCCGCGCGCGCCGTCGGTCAGCGTGTACGTCGAGCCCGACTGGGTCGTGGTCAGCGTGACCTGGCCGCTGTACTGGGTGTTGCCGACGCCGGTCTCGATGCCCTGGTACGTGAACAGCCGCTTGCCGGTGGCCGCGTCGGTGATGACGTGGAGCTGGTTCGGGGTGCCGTCGTCCTGGAGACCGCCGACGACCGTCTCGTGGGCGAGGACGGGCTTGCCCGAGCCGGCCCAGATCACCTTGCGCACGCCGTCCGCCGCGGACCGGGTGCCGCCGAGGGACCTGGCCAGCTTCACGGCCTGCGTCTCGGCCGATTTCGCCGACACCGCCGGGGTGAGACCGGGGACCTTCAGCGGGGCGGCGTTCGCCTTCACGACCCGCTCGACCGCGCCGGACGCGGCGGTGTCGACGACGAGGTCGCCGCCGAGCACGGGCAGGCCCGCGTAGGTGCGCTCGTACCGGGTGTGCAGGGTGCCGTCCGCGTCCTTGACGACGTCGCGGACGACCAGTTCCTCCTTCGTCCCGAGGCCGAGGGACCGCGCCGTCGCGGCCTTCCCGGTGTCGGCGTGCCGGATGAGCTCGGCGCGCTGCGAGGGTGAGAGCCGGACGGCCGCATGAGCCGGGCCGGCCTTGCCGGCGGACGGGGCGGCGCCGGCCACGCCCGTCTGCGCGGCGGCGGCGATCAGGGCGGCGACGCCCACGAGGGCGACGGTGGCGGTGCGACGGGGCGCCGTCGGGCGAAGCGCTGTGTGGGGGGCGCGTCTGCGAGAGCTGTTACTCAACACTGACTCCTTCTGCGTGACCGCGGGTCGCGCGGTCAGGGGAGACCGGACGGTGGGTTCGGACGTCCGGGCAGAGCAGGGTGTTGCGCAAGGCCATGTGCGGGTGCGGAGCCGGCTCACACGCGGAGGCGGAAGCTGTGGGGTCGCTGTGAGTCGGCCGTGGGAAGAGTGACAGGAATGAGTGCATCTGTCAGGACCACGTCACGAATTGGCCGGAACTGGTTCGTTGAACGGGTGACCGTGTCCGCTATGCGAACCGCCGGTGGCTCATGGCCGGTCCTGTTCGGCGGCGTCCCCGTGCCAGGTGCGCCACAGGCCCGCGTACGCCCCGCCCGCCGCCACCAGTTCGTCGTGCGTGCCCAGTTCCGTCAGCCGGCCGTCCTCCATCACCGCCACGCGGTCCGCGTCGTGGGCCGTGTGCAGGCGGTGGGCGATGGCGATCACCGTGCGGCCCTGGAGGACCGCCGCGAGGGCGCGCTCGGTGTGGCGGGCGGTGGCGGGGTCCAACAGGGCGGTGGCCTCGTCCAGGACGAGGGTGTGCGGATCGGCCAGCACCACGCGGGCCAGGGCCAGTTGCTGGGCCTGGGAGCCGTCGGTGGGGTGGCCGCCGGGGCCGAGCGGGGTGTCGAGGGCGGCCGGCAGGGCACGGACCCAGTCGTCCGCGCCGACCGCGGCCAGCGCCGCCCACAGCCCCTCGTCGGTCGCGGCGGGCTCGGCGATCAGCAGGTTGTCGCGGACCGTGCCGAGGAAGACGTGGTGTTCCTGGGTGACCAGGACGACCTGGCGGCGCAGCAGTTCGGGCTCCAGCGCGGCGACCGGTACGCCGCCGACCGTCACCGTGCCCGCACCGGGGGTGTCGATGCCCGCCAGCAGCCGGCTCAGGGTCGTCTTCCCGGCGCCCGACGGACCGACCACGGCCAGGCGCTCGCCCGGCCGTACGGTCAGGTCCACCCCGCGCAGCACCTCGCCGCCGCGCTCGTAGGCGTAGCGCACCCCGCGCACGTCGATCCGGTCGCCGGCCGGCTTCGGACCGCCCTCGGCCCGCGCCCTGGGCGCCCGGGCCAGTCCCTCGACCCGGGCGAACGAGGCACCACTGCTCTGCAGTTGCTCCACCCGCATCAGGATCTGGTCCAGCGGCTCGGTGAGCTGCCGCAGGTACAGCGCCGCGGCCACCACCGCTCCGAGACCCACCGCGCCGCGCGCGTGCAGCCACCCGCCGACCAGCAGCACACCCGCCACCGGCACGGTGTACGTGATCTCCACGGCGGGGAAGAACACGGTCCGCAGCCACAGGGTGTGGAAGCGGGCCCGGCGGGACTTCTCCAGCGCCTCCCGGCTCGCCGAGATCCGCCGTCCGCGCAGCCGGAACGTCTCGACCGTGCGCGCCCCGGCCGCCGTCGCCGCCACGATCTCGGCGACCTCCGAGGTGGCCGCGCCCTCGGCGAGATAGCCGTCCCGGGCCCGGCGCAGGTACCAGCGCAGCGCCAGCCAGATCGGCGTGAGGCCCACCACCCCGAACAGGCCGAGCAGCGGATCGAGCGCGAAGACCGCGCCGAGCACGAACAACGCCTGCACCGTGCAGACCAGCAGCTCCGGGCCGACGTCGCGCAACGTGGTACCCACGGTGGCGACATCGGCCGTGCCGCGCGCGGTCAGGTCGCCGGTGCCGGCCCGCTCCACCGTCGAAGCGGGCAGCGTCAGCACCCGGTCGACGTACTCCTCGCGCACCCGGGCCAGCGTCCGCTCCCCGAACCGGTGCCCGACGTACCTGGCCCAGCGGGCCAGCAGCAGCTGGGCCAGCGCGCAGAGCAGGATCCACAGCGCCAGCCGGTCCACCGCCTCGACCCCGCGCCCCGCCCGCACCTCGTCGATGATCCGGCCGACCAGCCACGGGCCGACCAGACCCGCCCCGGCCGCCAGCGCGTTCAGCCCGAGCGCGGCGGCGAACGCCCGCCCGTCGGCACGGACCAGCCGCGCGGTCGCGCGCCGTACCCCGGCCCGGTCCGCCACCGGCAGCAGCGTCGCGTCCGTCGTCACCGTACGGCCTCCTCGGCATCCGCGGCGCTCCCGCGGTTCTCGGCGTCTGTGTCTCCATCGGGCCGGGCCTCCGCGGCGTCCTCCGTGTCCCGCGCCACCAGGTCCCGGTAGGCCGGTTCGCGGGACAGCAGCCGCCGGTGCGGGCCGCTCGCCGTCACCTTGCCGTCGGCCAGGAACAGCACCGTGTCCGCGTGGTCGAGCACCAGCGGCGAGGTGCTCACCACCAGCGTCGTCCGGCCCTGCCGCGCCGCCCGCAGCCGCTGTGCGACCGTCGCCTCGGTGTGCGCGTCCAGCGCCGAGGTCGGCTCCACCGCGAGCAGCACCTCCGGGTCCGCGAGCAGCGCCCGCACCAGCCGGACGCGCTGCCGCTGCCCGCCGGAGAGGCTGCGGCCCTGCCCGGCCACCACCGAGTCGAGACCGTCCGGCAGCCCGCGTACGACGTCCTCGGCGGCGGCCGCGTACACCGCCCGGCGCAGCGCCGCTTCGCCGGGCGTACGGTCCGCGGCCACGACCTCCCGCAGCGGCCCGGCGAACAGGTCGGCCTCGTTGTCCGCGACCAGGATCCGGGTGCGCACCTCGGCCAGCGGGACCGCGTCGAGCCGGACCCCGCCCCAGACGGCCTCGGTGGCCCCGTACCGCCCCAGGCGGTCGACCACGGCGGCGGCCTCGGCGGGCCGGGCGGCGGCCAGCGCGACCAGCCGGCCCGGCGCCAGCCGGACCCCGGAGGCCGGGTCGCTCAGCTCGGCCGGCCCGTCCGGCGCGGCCAGTGTGCCCTCGTCCGGCTCCGGCTCGAGGCGCAGCAGCCCCACCACCCGGCGGGCGGCCACCACACCGCGGTTCAGCTCGTAGGCGAGCTGCACGACGAACGCCACCGGCCCGATCAGCACCGCCACATAGCCGTACACCGACACCAGTTCACCCACGCTGATGTCGCCCCGCGCCGCCAGCCGGGCCGCCAGCCAGGTCACCACGGCCAGGAACAGCGTGGGCAGCCCCACCCCGAGCGCCTGCACCCAGCTCGCCACCGCGCCCACCCGGTAGCCCTGCGCCCGCAGCCGCTGCGAGTCGCCGCGGAAGGCGTCGGCGAACAGGCCCTTGCCGCCGAGCCCGTTGAGCACGCGCAGCCCGCCCGCCAGGTCGCCGATACGGGCCGCCAGCACGCCCTGCCGCTCCCGGTACTCGCTCTCGGCACCCTGCAGGCGCAGCGTCAGCGGCCCGGTGAGCAGCGCGATCACCGGCACCCCGAGCAGCACCACGGCGGCGAGCCGCACGGAGATGTCCAGCAGCAGCCCGGCCACCACCAGGTACACCGCGACCGCGCCGACCCCGGGCCCGACCACGGTCAGCGCCTGCGAGAGGGTCGCCACGTCGCCGACACCGATCGTGACGACCTCCCCGGCCCCGGCCCGCCGGGACAGCGCGGCGCCCAGCCGGGCCGCGTGCGCCACGACCAGCTTCACCGTGCGGAAGTTGGCGTCCATGCGCACCCGGGTCATCGTGCGGTGCCGCAGGATGCTCAGCCACGCGGTGACGACCCCGACCACGAACATCGTCGCCGTCCACCCGGCCAGGACGCCCGTCCGCCCCGGCACCAGCCCGTCGTCCACCGCCCGGGCCATCAGGTACGGCTGGGTGGCCATCAGCACCAGCCACACGCTGCCCAGCAGCGCGCCGGCCAGCGACCGCAGCGGCTGGCGCAGCACCAGCCACCACAGGTAGTGCCAGCCGCCCCGGGTGTCCGGTGTGCCCGGGTCCTCGTACGCGTCGATCACCGTCGTCCCCCCCGTCCGAACAGGCCCTGGGCCGTGTCCACAAAGTGCCGCCTGCCCCACGCCCTCCGGGCGGACGACGGGACTTTGCGGACCCGACCTAGGCCAGACTGTCCCGCCACGCCCGGTGCAGGTCGGCGAACCGCCCGGTGCCCGCGATCAGTTCCGCCGGGTGCCCGTCCTCCACGATCCGGCCGTGCTCCATGACCAGCACCCGGTCGGCGATCTCCACGGTGGACAGCCGGTGCGCGATCACCACGGCGGTACGACCCCGCAGCACCGTCGACATCGCCCGCTGCACGGCCCGCTCGCCGGGGATGTCCAGGGAACTGGTCGCCTCGTCCAGGATGAGCACCGCCGGGTCCGCCAGCAACGCGCGTGCGAACGCTACCAGTTGGCGCTGACCTGCGGAGATGCGCCCTCCGCGTTTGCGTACGTCGGTGTCGTAACCGTCGGGCAGCGCGCTGATGAACTCGTGCGCGCCGATCGCCTTCGCGGCCCGCTCGATCTCCTCGCGGGTGGCGTCGGGACGGCCGATCGCGATGTTGTCGGCGACCGTGCCCGAGAACAGGAACGCCTCCTGGGTCACCATGACCACCCCGCGCCGCAGTTCGGGCAGCGCCAGCTCGCGCAGGTCCACGCCGTCCAGCAGCACCCGCCCGTCGGAGGGGTCGTAGAACCGGGCCAGCAGCTTGGCCAGGGTCGACTTGCCCGCGCCCGTGGAGCCGACCACGGCGACGGTCTGCCCGGCCGGGAGCGTCAGGTCGAAGCGGGGCAGCACCTCGCCACCGGTGCGGTAGGCGAAGCGGACCCCGTCGAAGACGACCTCACGGCCCGGGAACTCACCCGCCGGCGGCGGGAGCTCGCGGGGCGCCGCCGGTTCCGGCACGGACGGCGTCTGCGCCAGCAGGCCGGCGATCTTCTCCAGGGACGCGGCCGCCGACTGGTAGGAGTTCAGGAACATGCCCAGCCGGTCGATCGGGTCGTACAGGCGGCGCAGGTACAGCACCGCGGCCGCCAGCACACCGAGGGCGAGCGAGCCGGAGGCCACCCGGTAGGCGCCCCACAGCACGATCCCCGCGACCGCCGTGTTGGCCACCAGACGGGACCCGACCACGTACCGCGCCATCTCCAGCAGCGCGTCCCCGTTGATCCGTTCGTGCCGCTGGTTGAGCACCGCGAACTCGGCGTCGTTCGCCGCCTCCCGGCGGAACGCGCGCACCGGCCGGATGCCGTTCATCGTCTCGACGAACTTCACGATCACCGAGGCGATCGCCGTGGACCGCGCGGTGTACACCCGGCCCGCGCGCCGCCGGTACACCCGCACGAGCTGGTACAGCGGCACGAAGGAGGCCACCGCCACCGCGCCCAGGCCGAGATCCAGCCACAGCAGCAGGGCCGAGATGTAGACGAAGGACAGCACGACGGTCACCAGCTCCTGCAGCCCCTCCTCCAGCAGTTCGCGCAGCGACTCGACGTCGGTGGTGGAGCGGGAGATCAGCCGGCCCGAGGTGTAGCGCTCGTGGAAGTCGACGCTCAGGGCCTGCGCGTGCCGGAAGATCCGGCCGCGCAGGTCGAGCAGCACGTCCTGGCTCACCCGGGCGGACGCCTCGACGAACCAGAACTGCAGCACACCGGAGAGCAGCGCGCAGACCAGGTAGCCGGCGGCGACCGCGATCAGCGGCCCGTGGTCGTGGTGCCGCAGCGCGGGTACGGCGCTGTCGAGGGCGTAGGCCACCAGCAGCGGACCCGCCTGCACCGCCGCCTGCTGGAACAGCAGCAGGAGCGCGGTGAGGACGACCCGGGTCTTCATGGGCGCGAGCAGCGAGCGCAGCAGGGCCGCGGTGGCGCCGGGCGGGGTGGGCAGGACGTCGTGGTCGAAGGGGTCGCCGGCCTCCTGGGGGCGGGGGACCTCGTCGTCGTCCGTGGCCGGGGCGGCGGTCGTGGTGGTGGTCATCGCTCGTCCTCGGGGTCGCCGTGGTCGTCGTCGAAGGGGTCGCCGGGGGTGCCCGGTTCACCGTCGTCGCCGGACATCAGGTGCGCGTACTCGGCGTTGCTGCGCAGCAGTTCGTGGTGGGTGCCGACGGCGGCGATCCGGCCGCCGGAGAGCAGGGCGACCCGGTCGGCGAGCAGCACCGTGGACGGGCGGTGGGCGACGATCAGTGCCGTGGTGTCCGTGAGGACCCGGCGCAGCGCGGCCTCCACGGCGGCCTCCGTGTGCACGTCCAGGGCGGAGAGCGGGTCGTCCAGCACGAGGAACTCCGGCCGGCCGACGACCGCGCGGGCCAGTGCGAGGCGCTGGCGCTGGCCGCCGGACAGGCTCAGGCCCTGCTCGCCGACCTGGGTGCCGGTGCCCTGTGGCAGCGCGTGCGCGAAGTCGGCCTGGGCGACGGCCAGGGCCCGGTCGAGGTCCGCCTCCCCGGCGTCGTCCGCCGCCCCCATGAGCACGTTCTCGCCGACGCTGGCCGAGAACAGGGTGGGTTCCTCGAAGGCGACGGCGACCTTGGCGCGAAGCCGTTCCCGGCTCATCGCGGTGATGTCCACCCCGTCCAGGGTGATGCGCCCCGAGGTGACCTCGTGCAGCCGGGGGACCAGGGCGGTGAGGGTCGTCTTGCCGCTGCCGGTGGCGCCGACGAGGGCCATGGACTCGCCGGGGCGGATGTGCAGGTCGACGTGGTCGAGAAGGGGCTGTGAACCGGCCGGGGCGTCGGGATAGCGGAACCGGACGTCCTCGAAGCGCAGTCCGCGCGCCCCCTCGGCGCCGGTGTCCGGCGCGGTGCCGCCGGCGTCCTCCGGCTCCTCGTCCACCACCTCGAAGTACCGTTCGGTGGCCGTGGCCGCCTCCTGGCTCATCGCGAGCAGGAAGCCGATCGAGTCGACGGGCCAGCGCAGGGCGAGTGCCGTGCTCAGGAAGGCGACCAGGGTGCCCGCCGACAGGTCCCCGTCGGCCACCCGCAGCGCGCCCAGGACCAGGGCCGCGCCGATCGCCACCTCGGGGAGCGTCACGATGACGCCGAGGATGGTCGCCAGCAGCCGGGCCTTGCGCAGTTCCGTGCCGCGCAGCGCGCCGGACAGCTTCCGGAACGCGCGGGCCTGGGCGCGGTGCCGGCCGAAGCCCTTGACGATACGGATGCCGAGCACGCTCTCCTCGACCACCGTGGTCAGGTCCCCGACCTGGTCCTGCGCGCGCCGCGCCACCTCGGCGTAGCGCCGCTCGAAGACCACGCAGGTCCACAGCACCGGGACGGCGGGCCCGAGGATCACCAGCCCGAGGACCCAGTCCTGCAACAGCATGATCACCACGCCGACGAGGATCGTCACCGCGTTGACCAGCAGGAAGGTCAGCGGGAAGGCGAGGAACATGCGCACCAGCATCAGGTCGGTGGTGCCCCGGGAGAGCAACTGGCCGGACGCCCACCGGTCGTGGAAGGCCACCGGGAGCCGCTGCAGCCTGCGGTAGAGCCCCGCCCGCATCTCCGCCTCGACGTGCGACAGGGGCCGGGCCACCAGCCACCGCCGTATGCCGAACAGCACCGCCTCGGCGACACCGAGCAGCAGCAGGTACAGCGCCCCGAGCCAGACCCCGGCCGGGTCCCGGTCGGCCACCGGCCCGTCCACCATCCACTTCAGGACGAGCGGGATCACCAGTCCGGTACAGGAAGCGACGACCGCGACGAACGCGGCGGTGAACAGGCGGGCCCGCACGGGGCGGACATACGGCCACAGCCGCAGCAGGGCGCGTACGGCGGAGCGGTCCTCGGTGGTTGCACGTGTCGTGGGCATCATCGCGAGCCTACGGATCCGCACCGACATCGCCCACTGAGTTTTGGCCGGACCGGGGTCGGTCGCTGGTCCTACGACCAGCGCGTTCGGTGCGCCGTACGGGTGACTAGCGGGGGCGGTGATTGCCCGGACCGCCGGTGATCGCCAGCATGAGCGCGTGGTTCTGGTCCCGGCATGGGTGTGGTGGCAGGGCCCGGTGCGCGGAGGGCTGTGCGTCGGCCTGGCCGCCGGTGTCCTCTTCGCCGCCTTCGTCGCCGTCGAGTCCGGCGCGTGGCCGGCCGCCGCCGTCGTCCTGCTGGTGCTCGGTCCGCTGTACGGCGTCCGGGCGGCGCGCCGGATGGACCGGACGTGGCCCGGCGGCGCCGCTCTCGCGCCCGCGGACCGGGCACGGGTGGTGCGGGCCACGCGCCGGGGCGAGTCCGTCGGCGACGCCCGGCTGGCGCCGGCGGTCCTGGAGTACGCCGGCGCGCTGCGTGTCCTGCGGGAGGAGGACCGCATGCGGTGGTGGCTGAAGGCGCTCCTGGCCGCCGTGGCACTGGCTCTCGCGCTCTACGACACCGTCGCCGGCCCGGCCCGCCAGGCCCTGGTGTCCTGGCTCGTGGTCGCCCTGGTGGCCCTGGAGCTGACCTGGTCACCCGTCAGGAAGAACCGCCTGCTGGCCCGGGTGGCACGAGCGGAGGAAGCGGCCCGCGCGCTGCCGCACGGGAGAGGGCCGCACGGGAACGCTCCGCGCGGGGACGGCCCGGACGCGCAGGTCGGGTGAGCCCGGGTGCCGTCCGCCCGGCCCGGCCGCCACGGCACCCGGACCGCCGCTACGGCACCCCGAGTTCGAACAGTGCGTACCCCGCGTACGAGCCGGAGGCCAGGGCGGCGATGCCGAGCACCGGGTACAGCGTGCGCGGGCCGAGCCGGCGCAGGGCGACGGCCAGGGGCAGGAACAGCGGGAAACAGGGGAGCAGGTAGCGCGAGACGTTGGCGAAGATCTGCTGGCTGCCGAGGACCAGGACGAGCGTCAGCACCGTGTGGACGACCAGCACCGGCGGCGGGCGCAGTCGCAGCAAAGGGGGGAGGAGGGCGAACGCCAGCAGGACCACGCCGACGCCGATGACGTCCGCGAAGGGGAACGCCGACAGGTAGGTGAAGTGGCCCACGGGCACCGAGGTCAGCACGTCGAGGGTCTGGCTGCCGTAGTCGAACCGGTGCGCCCACGCGCCCGACTGGAGCGTGAAGTACCCGCTCGGGTCGCCCATCCGGTTCCCCACCCAGCCCAGGTAGCCGAGCAGGCCCAGCGGGGCCAGGCCCAGGGCGAGCAGCGGGCGCAGGACGCCGTCGCGCCGGTCGCGCACCGCGCACAGCGCGGCCACGCCGAGCGCGGCGATCAGGGCGGCGGCCGTCGGGCGGTTGAGACCGGCGGCGAAGGTGAGCACCCCGGCGGTGAGCCAGCGGCGGGTCATGACGGCGTGGCAGGCCCAGGCGGCCAGGGCGACGTAGAGGGAGTCGGAGTAGACCGCCCACTCCACCCCGGAGCCGGGCCACACCGCCCACAGCCCGGCCGCGGCGAGCCCGGCGCGCCGGCCGCCGAACCGCTCGGCGACGTGGTGGATCCCGAGGGCGGCGGTGAAGGAGGCGACGACGGAGACCAGCATCCCGGCCCCGTAAGGGCCGAGGCCGGTGACCGCGGACGTCATCCGCATCAGTGCCGGGTAGAGCGGGAAGAAGGCCGCGGAGTTGCCCTCCAGCGTGATCAGGCCGGTGGCGCCGGGGAGGTGGACGAGCTTCGGGTCGTAGCCGTGCAGCGCGATCTGCTGGTACCACCAGCCGTCCCAGGTGGCGAGCACGTCCCACGCGTGCGCACCGCCGCCGAAGCGGGGGTGCCTGGTGCGGAAGTCCCCGGCCGAGTCCAGCAGGTACATGAAGGAGCAGAAGCCGACGAGCTTCAGGACGCCGAAGAGGGCGAGGACCGGGCCGTGTTGGCGGACGGCGGCGCGCAGCCGCTCCCGGGTGCGCAGGGCGTGGTCACGGGCACGGGCCGCCGCCGGGGGGCGGTCGACGACGGCGCTCACGGGGCGACCGGCCGGGTGCGGCGGCGGGCGGCCTCCCGGTACATCCGGGCGATCCCGCGCAGGTCGGCCAGCGCGGTGGCGAGGAGGTCGACCCGGCTGTCGGGGTCGTCCACCCAGTCCACGGGCACCTCGTGGATGCGCAGCCCCGCCCGCTCGGCGCGCACCAGCAACTCGGTGTCGAAGAACCACTCCCCGTCCCGCACCAGCGGCAGCAGCCGCTCGGCGACGTCGCGCCGCACCGCCTTGAACCCGCACTGGGCGTCGGAGAAGCCGACGGCGAGCGTGCAGCGCAGCAGGGTGTTGTAGCAGCGGGAGATGATCTCCCGCTTCGGGCCGCGCACCACCCGGGCGCCGGGCGCGAGCCGGGTGCCGATGGCCAGGTCGGAGTGGCCCGATATGAGCGGCGCGACCAGCGGCAGCAGGGCCGTGAGCCCGGTGGACAGGTCCACGTCGGTGTACGCCAGCACGGGCGCCCGCGAGCCCGACCAGGCGGCGCGCAGGGCCCGCCCGCGCCCCTTCTCGGGCAGCCGGATCCAGGCCACCTCGGTCAGTTCGTCCGCGAGGCGGGCGGCGATGTACGGGGTGCGGTCGGTGCTGGCGTTGTCGGCGACCGTGATCCGGAACGGGTAGGGGAAGGTGTCCCGCAGGTGCGCGTGCAGCCGCCGGACGTTCGGCTCCAGGTCCGTCTCCTCGTTGAACACCGGTACGGCCAGGTCCAGGACGGGCTCGTCCTGCCGGTTGGTCAGAGGGGCCCGTCGCGGCAGGTGCGGCCGGGCGGGTATCGCGCGACCCGGGAGGAGATTCATCACGTAAGTCCCTTGTGTTCTGGTTTTCGGGGCGCGCTCGGGGAACGCGGGGCGAAAGTGAGGCCGGGGAGGGGCCGGTGCGCTAGTGGTCCGGCCCGGCCGTGCCGGACGCGGCGTACGACGGATCGGCGGAGGAGGTCTCCGGCTCCGTGGCGGGTGGCGGCGCGGTGAGCGTGTTCCGCGCGGTGGCGGTCGTGGTGGTGGTCGCCGTGGCGGTGCCCGTGGGCGGGGCGCCGGTGGTCGGGCCGGAACCGCCCTGTGTGGCCGGGGGCAGGGAGGTCTCCGTGGCCCCGCCCGGGTCCGGCGACCGGGTCGGGGACGAACTGGGCGGCAGGCTCGGCGAGTCCTGCGGCGAGGGTGTCCCGGTCGGGCCCGGCACGGGGCTGACGGCGGGCCGCGGACGGGGCGCGCTCGGCTGGTCCGTGCCCGGCGCGTGCGGCCACAGGAGCAGCCCGAGGCCGAGCCCGGCGACCGCGAGGACCGACCCGGCCGCCCGGCGCGCGGTCCGCACCCGGCGCCGCGTGCGGACGCCCGCCCGCAACCGGTCCCGGTGGGCCGTCCCGAACGCCTGGTGTTCCCGGGTGTCGTGCATCAGCCGCGTCAGCTGCCGCTCGAAGTGATCCATGGCTTCTTCCCTCACCCCACCGGCTCGATGACGTCGGCCAGCAGCCGGCGCAGCCGGGCCACGCCGCGCGCGGCGTGGGACCGGGCCGTGCCCACCGGGCAGCCCAGGGTCTGTGCGACCTGCCGGTCCGGCAGGTCCTGGTAGTAGCGCAGCACGACGGCGGCCCGCTGCTGGGGGGTCAACTGCGCGAGCGCCGCCTCCAGGCGGGAGCGTTCGGCGACGGTGGCGGACACGTCGCCGGCCGCCGCCACCTCGGGCAGCTCCTCGACGGGCCGCTCACCCCACCAGCGCCGGCGGGCCGAGCGGGCCGCGGCCCGGGCCAGCACCTTGCGCACGTACGCCTCCGGCGCCTCGTCGGCGACCTTCGGCCAGACGAACCACAGCTTGACCAAGGACTCCTGCAACAGGTCCTCGGCCCGATGCCGGTCCCCTCCGGTGAGCAGACGGGCCAGATGGAACAACACCGACCAGCGGGCCGCCACGAACGCGTCGTACTCACCGGCCCGAGCCTGCTCCATTCCACGGTCCCCTCGCCGGCTGTCTACACAAGGGGAAAGGCCCTGGACCCACGCCCGCGCTGCACCCCGCGGACGTGATCCCCGTCACGCTTCGCGCGACGCACGTCCGGTCAGGGCCGGTCGACCCGCAGCAGCAGCACGGACCGGGCCGGGACCAGGACCTCCGCGCCCGCCGGATGGACCGTGCCAGGTGCGGCGGTCTGGTCCTCGCGGGCGGTGTCGACCACCACCTCGTACGCCTCGGCCCAGGGTGCGCCCGGCAGGACGAAGCGCACCGGGCGGTCGCCCGCGTGCAGCACCGCGAGGAAGCTGTCGTCCAGGACCGGCGCGCCCCGCTCGTCCCGGCCCGGGATGTCCCGGCCCGACAGATACATGCCGAGCGTGGCGGCGGGCGCGTACCAGTCGCCCTCGGTCATCTCCTCGCCCCGGGAGGTGAACCAGGCCAGGTCGCGCAGTCCGTCGGCCGAGGCGGCGCGGCCGGAGAAGAAGGCGCGGCGGCGCAGTACCGGGTGCCGGTGGCGCAGGGCGATCAGCCGCGAGGTGAGGTCGAACAGCGGGCGCCAGTCGGGGTCGTCCAGCAGGGACCAGTCCAGCCAGCCGATCTCGTTGTCCTGGCAGTAGGCGTTGTTGTTGCCGCGCTGGGTGCGGCCGAGTTCGTCGCCGGCCACCAGCATGGGCACACCGGTGGACAGCAGCAGGGTCGTCAGCAGGTTCCTGAGCTGCCTGCGCCGGGTGGCCCGCACCCGCTCGTCGGCGCTCTCGCCCTCGGTGCCGCAGTTCCAGGAGCGGTTGTCGTCCGTTCCGTCCCGGTTGCTCTCGCCGTTGGCCTCGTTGTGCTTGCGCTCGTACGACACCAGGTCGCGCAGGGTGAAACCGTCGTGCGCGGTGACGAAGTTGACCGAGGCGTAGGGGCGCCGGCCGCCCCAGGCGTACAGGTCGCTGGAGCCGGACAGGCGGTAGCCCATCTCCCGCACGTCGGGCAGCGCGTGGCGCCAGAAGTCCCGCACGGTGTCACGGTAGCGGTCGTTCCACTCCGTCCACAGCGGAGGGAAGGCGCCCACCTGGTAGCCGCCCGAGCCGATGTCCCACGGCTCGGCGATCAGCTTCACCCGGCGCAGCACCGGGTCCTGGGCGATGACCGCGAGGAAGGGGGAGAGCATGTCCACGTCGTGCATCGAGCGGGCCAGCGCGGCCGCCAGGTCGAAGCGGAAGCCGTCCACCCCCATCTCGGTCACCCAGTAGCGCAGCGAGTCCGTGATCAGCCGCAGCACCTGGGGCTGGACGACGTGCAGGGTGTTGCCGCAGCCGGTGTAGTCCGCGTACCGCCGGGCGTCGCCCTGGAGGCGGTAGTAGCCGCGGTTGTCGATGCCCTTCAGGGAGAGTGTGGGCCCCAGCTCGCCCGCCTCGGCGGTGTGGTTGTAGACCACGTCGAGGATGACCTCGATGCCGGCCGCGTGCAGCGCGCGGACCATCCGCTTGAATTCGCCGACCTGGCCGCCCGCCGTCCCCGAGGCGGCGTAGGCCGCGTGCGGGGCGAAGTAGCCGATGGAGTTGTAGCCCCAGTAGTTCCTCAGGCCCCGGCGCAGCAGGTGGTCCTCGTGCGCGAACTGGTGCACGGGCAGCAGCTCCACGGCCGTGACACCCAGCTTCACCAGGTGCTCGACGGCGGCCGGGTGCGCCAGCCCCGCGTACGTGCCGCGCAGCTCAGGCGGGATGCCGCGGTGCAGCTTGGTGAAGCCCCGCACGTGCAGCTCGTAGATCACCGAGTCGGCCCACGGCGTCTTGGGGCGGCGGTCGTCCTCCCAGTCGTCGTCATCGTCGACGACGACGCCCTTGGGGACGTGGGGTGCCGAGTCCCGGTCGTCGCGCACGGTGTCGGCGACGTGCTGCTCGGGCCAGTCCCGGACGTGCCCGTACACCTCGGGCGGCAGCCGGAACTCGCCGTCCACCGCGCGGGCGTACGGGTCGAGCAGCAGCTTGGCCGGGTTCCAGCGGGCGCCGGTCCACGGGTCCCAGCGGCCGTCCACCCGGTAGCCGTAGCGCTGCCCGGGCATCACGCCCGGTACGAAGCCGTGCCAGATCTCGTGCGTCAGTTCGGTCAGCGGAGCCTGGGTCTCCCGGCCCCGCTCGTCGAACAGGCACAGCCGGACCCCCTCCGCACCGGCCGCCCACAGCGCGAAGTTGGTGCCCGCGACCCCGTCCGGGCCCACCCGGAAGCGGGCCCCCAGCGGTGTCGGCGTCCCCGGCCACACGGGCGGGGACGGCGGCGTGGCACGGCGGGCGCCGCTCACCACGGCGGCCGGCTGCCCGTTCCCGGCGGCCCGCCCCTCGGCCAGTGCCCGCTGCTCGGCTGCGCTCGTCACCTGTGGCCCCTCTTCTCAGTGGCTCGCCCCGGCGGCTGCGACGCGGGCTTCGGGTGGGTCACCACGGGTGGGGAGGCTCCCCTCCGTGTCGTTCTCCCCACTGTTCTGCCCAGCGCGGGCGTCGCACTCACGTTTCCCCGGAGCGGGCACCGTCGTTGAGTCCCACGTGAGGCACGTACAAGGACACGCACGGCGCGCGTGCGCCGCGCTGGCAGCGGCACTGACATGGGCGGGACTGCTGGCCGGGTGCACCCCGGGCGGTTCCGGCGGACTGGGCCTGGACGGGGCCCTCGGCAAACCTCCGTCCCCCGAGGACGTCATCCGGGTCACCCCGGACGACGGGGGCAGGGACATCCGTCCGGGTGAGCGGCTGCGGGTGCGGGTGCCCGACGGACGCCTGGAGAAGGTGAGCGTCGTCAGGTCCCAGGACGCCCAGGACACCCCGGTGCCCGGGCGCATCAGCGCCGACGGGCTGACCTGGCGGCCGGACGACGGCCGGCTGGCGCTGGCCGCCAAGTACACCGTCGACGCGGTCGCGCTGGACGCCCACGGGCGCCGCTCGGCCCGGCACACCACCTTCACCACCTACGTCCCCGAGGAGCGGTTCATCGGCTACGTCACCCCGGAGAACCGGTCCACCGTCGGCACCGGGATGATCGTCTCCCTGGCCTTCAGCCGGGACATCGTGAACCGTGCCGCCGTCGAACGCGCGGTGCGGGTCACCGCGAACCCGCCGGTGGAGATCCGCCCGCACTGGTTCGGCAAGAACCGTCTGGACTTCCGCCCCGAGCGCTACTGGAAGCCCGGCACCGAGGTCACCGTCGGCCTCGGCCTCAGGGACGTCGAGGGCGCGCCCGGCGTCTACGGCCTCCAGGCCAAGACGTTCTCCTTCACCGTCGGCCGCAGCCAGACCTCCCTGGTCGACGCGGCCCAGCACATGATGGAGGTGCGGCGCGACGGCCGGCTGCTGGCCACCGTGCCGATCACCGCGGGCGCCCCCAAGAGCCCCACCTACAACGGCAAGATGGTGGTGATGGAGATGCTCGAGGTGACCCGTATGAACAGCCGCACGGTCGGCTTCGGCGGCGAGTACGACATCCCCGACGTCCCGCACGCCATGAAGCTCACCGACTCCGGCACCTTCCTGCACGGCAACTACTGGTCGCCCGACTCCCCGGGGCACGTCAACGTCAGCCACGGCTGTGTGGGTCTCATGGACGTGAAGGGCGGCAGTTCGGACACCCCGGCGGGCTGGTTCTTCGACCGCAGCCTGATCGGGGACGTCGTCGAGGTCGTCAACAGCAAGGACAAACAGGTCTCTCCCGACAATGGCCTCGGGGGCTGGAACATGGCATGGAACGAGTGGAAAGCGGGCAGTGCCGTCAAGTGACCCGGTGTGCGCCGTGGTTGCGGGCGCCGGTGACGGTCGAAGTTGCGACGGAACGGTGACATTCACCTGACACCTCGCTCAAATCCCTGCGGTTAACATGCGCACACCAAATGTGGTGGGGAGCGGGCCTGACCTGGCCCGGCGAGGGGAGAACGAGTGAACGTGCGGCCTATATCGGGGGCGGCGCCGGCGGGGAGCCGGAGGACGGGCCGCAAAGGGGCGGCGCTCATAGCCGGCGCCCTGCTGCTGTCGCTCACCGCCTGCGGCGGGGGCGGCGACTCCGGAGCCGGGTCCGGTTCCGGGGGCGGGAAGGACAAGGGCACCGGCACGCAGCAGGGCAAGCAGTCCACGGCCGCCGTCAGCATCCTGCCCAAGTCCGGCGCCACGGGCGTCGACACCAGCGGCGCCCTGAAGGTGAGCGTCGCCCAGGGCAAGCTGACCCAGGTCACCGTCAAGAACGCCAAGGGCGCCGAGGTCGACGGCAGCATCACCGGCGGCGGCGCCTCCTGGACGCCGTCGACCCACCTGGCCGGCGGCACCAAGTACACGGTGCACGCGGTCGCCAAGGACTCCGAGGGCCGCGAGGCCGCCGAGGACTCCACCTTCACGACCCTCACCCCGAAGAACACCTTCGTCGGCTACTTCACCCCCGAGGACGGCTCCACCGTCGGGGTGGGCATGCCGTTCTCCGTCCGCTTCACCCGGGGCATCACCAGCCCGGCGGCCGTCGAGAAGGCCATCCGCGTCAAGACCGAGCCGGCCGTCGACGTCGAGGGCCACTGGTTCGGCAACGACCGTCTGGACTTCCGCCCCGAGAAGTACTGGAAGGAAGGCACGAAGGTCACCGTCGACCTCGACCTGGACGGCGTCGAGGGCCGTGACGGCGTCTACGGCAAGCAGCACAAGACCATCAGGTTCACCATCGGCCGCGACCAGGTATCCATCGTGGACGCCAAGAAGCACACGATGAAGGTCACCCAGGACGGCAAGGTCGTCAAGACCATCCCGGTCACGACCGGCAAGCCCGGCTACGACACCTGGAACGGCCAGATGGTCATGAGCGAGAAGCTCGCCGTGACCCGTATGAACGGCGAGACCGTCGGCTACGGCGGCGAGTACGACATCAAGGACGTGCCGCACGCCATCCGCCTGACCGACTCCGGCACCTTCATCCACGGCAACTACTGGGGCGGCGGCGCCTTCGGCAACTACAACGCCAGCCACGGCTGTGTCGGCCTGCGCGACGTCCGCGGCGGCTACGACAAGAAGGTCCCGGCGGCCTGGTTCTTCAACCACTCCATGATCGGTGACGTGGTGGTCGTCAAGCACTCCCACGACCGCACCGTGGACCCGGCCAACGGCCTCAACGGCTGGAACATGTCCTGGGCCGACTGGAAGAAGTAGGTCCCGCGCGCGTTCCCCGCGCCCCTCAGGGGCGCGGGGAACTGCGCGGGCAGCCCGGGAGGTCCGCGGGTGACGACGTACCGGTGCTGCCCCCGATGTGAACGCCCGCTAACCTGCGGAGCATGACCGTCACTCTCGAAGTCGCCGCAGGCGTCGGAACGCTGCGCCTGGACCGTCCGCCGATGAACGCGCTGGACGTGGCCACGCAGGACCGGCTGAAGGAACTCGCCGAGGAGGCCACGCGCCGCGAGGACGTGCGCGCCGTGGTGATCTACGGCGGGGAGCGGGTGTTCGCGGCGGGCGCGGACATCAAGGAGATGCAGGCCATGGACCACACCGCGATGGTCCTGCGCGCCCGCGCCCTGCAGGACTCCTTCACCGCCGTCGCCCGCATCCCCAAGCCCGTCGTCGCCGCCGTCACCGGGTACGCGCTCGGCGGCGGCTGCGAGCTGGCCCTGTGCGCCGACTTCCGCATCGCCGCCGAGAACGCCAAGCTGGGTCAGCCCGAGATCCTGCTCGGGCTGATCCCGGGCGCCGGCGGCACCCAGCGGCTGTCCCGGCTGGTCGGCCCCTCCAAGGCCAAGGACCTCATCTTCACCGGCCGTCAGGTCAAGGCCGACGAGGCGCTCGCGATCGGCCTGGTGGACCGGGTCGTCCCGGCCGCCGAGGTGTACGAGCAGGCGCACGCCTGGGCCGCGAAGCTCGCTCACGGACCGGCGATCGCGCTGCGCGCGGCGAAGGAGTCCATCGACACCGGCCTGGAGACCGACATCGACACCGGTCTCGCCGTCGAGCGGAACTGGTTCGCGGGCCTGTTCGCCACCGAGGACCGCGAGCGGGGCATGCGCAGCTTCGTGGAGGAGGGCCCGGGCAAGGCCAAGTTCCTCTGAACCCACCGGGAAATCTCCCCCGGACTCCTTGCAATTGACGAGTCGTCTGATCCGGGTCCCTCGATGGGGCGGTTTATGGGAGCCTTAACGCACCCTTAAGCCTGCTTCGTCGAGGGAGCCTGTCGATTGCCCGAAAGTGAGCCGTCGCCGCAGGTCAGCCCGGCTGTCGTCCACCCCGGCATGCCATCGGCATATGCCGATCGACCGGATTGTGACACAGGCGCACAGGGGGCGTATTCCTCCGGAACGGCCACGGAGGCGGCTCCGGACGGCCATCATGGGGGCATGGCGGGGCTGGAGGGCATCGAACAGCCGCGGGGACACAGCCGTGCGGCCGCGGCGCGCTGGTCGCCCGCGGTCGAGGACGAACGAGCGCTCAAGGCACTCGAACTGTTCGGCAACCCGACGGAGGCCGAGGTCCCGCTGCCGTCCCGCCCCGAATCCGCGGCGACCGCGCGCCGGCTTGCCCAGGTCGTCGTCCTGCGCCAGTGGGGGCTGAGCCCCAAGATGACCGAGGACGCGGTCCTGCTCGTCTCCGAACTCGTCGGCAACGCGGTACGGCACACCGGGGCCCGGGTGTTCGGCCTCCGCATGCGCCGCCGCCGCGGCTGGATCCGCGTCGAGGTCCGTGACCCCTCCCGCGGACTGCCGTGCCTGATGCCGGTTCAGGAGATGGACGTGAGCGGGCGCGGCCTGTTCCTGGTGGACAAGCTGTCCGACCGCTGGGGCGTCGACCTCTTACCGCGCGGCAAGACCACCTGGTTCGAGATGCGGGTGGGCGACCGCTAGGCCGCCACACGGGCGCCGGCGCGCATGCCGGGGCCGGTTCCGCCACCGCGACCCGCAAATATCCCCAGAACGGGGCAATCGGCGGTTTTCTTACCTGACGCCCCTTAAATGGTGCGGGTGACCACGACCAACCGACGCGGAGTGCTGCGCACGGGTGCCGGGCTCGTCGCCGGGGGCGCGCTCGCCGCCGGATGCGGAAGCGGCCAGGACACCCCGCCCGCCGCCGAGACGTCCGCGTCCGCCCCGACCAACGACGCCTCCGGCCGGCCCGCGGCCACCGCCCGGACCGCGCGCACCGCCCACACCGCCCCCGCACCCCGCGCCTACGCCGGGCAGCCCGCCCAGATCACCCACGGCCCGCGCACCCACCCCCGGGTCGCCCTCACCTTCCACGGCCAGGGCGACCCCCATCTCGCCGAGTCCCTGCTCAGCACGGCCGAACAGCGCGGCGCCCGGCTCACCGTGCTCGCCGTCGGCACCTGGCTGGACGAACACCCCTCCCTCGCCCGCCGCATCCTCGACGGCGGCCACGACCTCGGCAACCACACCCAGCGGCACGTCGCCGTCAACGCCATGGCCGAGGCCGACGCCCGCCGGGAGATCACCGACTGCGCCGAACGCCTGAAGCGGCTCACCGGATCCATCGGCACCTGGTTCCGGCCCTCCCGCTCCCCGACCGCCTCCCCGCTGGTCGCCGGGCTCGCCCGGGCCGCGGGCTACCCGCACGTGCTCTCCTACGACGTCGACTCGCTCGACTACACCCGTCCCGGCGCCGGCGCCATCACCCGCAAGGTCCTGGCCGACGTGCGCGCGGGGTCGGTGGTGAGCCTGCACTTCGGCTACCCGGACACGGTCGCCGCCCTCCCCGCCGTACTCCACGAACTCGACCGGCGCCGGCTGCGCGCGGTCACCACCACGGAGCTGCTGAGCTGATGCAACCCACACGAGCCGCCCGCCTCCTGGCCGCCGGAGCCGCCCTGACCGCCCTGACGCTGCTCTCCGCGTGCGGAGGCGGCACCCAGCACCGCGAGGACGAGGCCCTCGCCAGCAAACCGCCGGTCCAGCCGCAGCTGAGGAAGCAGCAGGTGGACGTGTTGCCCGGGATGCCTCCGGTGCAGGACGCGACCGACCTCTACGCCGCGGACCGCCCGAACCGGCTCTCGCCCGTCGTCAAGGACTTCCCCTCCCGGGTCTACGTACCCAACACCAACTCGAACACCGTCACCGTCATCGACCCGGCGACCTACCGGGTACTGGAGACCATCCCGGTCGGCCATCAGCCTCAGCACGTGGTGCCGTCCTGGGACCTGAAGACCCTCTGGGTCAACAACGACCTCGGCAACAGCCTCACCCCCATCGACCCGCGCACCGGGAAGGCAGGCAAGCCGGTCGACGTGCACGACCCGTACAACCTGTACTTCACACCCGACGGCAGGTACGCCGTCGTCATGGCCTCCAAGGACCGCCAGCTCGTCTTCCGTGACGCGCACACCATGAAGATCGCCAAGACCGTGCCCGTGAGCTGCTCCGGCGTCAACCACGCCGACTTCTCCATCGACGGCAAGTACTTCGTCGTCTCCTGCGAGTTCAGCGGCGAACTGCTCAAGGTCGACACCGCACGGATGGAGGTCGTCGCCCAGCAGAAGCTGCCGTACCGGGGCGCCATGCCCCAGGACGTCAAGATCTCCCCGGACGGCAAGCTGTTCTACATCGCCGACATGATGGCCGACGGCGTGTGGATCCTGAACGGGGACACCTTCGACCAGCCGAAGCTGCTCCGGACCGGCAAGGGCGCCCACGGGCTGTACGTCAGCCGGGACTCCCGGGAGATGTACATCTCCAACCGGGGCGAGGGCACCATCTCCCTGTTCGACTTCACCCAGAACCGGCTCACCAAGAAGTGGCGGCTGCCCGGCGGCGGCAGCCCGGACATGGGCGGCGTCTCGGCCGACGGCAAGGTGCTGTGGCTCTCCGGCCGCTACAACTCCGAGGTGTACGCCATCGACACCCGCACCGGCACCGAACTGGCCCGCATCAAGGTCGGCAGCGGCCCGCACGGCCTCGCCGTCTACCCGCAGCCGGGCCGCTACTCACTCGGTCACACCGGCGTCTTCCGCTGAACCCCCGCCGGCCGGCACCCGGCCGAGCAGCAGCGCCTCCGCGCCCACCGCGCGGTAACCCGCCGCCTGGAACGCCCGCATGCTGCGGGCGTTCCCCGGCGACACCTGCGCCCACACCGGCTCCGCCGCGAGCTGCCGGGCCGCCGTCACCAGCGCCCGGCCCAGCCCCCGGAGCCGGGCGCCGTCGTCCACCTCGACGGACACCTCGAGCCGGCCACCGACCCCGCGGCCCATGACCAGCACCCCGCCGTCCGCCGTCCACGCCCGCACCGCGTCCCGCCGCCGGCGGGCGTAGCGGACCCGGGGATGCCCGGCGTCCTCGATCTCCCGCAGCGCGAGCGCCGGCCGGCCCGGCAGGGGCGTGCCGACCAGCAGTGCGTCGACGGTCTCGGCTCCGCGCCCGGTACGGGCCATGAGGGAGGCGAGGAAGACGGGGTTCATCGGCGCGGCGAGCGGGTCGCAGTCCACGGCGGCCAGGGCGCCGCGCACCCAGCGCGGGTCCTCGTCCGTGAAGACCACGGAGTGCCCGGTGAACGCGATCACCCCCGCGTCCCGCGGGCAGTCCTGCGGCACGACCGCCGTCCGGCCGTCCGCCGGCGGGAAGACGCCCCGCGCCGCCGCGTCGAGTACGTCCCGCAAGGTCTCCACCACCGCGCTCCTCCGCTCGTGCCGGTCCGCACCGGCCTCTGCCGGCCGTCACCGGCAGCCGTGGGCCGGCGGCCCCAGACTCGCAGACGTGATCGACGACGGCACCCGACTTCCCCTCGTCCGGGTGGCCGCGGTACGGGACGTGCGCGGGGGCCGTTAATCTGACCAGCGTCAGTACGCCAGCACGGCATGAGCAACACGAACAAAAAGGGGCGGATCGGTGGCGGACATCGAGGAAGCACGCAAGCAGTTCCAGCGGATCGACGCGGACGGTGACGGGTTCATCACCGCCGCCGAGTTCAAGTCCGCGCTGGCCCAGCAAGGTGACTGGAACGTCACCGACACGGTGGCGGAGGCCATCATCAGGACCCGCGACCTCAACGGCGACAAGGTGCTGTCGTTCGACGAGTTCTGGGCCTACCTGGACAAGTGACCGTCAGGCGGGGGTGCCGTCCCGTACGGAGGGCACCCCTGACCCGGCCGTCCCCTAGGACGCGGCCCAGGCGCGCAGCGCGGCCTTGGAGGAGAACGCGGCCACGTCCTTGTCGTGCGGCTCGCTGCTGTACTGGTGGAAGCGCCACGCGGCCTTGATCCGGGGCTTGCCCGCCGTCACGTAGTCGGCGATCCACAGGCCGTCGCCGGCGTACGAGGTGACGTCCACGTTCAGCCAGTAGTCCCGGTTGGTGTACAGCAGGACCTTGTTGTGCGGCCGCAGTTCCCGCACCCTGCGGATGAACAGGTCCTTCTCCGCGTTGCTCGCGTGCGTGCCGTCGCCGGTGGTCTCCCAGTCGACGGCGAGCAGGTCGCCCCCCTTCTCCGGGGCGTGCGAGACGAAGTACTCGGCCTGGGCGCCGATGTGACCCGGCCACAGGAAGTGGTAGAAGCCGACGACCAGTCCCGCGTCGCGGCCCCTCTTGGCCTGCGCGGAGAGTCTCGGGTTGACGTACGAACGCCCCTCCGTCGCCTTGATGAAGACGAAGGAGAGGCCGTCCGTGTCGTACGACGAGGACTGGTACGCGCTGACGTCGATGCCGTGGAGCATGGGGGGACTCCCTGAGTGCCGGTGGGGAGACAGGAGTTGACTGATATATGCCCACCCTGGCGCGGGCGATCCGCCCGCGTGTCCGGATTCCTCAGCCCCGGTCCGTCACCGCGCCCAGCACCGACGCCGGCTTGGCCGACCAGTCCGAGGTGATCAGGCTGGCGTGGTCCGTGGCCAGCAGCGCCAGCCGGGCGGCGACCTCGGCGTCCGTGGGGTTCGTGGAGGAGATCGCCGGGGAGACGCCGTCGGCGCCGGTGGCGATCAGGATGTAGTGGTTCGCCGAGTAGAACGACGTGTCGTACCCGTTGTTCACGTACGCCGCCGCGTCACCGTCGAAGAAGACGAACCAGGGGCGGATCGAGGCGTCGTAACGGCTGGTGCGCGGGTCCCCGTTCGCGGCGCCGAGCACCGCCGGGAAGGCCTGCGCCCGGCCGATGTTCCCGGCCGCGTACAGGTCGCGCAGGTGCTCGCCGTACTCCTTGTCCGTCCAGTAGTGGTCGAACGGGTTGGACTGCTCGACCGTGCCCGGGATCAGCTCGAAGAGGAACTTGCCCCGCAGGGAGTCGCGGGCCGGCCAGGCGTCGGCCTTGGCCGCCGCGTCCAGGGAGGAGTAGGTCCCGCCGAGCAGGTCGGCCGGCTTGAACACGCTGTCACCGAGTTTCTGCGAGACCAGCGTGTCGAAGGCGGCCGGGCCGAGGCCGGCGTTGTTGTTGAACCCCACCTTCATCTCGACCTTGAACACGATCGGCGGGTGGTCGGGGTGGAGCTGGTTCCAGGCCGCGATGTTGTCCAGACAGCTGCCGAGGTCCTGGTTGCGGCTCTTGCTGTACAGGTCGCCCGGCGTCTTGGCGGCCTCGCAGTTGTTGTCGTTGCCGAGCGGGTTGCTGTGGCTCACCCGCCACCGGTGGGTGAGGCTGTCGACGTACACGTCCAGTTCGAGCAGCGAGGCGCCGGAGTCCAGCGCCTGCGCGAAGTACGGGTACTTCGCCTTGTCGTACGCGTTGTGCGTCCCGATCGCCGTCGTCTGGGAGAACTTCGGCGACGCCGCCTGAGCGTGCCCCGGCACCGCCACCGCCACCACGGCCACACCCACCAGCGCCACCAGCCGTCTCACCGCACGCATGACTCAACTCCCCTATGTCGTCACGGACTTGGCCGCAGACTAGGGGTAGTTGATTACTGCTCGGTAGCCCTTGGAAGGACAGAGAGGGACGAGACCGGTCGCCCCCCGGCGCCGGGCGTCAGCACTCGATGATGTTCACCGCGAGCCCGCCGCGGGCCGTCTCCTTGTACTTGACGGACATGTCGGCGCCGGTGTCCTTCATGGTCTTGATGACCTTGTCCAGGGACACCTTGTGGGAGCCGTCGCCGCGCATCGCCATCTTCGCCGCGGTGACCGCCTTCACCGCGGCCATGCCGTTGCGCTCGATGCAGGGGATCTGGACCAGGCCGCCGACCGGGTCGCAGGTCAGGCCGAGGTTGTGCTCCATGCCGATCTCGGCCGCGTTCTCCACCTGCTCGGGGGAGCCGCCGAGCACCTCGGCCAGGGCGCCGGCGGCCATGGAGCAGGCCGAGCCGACCTCGCCCTGGCAGCCGACCTCGGCACCGGAGATGGAGGCGTTCTCCTTGAAGAGCATGCCGATGGCACCGGCCGCGAGGAGGAAGCGGACCACGCCGTCCTCGTCGGCGCCGGGCACGAAGTTGATGTAGTAGTGCAGGACGGCGGGGATGATGCCCGCGGCGCCGTTCGTGGGGGCGGTCACCACCCGGCCGCCGGCCGCGTTCTCCTCGTTCACCGCCATCGCGTAGAGCGTGATCCACTCCATGGCGTGGGCCAGCGCGTCGCCCTCGGCGCGCAGCTGGCGGGCCGAGACGGCCGCGCGGCGGCGCACCTTCAGGCCGCCGGGCAGGATGCCCTCACGGGACATGCCCCGCTGGACGCACTCGCGCATGACCCGCCAGATCTCCAGCAGACCCGCGCGTATCTCGTCCTCCGTGCGCCAGGCCCGCTCGTTCTCCAGCATCAGGGAGGAGATGGACAGGCCCGTCTCCTTCGTCAGGCGCAGCAGCTCGTCACCGGTACGGAACGGGTACTTCAGCACCGTGTCGTCCAGCACGATGCGGTCCGCGCCGACCGCGTCCTCGTCCACGACGAAACCGCCGCCGACCGAGTAGTACGTCTTGGTGAGCAGCTCGGCGCCCGAGGCGTCGAAGGCCCAGATCGTCATGCCGTTGGCGTGGTACGGGAGCGCCTTGCGGCGGTGCAGCACCAGGTCGTCGTCGAAGGAGAACGCGATCTCGTGCTCGCCGAGGACCGAGAGCCGGCCCGACGCCTGGATGGCCGCCACCCGGTCGTCGGCGCTCTCCACGTCCACCGTGCGCGGCGATGCGCCCTCCAGGCCGAGCAGCACCGCCTTCGGGGTGCCGTGGCCGTGGCCGGTCGCGCCGAGCGAGCCGTACAGCTCGCAGCGCAGGGAGGCGACGGAACCGAGCAGGTCCTCGTTGCGCAGGCGACGGGCGAACATACGCGCCGCGCGCATCGGACCGACCGTGTGCGAACTCGACGGGCCGATGCCGATCGAGAACAGGTCGAAGACCGAGATGGCCACGGGGACTCCTCAAGAACGGGGGTGGTGCGAAAAAGGGGCGGTGCGGGGGTGGGCACCTGCCCGGTACCGCGCACACCTTCCCTTTCCAGTGTGCGGGGTACCGGGCGTTACGGACCTACTTGTTCAGACCCGGGTACAGCGGGTGCTTGCCGGCGAGCGCCTCGACGCGCGCCTTGAGCGCCTCGACCTCGGCGCCCTCGAAGGGGGACGGCGCCTTCAGCGTCTCGGCGATCACGTCCGCGACCTCGGCGAAGTCCTCGGCCGAGAAGCCGCGGGTGGCCAGGGCGGGCGTACCGATCCGCAGACCCGAGGTGACCATCGGGGGGCGCGGGTCGTTCGGGACCGCGTTGCGGTTGACCGTGATACCGACCTCGTGCAGCCGGTCCTCGGCCTGCTGGCCGTCCAGCTCCGACTCGCGCAGGTCCACCAGGATCAGGTGCACGTCGGTGCCGCCGGACAGCACGTTCACACCGGCCTCGCGCGCGTCGGCCGCCGTCAGCCGCTCGGCGAGGATGCGCGCACCCTCCACCGTACGGCGCTGGCGCTCCTTGAAGTCCTCCGAGGCGGCGACCTTGAAGGAGACGGCCTTGGCCGCGATCACATGCTCCAGCGGACCGCCCTGGAAGCCCGGGAAGACCGAGGAGTTCAGCTTCTTCGCGAAGTCCTTCTTCGCCAGGATGATGCCGCCGCGCGGCCCGCCCAGGGTCTTGTGCGTCGTGGAGGTGACCACGTCCGCGTACGGCACCGGGTTCGGGTGCAGACCGGCGGCGACCAGGCCGGCGAAGTGGGCCATGTCGACCCACAGGAACGCCTCGACCTCGTCGGCGATCCGGCGGAACTCGGCGAAGTCGAGCTGCCGGGGGTACGCCGACCAGCCCGCGATGATCACCTTGGGGCGGTGCTCCTTGGCGAGCCGCTCGACCTCGGCCATGTCGACCAGGCCGGCGTCGTCCACGTGGTAGGCGACCACGTCGAACTGCTTGCCGGAGAAGTTCAGGCGCATGCCGTGGGTCAGGTGGCCGCCGTGCGCCAGGTCCAGGCCGAGGATGGTGTCCCCGGGCTGGGCCAGCGCGAACAGGGCCGCCTGGTTGGCGGAGGCGCCGGAGTGGGGCTGCACGTTGGCGTACTCGGCGCCGAACAGCTCCTTGATCCGGTCGATGGCGATCTGCTCGGCGACGTCGACGTGCTCGCAGCCGCCGTAGTAGCGGCGGCCCGGGTAGCCCTCGGCGTACTTGTTGGTGAGGACCGAACCCTGGGCCTCCATCACCGCGAGCGGCGCGAAGTTCTCGGAGGCGATCATCTCCAGGGTCGACTGCTGGCGGTGCAGCTCGGCGTCGACCGCGGCGGCGATCTCCGGGTCCAGCTCGTGCAGGGACGTGTTCAGGACGGTCATACGGCTACGACTCCTCAGCCGGCGTTCTGGGCGGTGTACTCGTCGGCGGAGAGCAGGTCGGCCGGCTCGTCCGTGACGCGCACCTTGAACAGCCAGCCGCCCTCGAAGGGGGCCGAGTTCACCAGGGACGGGTCGTTGACGACGTCCTCGTTGATCTCGGTGATCTCGCCGCTGACCGGCGAGTACAGGTCCGAGACCGACTTGGTCGACTCCAGCTCACCGCAGGTCTCGCCCGCCTCGACGGTGGAGCCGACCTCGGGGAGCTGGGCGTAGACCACATCGCCGAGCGCGTTGGCCGCGAACTCGGTGATGCCGACCGTCGACACGCCGTTCTCGGCGGCCGACAGCCACTCGTGCTCCTTGCTGTAGCGCAGCTGCTGGGGGTTGCTCATGGCCTGAATTCTCCTGTACGCGCGGGAGTGCTGATGAAGGGGGGACTGCCGGACCTGCCCGGAGGCAGGCGGATGTGCGCAGGGTCACGCCGCGATGACGGACCGCGCCCAGTGTCTACTTCTGGCGCTTGTAGAACGGCAGTGCCACGACCTCGAAGGGCTCGTGGCTGCCGCGGATGTCCACGCCGACGCCCTCGGTGCCCGGCGCGGCGTGCGCCGCGTCGACGTACGCCATGGCGATCGGCTTGCCCAGGGTGGGGGAGGGGGCGCCGGAGGTGACCTCGCCGATCACCGCGCCGCCGGAGACGACGGCGAACCCGGCCCGCGGGATGCGGCGGCCCTCGGCGACGAGGCCGACCAGGACGCGCGGCGGGTTCTGCTCGGCCCGGGCGGCGGCCTCGGCCAGCGCCTCACGGCCGACGAAGCCGCCCTCCTTCTCGAACTTCACCACCCGGCCGAGACCGGCGTCGAACGGCGTCAGCGCGGTGGTCAGCTCGTGCCCGTACAGCGGCATGCCCGCCTCAAGGCGCAGCGTGTCCCGGCAGGACAGACCGCACGGCACCAGGCCGGCGCCCTCGCCGGCCTTGGTCAGCGCCTGCCACAGCTCGACCGCGTGCTCGGGCTTCACGAACAGCTCGAAGCCGTCCTCGCCGGTGTAGCCGGTGCGGGCGATCAGCGCGGGGACGCCGGCGACGGTGCCCGGCAGGCCCGCGTAGTACTTCAGGCCGTCCAGGTCGGCGTCCGTGAGCGACTTCAGGATGCCGGGGGACTCCGGGCCCTGGACCGCGAGCAGCGCGTAGGTGTCCCGGTCGTCGCGCACCTCGGCGTCGAAGCCGCCGGCGCGCTCGGTCAGCGCGTCCAGCACCACCTGGGCGTTGGAGGCGTTGGCCACGACCATGTACTCGGTCTCGGCGAGCCGGTAGACGATCAGGTCGTCCAGGATGCCGCCGTCGGCCTGGCAGATCATGGTGTAGCGGGCCCGCCCGACACCGACGGAGGCGATGTTGCCGACCAGGGCGTGGTTCAGCAGGGCCGCGGCGCCGGCGCCGGTCACCGTGATCTCACCCATGTGGGAGAGGTCGAAGAGGCCGGCCCTGGTGCGCACCGCGACGTGCTCGTCGCGCTCGGAGCCGTAGCGCAGGGGCATGTCCCAGCCGGCGAAGTCGGTCATCGTCGCACCGAGCGAGCGGTGGAGGGCGTCCAGCGCGGTGTGACGGAGTTCGGTACTGCTCATCGGTCGGTCGTCTCCCAGGGCGATGGGGGTCCCCCCGTGCGAGCGCAGCCGAGCATGGGGGAAGGCGAGGTCGTTCCTCCCCATCTGTCATCGGAACCTGAGAGGTTCGCCATGATCCCCGCGAAGGGGTGGTCACGGCTTGCACCTTGGGTGGGGCCACTGTCGCAGCGGCCCGCTTTTCAGATGTGCCTCGCCCGCGCGGTAACGGTGCCTGAGAGATTCAAGGGAGGGACTTGCTCCTTCGGCGTCCCAGCGAACAGGGCTGGGAACTCTCCCGCGCGGATTCAAACGGCCGGTATGCAGTTGGCGGGCACATCATTGCACGCCACGCCCCCGCCCGTCAGGGCCCGCATCTGTAACCGACCTGTGGCAGTACGCGTACCGAACCGCGGGACCCGACGCATTACCTTCTCTTTAACGTCGCAGGGCATGGGATCGGTCGAGCCCCAGGGGAGGACGATGACGGTGAACAGGACCACGGCCTATCTCACCACCGCGGGCGTCGCGGTGCCGGGACAGCCCTCCGCCCCGGCCCTCGAGCAGCGCGCCGGGCGCCCCGTACCCGCCGTGCGCGACCTGCGTGAGCGCGCCGGTCGCGGCCCGCGCGCCCTGCTCTTCGGGCCGCGCGACGTGGTGGTGGTCACCGGCCTGCCCGGCAGCGGCAAGTCCACCCTGATGCGCCGCGCGGTCCCCGGGCCGCGCGTCGACTCCCAGGACACCCGTGACCGCTGGGACGCCCGGGTGCCCCGCGCGCTGCCCTACGCGTTTTACCGCCCCTTGGTCCGCCTCGCGCACTACGCGGGGCTGCGCCGCGCCCTGCGCTCCGGCGAGGGCCTCGTGGTGCACGACTGCGGCACCCAGTCCTGGGTGCGCGCCTGGCTCGCCCGCGAGGCCCGCCGCCGGGGCGGCACCCTGCACCTGGTCCTGCTCGACGTGCCGGCCGGGACGGCCGAGGAGGGGCAGCGCGAGCGCGGCCGCGCGGTCTCCCGGTACGCCTTCCGCCGGCACCGGCGCACCACCTCCCGGCTGCTGCGCGCCGTGGAGCGCGGCGAACCGCCCGCGGGCTGCGGTTCGGCGGTGCTGCTCGACCGCGCCGCGGTGGACGTCCTGCAGCGCATCGACTTCACCGGCTGATCGGGCCCTGGCCTGTCACGGGCACCCGCTAGCCTTCTGATCCACAGGCACGGTTCCCAGCAGGCGGTAGGCAGATGGACTTCCCGGCGGACGTTCCCGCGGACTTCCCGGCACAGACGCACCCCCACCCGCACGGCGGTTGGCCCGGCAACGAGCTGGAGGAGGTGCTCTCGGCCTCCCTCGGCATACCCACGGCCGGCGGCCGGATCATCGAGGTGCTGGGCCGCAGCTTCGTGTGGATCCCGCTGCCCAACGGCGGCGGCCCGGACAGCGGCCCGCTCGACCTGCCCACCATGGAGATCGACGGCCAGGTGTTCGTCCCGGTCTTCAGCTCCGAGGAGCAGCTGCGCCAGGCGGCCGGCTCCCACATGTCGTACACCATCGCCCCCGCGGTGGAGTTCGCCCGCGGCCTGCCCCCGCAGGCCGGGATCGCGGTGAACCCCGGCGGCGTGGTGGGCGTGCCGCTGCCGCCTGAGGCGGTGGCCGAGGTGTGCCGCTCCGGCCGCACCCCGCTCGACGGTCCCAGCACGGGCGGCCGGGTCCGCCTCTTCGAGCCCGACTGGCAGGACGACCCGGTCGACTTCCTCGCCGCGGCCGCCGCCGAGTTCGCCGGGACCGGCGTGGTCGTCACCGCCCGCCGCTGTCTCGCGGCGATCGAGACGGCCGACCCGGTCATGTTCGTCGGGGTGGAGCTCTCCCAGTGGGAGGGCGACCTGCGTGCCCTGCCCCTGGAGGCCCTCGGCCGGGCCCTCGGCAAAGTCCCGGTCAAGTGGCCGGTCAACCTGGTCCTCCTGGACGTTGCCCAGGACCCGGTCGGCGACTGGCTGAAGACCCACGTCCGGCCCTTCTACCAGTACGGCCACTGAAAGCCGGCGTGGCGACCGAGGGGCGCGGGGAACTGCGCGACCGGCCGGGACCGACCCGCACCCGCGCACGAACACGGGGCCCCGAGCCCTTGGGCGCTTAAGCTGTCTCCACACACAGGGCAAGAACCGAAGGGGCGGTACGGACAGGTGAGCGCGAGCCCAAGCGGCAGCGTCGAGCACATGCTGCGCCAGGTCACCCCCGGGCGGTACGACGCCTACGAGGCACTGCTGCGCGCCCTCGCCACCCCCTCCTCCGGCCAGATCTGGATGCTCCTGTGGCACGGCCAGGGCGGGTCCCCCGACGCCCAGTACGGAAACATGGAGGTCGACGGGGTCAGCTACGCCCCCTGTGTGACCTCCGCGCAGGAACTCTCGGCGAGCGGCTGGAACCGCTCCTACGAGGTGGTCGACGGACTGGACGTCGCCCGCACCCTCTTCCCGGACCACTACGGCCTCTGGCTCAACCCGCACGCCCCGGGCGGCGGCGTCGGCGTCCCCTGGCCGGACCTGCGCCGTATCGCCACCGGCCTGGACCGCCAGCCCGCCGGACCCCTGAGCCTGTCGGAACCGGGCATCGAGGTCTCGCAGTTCTACGCGCTGCTCGCGCAGAACGCCCACCGCACCCCCGCCCTGCGCGCGCTGCGCCGCGCCTGGGTGCAGCCCGCGCTCGGCGCCCCGTACCTAGCCATCGGCCTGGACGTGTACGACACCTCGCCGGCCGCGGTGGACTCGGTGCGGGCGATGATGCAGCAGTCCGTCGGAGCGGTGCCCGAGGGGCTGCCGGTGTCCACGGTCGCGATGACCGACGACTACGACCCGGTCGTGCTGTGGATGCGGGCCAACGCCCGGCCTTTCTACGACCGCGAGGCGCACGCGGCCGCGCCCCAGCTCCAGGCCCAGCCCCAGGGACCGGCCGCCGGGTACGGTTATCCGCCGGTCCACGGCGGCTACTGACCAACGGGCCCGCGCGGTCCGCCCCTTGGACCGTACGACGGCATCCCAGGCGAACTGCGGACTTCTTCGCGCGTAGATCAGTGCCGATTCGTCCGTATTGGCGCAGATGTTCACTCGCTGCCCCAAGTGCCCCGCGTTCGCTGGCCGTTACCCGCTGATCGGATAACGGAATCCCCTGGACTGCATCACGTTTGCGCATACTTTCTCCGTCAGCTCTGGCGGGTGATCGCAACGAAGCTGAAGACTCGCGACTCAGACCACAGGTGGAGATCTCGTGGTCGAGCAAGTCGACAAAGCCGCAAACCGCGGCAGGCGCAGGCCGGTCACCACCGGCGAGAGGGGTCGGGTCACTGTGACCGCACCGATCGAGACCACCGGGGCGGCAGCCGAGGCACAGCCGGAAGCTGTGCTCGAAGGCGCCGGTAAGGGGCAGATCGAGGGTCGTTCCCTTGGACAGATCGCGTGGACCCGGTTCAAGAAGGACAAAGTCGCGGTCGCCGGTGGTGTGATCGTGATCCTGCTCGTTCTTGTCGCGGTCCTCTCTCGTCCGATCCAGGCCATGTTCGGTCTCGACCCGAACGCCTTCCACCAGGACCTGATCACGCCCGACACCTCGCTGCCCAAGGGCGGCTGGGGTGGCATGAGCGCGGACCACCCGCTCGGCGTGGACCCGAAGTTCGGCCGGGACATCGCCACCCGCATCCTGGAGGGTTCCTGGGTGTCGCTGGTGGTCGCCTTCGGCGCCACGATCCTGTCCAACGTGATCGGCGCCATCATGGGTGTCGTCGCCGGCTACTACGGCGGCCGGGTCGACAACATCATCAGCCGCCTGATGGACACCTTCCTCGCCTTCCCCCTCCTGCTCTTCGCCATCGCGATCTCCGCCACTCTGCAGGGCGGCGCGTTCGGCCTGAACGGGCTGCCGCTCCACCTGAGCGTGCTCATCTTCGTCATCGGCTTCTTCAACTGGCCCTACCTGGGCCGGATCGTGCGCGGCCAGACCCTCGCCCTGCGTGAGCGCGAGTTCGTCGACGCCTCCCGCGGCATGGGTGCCAAGGGCCCGTACATCCTGTTCCGGGAGCTGATGCCCAACCTGGTCGGCCCGATCATCGTCTACTCGACGCTGCTCATCCCGACCAACATCCTCTTCGAGGCGTCCCTGAGCTTCCTCGGCGTCGGCATCCAGCCCCCGCAGGCGTCCTGGGGCGGCATGCTCCGCGAAGCGGTGACCTACTACCAGGTCGACCCCGAGTACATGATCGTGCCCGGTCTCGCCATCTTCGTGACCGTTCTCGCGTTCAACCTGCTCGGAGACGGTCTCCGCGATGCTCTCGACCCGCGCAGCCGCTGACGCCTGCCGCCGAGAGTCAAACAAGTTTCCGACAATGGAGGGGAAAGCGCCCATCATGCGAAGGTCTGCGCTGGCCGCGATCGCGGCCATCGGCTCCGCCAGTCTGCTCGTTGCAGGCTGCAGCAAGGCCGATGACAACAAGGGAGAGAACGGCACCTCGTCGGCCGGCGCGAACGCCGCGACCAAGGGCGTCGTCAACGCTTCCGACAAGAAGGGCGGCACGCTCACCTACGAGCTGTCCGACGTGCCGGACTCCTTCGACCCCGGTAACACGTACTACGCGTACATGTACAACCTCAGCCGGCTCTACGCCCGCCCGCTGATGACGTTCCAGCCCGGCGCCGGCGAGAAGGGCAACACCCTCGTCCCGGACCTCGCCGCGAGCAAGGGCGTCCCGAGCGACGGCGGCAAGACCTGGACGTACAAGCTGCGTTCGGGCCTGAAGTACGAAGACGGCACCGCGATCACCTCGAAGGACGTCAAGTACGCCGTCGAGCGCTCCAACTTCGCGCGTGACGTGCTCTCCCTCGGCCCGAACTACTTCCAGCAGTTCATGGCGAAGGGCGACAAGTACAAGGGCCCCTACAAGGACAAGAGCGCCAAGGGCCTGTCGTCCATCGAGACGCCGGACGACACCACGATCGTCTTCCACCTGAACCAGGCGTTCCAGGAGTTCGACTACCTGGTCGCCGCCCCGCAGACGGCCCCGGTGCCCCAGTCCAAGGACAAGGGCGTCGACTACGTCAAGCACATCGTGTCGTCGGGCTCCTACAAGTTCCAGAGCTACGAGGACGGCAAGCAGGCCGTGCTCGTGCGCAACGAGAACTGGGACCCGAAGACCGACCCGCTGCGCAAGCAGCTGCCGGAGAGGATCGTCGTCAAGCTGAAGGTCAACCCGGAGACCATCGACCAGGACGTCCTGGCCGGTGACGCGATCGACCTCGCCGGTGCCGGTGTCCAGGCCTCCACGCAGGCCAAGGTCCTCACCGACACCTCGAAGAAGGCCAACACGGACAACACCTACGGTGGCCGTCTCGTCTACATGGCGATCAACACCAAGGTGAAGCCGTTCGACAAGGTCGAGTGCCGCAAGGCCGTGCAGTACGCGATCGACAAGGTCTCGGTGCAGACCGCCGAGGGCGGCCCGATCCGCGGCGACATCGCCTCCACGGTCCTGCCTCCGGACATCCCGGGCTACGCGAAGTCCGACGTCTACGCCACCTCCGGCAACAAGGGTGACGCCGCCAAGGCCAAGGAGCAGCTCAAGGCCTGCGGCAAGTCGTCGATCAGCACCAACATCTCGGCCCGTTCGGACCGTCCGCAGGAGATCGACGCCGCCACGGCGATCATCAACTCGCTGAAGAAGGTCGGCATCAACGCCAGCCTGAAGCAGTTCCCGTCCGGTAAGTACTTCACCGACTACGCGGGTGTGCCGAAGTTCACCGAGAAGCAGAACGTCGGCCTGATCATGATGCAGTGGGGTGCCGACTGGCCCTCCGGCTACGGCTTCCTGCAGCAGATCCTGAACGGCAAGGCGATCAGCCAGTCCGGTAACACCAACCTGTCGCAGTACGACAACAAGGACGTCAACAGCCTTCTGGGCAAGGCCATCGGCACGCAGGACGACACCGCGCGCAACGGCCTCTACACCCAGATCGACAAGAAGACCATGGACGACGCCGTCCTCGTCCCGCTGACCTACTTCAAGGTCCTGCTCGCCCGCCCGCAGAACTACACCAACCTGGTTTCCACGGCGGCCTTCAGCGGTCAGTACGACTACCTCAACATCGGCGTCGCGTCGAAGTAGCAGCCCCGGAAGGCAGGTGAAGGCATTGGTGCCCGCGGGCTTCGCGGCCCGCGGGCACCAGCGCCGGTCCCCGTGATCTCGTACATCCTCCGCCGGACGTTCGCGGCAGTGATCCTGCTGCTGGTCGTCTCCGCGGTCACCTTCGCCATCTTCTTCCTGCTGCCACGGCTTGCCGGCCAGACAGCGGATCAGCTGGCGCAGCAGTACATCGGCAAGAGCCCGTCGAAGGCGGACATCGCCGCTGTCAAGCACAACCTCGGTCTGGACCAGCCTGTCTACGTCCAGTACTGGCACTTCATCAAGGGGATCGTGGCCGGCGCCACCTACGACCTCGGCCCCACCACGGTGCACTGCGACGCACCCTGCTTCGGTTACTCCTTCAAGAACCACCAGGCAGTGTGGCCGGAGCTCACCTCCCGTCTTCCGATCACCCTCTCGCTGGCCGTCGGTGCCGCCGTGCTGTGGCTGCTCTCGGGTGTCGCGGCGGGTGTCATCTCGGCGCTGAAGCCGCGCTCGGTCCTCGACCGGACCTTCATGGGCATCGCGCTCACCGGCGTGTCGCTGCCCATGTTCTTCACGGGCAACCTGGCGATCCTGCTCTTCACCTATCAGTGGCCGATCTTCGGCAAGACCTACGTCCCGTTCACCGAGAACCCCTCGCAGTGGGCCAACACCCTCTTCCCGGCGTGGTGTTCGCTCGCCCTGCTCTACTCCGCCATCTACGCGCGGCTCACCCGCTCGGGCATGCTGGAGACGATGAACGAGGACTTCATCCGCACGGCCCGCGCCAAGGGCCTGCGGGAGCGCACCGTCGTCACCCGGCACGGCCTGCGCGCCGCGCTCACCCCGATCATCACGGTCTTCGGCATGGACCTGGGCCTGCTGCTCGGCGGTGCCGTGATCACCGAGTCGGTGTTCTCACTGCCCGGTATCGGCCAGTACGCGGTGCAGGGCATCACCGACAACGACCTGCCCAAGATCCTCGGCGTGACGCTGCTCGCCGCGTTCTTCGTCGTCTTCGCAAATCTCCTGGTGGACGTGCTCTACGCCGCCGCCGACCCGCGGGTGAGGCTCTCGTGACCGAACTCTCCAAGACCGGTGCCGCAGTGGGGGAGCCCACCTCCCCCGGCACGGCGCCCGAGGCCTTCCTCGAGGTCCGCGACCTCAAGGTGCACTTCCCCACCGACGACGGCCTGGTCAAGTCCGTCGACGGGCTCAGCTTCTCGCTGGAGAAGGGCCGGACCCTCGCCGTCGTCGGCGAGTCCGGCTCCGGCAAGTCGGTCACCTCGCAGGCCATCATGGGCCTGCACCGGCTCGGCACCCGCGGCAAGAACGTGCGGATGACCGGCGAGATCTGGCTGGACGGCAAGGAGCTGGTCTCCGCCGCCCCGGACGAGGTGCGCAAGCTCCGCGGCCGCGAGATGGCGATGATCTTCCAGGACCCGCTGTCCGCGATGCACCCGTACTACAAGGTCGGCGACCAGATCGTCGAGGCGTACCGGGTCCACCACAAGGTCAGCAAGAAGGTCGCCCGCAAGCGGGCCATCGAGATGCTCGACCGGGTCGGCATCCCCGAGCCGGCCAAGCGCGTCGACGGCTACCCGCACGAGTTCTCCGGCGGTATGCGCCAGCGCGCCATGATCGCCATGGCGCTGGTGAACAACCCCGAGCTGCTCATCGCGGACGAGCCGACCACCGCCCTCGACGTCACCGTCCAGGCGCAGATCCTCGACCTGATCCGGGACCTGCAGAAGGAGTTCGGCTCCGCGGTCATCATGATCACCCACGACCTCGGCGTGGTCGCCGAGATCGCCGACGACGTCCTGGTGATGTACGGCGGCCGGTGCGTGGAGCGCGGTCCGGCGAACGAGGTCTTCGAGAAGCCGCAGCACCCCTACACCTGGGGCCTGCTCGGCTCGATGCCCCGCATCGACCGTGAGACCTCCGAACGGCTCATCCCGGTCAAGGGCCAGCCGCCGAGCCTCATCAACGTCCCCTCGGGCTGCGCGTTCCACCCGCGCTGCCCGTACGCGGACATCCCCAAGGGGAACGTCACCCGCACGGTGCGCCCCGAGCTGGAACCGGTGGGCACCGGGCACTGGTCCGCCTGCCACCTCCCGGCCGAGGACCGTGAGCGGATCTGGACCGAAGAGATTGCGCCGAAGCTGTGAGTGAGACCAAGAAGACGGACGAGGCCCAGGCCGTGATCCCGCAGCAGGCGTCCGCTCCCGAGGACCGTGACGTGCTGCTCCGGGTCGAGGGCCTGACCAAGCACTTCCCGATCAAGAAGGGCATTCTCCAGCGCCAGGTCGGCGCGGTGAAGGCCGTCGACGGCATCGACTTCGAGGTCCGACGCGGCGAGACCCTGGGCGTGGTCGGCGAGTCGGGCTGCGGCAAGTCGACCATGGGCCGGGTCATCACCCGCCTCCAGGACCCGACCGGCGGCCGGATCACCTTCGACGGCCAGGACATCACCCGGCTGAAGACCGGTCAGATGCGTCCGCTGCGCCGCGACATCCAGATGATCTTCCAGGATCCGTACGGCTCCCTGAACCCCCGGCACACCATCGGCTCGATCGTCTCGGCGCCCTTCCGGCTCCAGGGCGTCGAGCCCGAGGGCGGGGTGAAGAAGGAGGTCCAGCGGCTCCTCGAACTTGTCGGTCTGAGCCCCGAGCACTACAACCGCTACCCGCACGAGTTCTCCGGCGGTCAGCGCCAGCGCATCGGCATCGCCCGCGCGCTCGCCCTGAAGCCGAAGCTGGTGGTGGCGGACGAGCCGGTGTCCGCGCTGGACGTGTCGATCCAGGCGCAGGTCGTGAACCTCATGGACGACCTCCAGCAGGAACTCGGCCTCACCTACGTGATCATCGCCCACGACCTCTCCGTGGTGCGGCACGTCTCGGACCGCATCGCGGTGATGTACCTCGGCAAGATCGTCGAGATCGCCGACCGCACCTCGCTGTACGAGGCGCCGATGCACCCGTACACCAAGGCGCTGATGTCGGCGGTGCCGGTGCCGGACCCGAAGCGGCGTGGCCAGAAGAGCGAGCGCATCCTGCTGCGCGGCGACGTGCCCTCGCCGATCGCCCCGCCGTCGGGCTGCCGTTTCCACACCCGGTGCTGGAAGGCGACGGAGATCTGCAAGACGACCGAGCCGCAGCTGGTGGAGCTGAGGACCGGTCAGCAGGTCGCCTGCCACCACCCGGAGAACTTCGCCGACCAGGCCCCGCAGGACACGGTCCTGCTCTCGGTGGCGAAGAAGGCCTCGGAACTGGTCCCGGACGCGGTCGTCCCCGACGACGCGGCGGAGCAGGAGCCGGTGGCGGAGAAGACCGCCGCCGAGGAGTCCGTGTCCGAGGAGTCCGTGTCCGAGGAAGCCGTGGCCGAGGAGTCGGCTCCCGCCGAGGAGACCGCCGCCGAACCGGCCGCCTCCGAGGAGGAGTCCGTTTCTGAGGAGCCCGCCGCCGAGGACGCCGCCGACGAGGAGTCGGCCGCCGAGGACGAGGCGTCGGCCGAGGAGACGGCCGCCGCCGAGGCCGTGGCGGAGACCGGTCCGAAGACCGGTCCCGGTGCGAAGGTCTCGACCGACAAGCCCGAGCCGGCCACCGACTCCCAGGAGTCAACCGACAAGTAGCACATGACAACTGGGCAAAGTCATGAACATGCCTGAACGGGAGAGTGCAGAGTCGTCCGTGTCCGACCACTGATCGGTACACGCTCGAAAGGGACGACTCATGGCACTCTCCCGTTCGGCACGTTCAGCGGCCGTCGCCACCGCGGCGGCCGCTTCCTTAGTCATCGCCGCCGCACCAGCCCCCACCGCGGGCGCACCCGGCGCGGGTGACCCCTACTTCCCCCGGCTCGGCAACGGCGGCTTCGACGCCCGCCACTACGCCCTGGACATCGCCTACGCCCCGGACACCGGCCGCCTCGACGGCCGGGCGACCCTCACCGCGCGCGCCACCCAGAACCTCTCCTCCTTCGACCTCGACCTCCAGCAGCTCCGGATCACCGAGGTCGAGGTCAACGGCAGACACGCCAAGTTCACCCGCGAGGGCGACGAGGTCACGGTGACCCCGCGCGGCACCCTGGCCAAGGGCCGCGACTTCACCGTCACCGTCACCTACGGAGGTGTCCCCGAGCCGCTGAGCGGCCCCATCGTGTTCGGCTCCAAGTACGGCTGGATGAAGACCGCCGACGGCGTCTTCGTCGCCTGCGAGCCCAACGCCGCCTCCACCTGGTTCCCCTCCAGCGACCACCCCTCCGACAAGGCCACCTACGACATCCGGATCAAGGCGCCCCGCGGCCTGACCGGCGTCTCCAACGGCCGGCTGGTGTCGACGTACGACCGGGGCGACTCGACGTACACGCACTGGCGGGAGAGCCGGCCCATGGCCACCTACCTGGCGACCGCCACCATCGGGAAGTTCGACGTGCGCACCGGCCGCACCCCGGGCGGCACCCCGATCTACGTCGCCATCGACCCCGTGCTCAAGAACAGCAACAGCGTCGACGTGTACGCCGTCACCGCCGCCGCCACCGACTACTGGTCGCAGGTGTTCGGCCCCTACCCCTTCGAGGAGACCGGGGCCATCGTCGACGACATGCCCGAGGCCGGTTTCTCGCTGGAGGTGCAGAGCAAGCCCGCCTACTCGGCCGTGCGCAACGAGACGACCATCGTCCACGAACTGGCCCACCAGTGGTTCGGCGACTCGGTGAGCGTGGCCCAGTGGAAGGACGTCTGGCTCAACGAGGGATTCGCCACCTACGCCCAGTGGCTGTGGGCGGAGCACCAGGGCACCCGCTCGGCCCACGACACCTTCCGCGCCGCCTACGACGCCCGCCCCGCCGACTCCTCCTTCTGGCAGATCCAGGTGGCCGACCCGCAGCGCGACACGATGTTCGCCTCCGCCGTCTACCAGCGCGGCGCGATGACGCTCCAGGCGCTCCGGGAGAAGATCGGCGACAAGGCGTTCTTCCGGCTGCTGCCCGCCTGGACCCGGCTGCACCGGTACGGCAACGCGGACACGGCCGACTTCGTCCGCCTCGCCGAGCGGGCCAGCGGCCGCAAACTGGACGACTTTTTCCGCGCCTGGCTCTTCACGACAGGGAAACCCACCCTGTGAGCCTGGCTTTGTAAGGTTCATGTGCCCTGTTGGGTGAGAATGGCAGGGTGCAGCTCCAGCAACTCTTCAGTCCCTCCGTCCAGCACACGCTCGATGTCATCGGCATCTTCGTGTTCGCGATCTCCGGCGCGCTGCTGGCCGTCCGCAAGAACTTCGACGTGTTCGGCATCGCGGTGCTCGCCGAGGTCACGGCGCTGGGCGGGGGGCTGTTCCGGGACGTGGTCATCGGGGCCGTGCCGCCGGCCGCCTTCACGGACCTGGGGTACTTCCTCACCCCCCTGATCGCCACCCTCGTGGTCTTCTTCCTGCACCCGCACGTGGAGCGGATCCAGACCGGCGTCCTGGTCTTCGACGCGGCCGGCCTCGGTCTGTTCTGCGTCAGCGGTACGACCAAGGCGTACAGCTACGGCCTCAACCTCACCGCGTCCGCGACCCTGGGCCTGGCGACCGCCGTCGGCGGTGGCGTGCTCCGGGACGTGCTCGCCAACGAGGTGCCCTCGCTGCTGCGCTGGGACCGCGACCTGTACGCGGTCCCCGCGATCGTCGGCGCCACCATGGTGGCGCTGTGCATCCGCTACGACGCCCTGACCCCGCTCACCAGCGGGCTCGCCGTCGTCACCGCTTTCGTCCTGCGGCTGCTGGCGATGAGGTTCCACTGGCGAGCGCCGCGCGCCTGGAACCGGCGGTCGACGGTGACCGAGGAGTAGTCCCGGCGGTCGCCGGGGTGAGGGACCGGTCCTCGCCTCTGGCGCGGTTCTGGCCCATCTGGAGGGTCAGCCAGCGGAACACCGCCGGCACCTGCGGCCGCCACAGCGCCATCGTGTGCCCGCCCGCGCTGCGCGGCAGGAACACCACGTGCACGGTCGTCGGCGCCTTGGCGACGGACTCCAGCGCCGTGCCCGCCTGGTAGCCGTCACCGGACTCGCCGGACACGTACAGCGCGACGCGGGGTGGCACGGCCGCCTTGCGCAGCAGCAGGTAGGGGTTGTTCTCGGCGCGCAGCGCTGGGTTCTGCGAGGCCAGCGAGTTGCGCTCGCCGATGGGGTCGTTGTACCCGGACATGCTCGCCGCGGCCCGGTACCGGTCCGGGTGCGCCACGGCCAGCTTGACCGCGCAGTGCGCGCCGGCCGAGTACCCGGCCACCGCCCAGCCCTGGGGGGCCGGCTGCGCGCGGAAGTTGTCCGTGACCATCCTGGGCACGTCGATGCTGAGCCAGGTGTCGGCGTTGACCTGGCCGGGGATGTTGGCGCAGCCGGTGTCGACGCCGGCCAGCAGGTTGGTGCGCGGCGCGACCAGGATGAAGGGCGCCACCTGGCCGCTGCGCATGAGCGGCAGCAGCTGCTCGTGCGCCTTCAGCGACCCGAACCAGGCCTTCGCCGAACCGGGGTAGCCGGGCAGCAGTTCCACCACCGGGAACTTCTTGCCGCGGTACGCCGGCTCGTCGTACTGCGGCGGCAGCCAGACGTAGACCTCGGCGTTCACCCCGGAGACCCGGCCCCTGAGCTGGGTGACGCGGACACCGCCGGCCGCGCGCATGCCGGGGCCGTCGGCCGGCCTGAAGACCTGCCTGACCTTCGGCAACCGTTTCAGCGCCAGCCCGCCGGTGCCGTCCCTTCCGAGGTCGGCGGCCTGCTGGACGTGGTCGCCGGTGCCCAGCAGGTCGGCCCAGTTGTCGTACAGGTTGTTCTGGTTGTTGACCAGCACGAAGACCAGCGCGACGGCCGTGCCCTGGGTGAACAGCAGCATGAGGACCCGGGCGGCGGTGCGCAGCGGCCTGGGCCCGCGCAGCCGCGACCAGAGCGTGAGCGGCAGTATCAGGGCGACGACCGACAATACGATCGTCGTGTAGAGGAACGGAGTCCCGGTGAGGCTCATGTCCTCATAGAGGGGAACAGTGGGGCGCGGGTTGTGGACGTGTCCGGACACTTACCGAGAAATTGCCGGGATCTCACCCGGAGGCCGGATCGGGTCCTTCCGGTTGGCCGGTTCGCGACGTACGGCGCCGGCATGGAAAAGCTACCGCTTAGTAATTACCTGTTGTACCGTTCATCCATGCCAGAAGCAGCCACCGCGCCCACCGGGCGAGCCGTGATCGGCGACAGCGAGTTCGACCGCGACACCGCGGTCACCCGGCGTGAGCCCGGGGTCTACGACATCGACCTCTCCGCCGGCTGGACCATCATCAACGCCGTCAACGGCGGCTATCTGCTGGCCGTCCTCGGCCGGGCCCTCGCGGACACCCTCCCGCACCCGGACCCCTTCACGATCTCGGCGCACTACCTGACCGCGTCCCAGCCGGGCCCGGCGGTCGTCCGCACCGAGACGGTCCGCACCGGCCGCACCCTCTCCACCGGCCAGGCCTCGCTCCTGCAGTACGACGACGAGGGCAACGAGGTCGAGCGCATCCGCGTCCTCGCCTCCTACGGCGACCTCTCCGCCCTCCCCGACGACGTCCGCACGACGGCGGCCCCGCCGGCCGTCCCGCCGATCGAGCAGTGCTTCGGCCCCGACGACTCGCCCGCCCCGGTGCCGGGCAGCTCGGCCATCACCGACCGGCTGATGCTCAAGCTGGACCCCGCCACCCTCGGCTGGGCCCTCGGCGCGCCCTCGGGCAAGGGGGAGATGCGCGCCTGGTTCGGCCTCGCCGACGGCCGCGACGCCGACCCCCTGTCGCTGCTCCTGGCGGTGGACGCGCTGCCGCCCACCGCCTTCGAGATCGGCCTCAAGGGCTGGGTCCCCACCGTGGAACTCACCGTCCACGTCCGTCACCGCCCGGCCCCCGGCCCGCTGCGGGTGTCCATCACCACCCGCAACCTGGCCGGCGGGTTCCTGGAGGAGGACGCCGAGGTCTGGGACAGCGAGGACCGGCTGGTCGCCCAGTCCCGCCAGCTCGCCCGCGTCAGGCTCGGCTGAGCGGGGCGCGTCCCATCCAGGCCGCGAGCCGCTCGTAGACCCCGGCCCCCTCGGGGGCCTCGCGGCGGGTGTCGAACGGGGTCTCCTCGTCCCGGGGCCGGGAGTCGGGCAGCACCCGCTGGGCCGTCGCCAGGGCGAAATCGGCCAGCTCCGGGTCGAGTGCGAAGGGGTGGCCGACGGCCTCGGCGAGGTCCCAGGTGTGCGTCACGATCTCCATCACGTACCCGGACAGCGCCGCGTGGCCCGGCACCTCGCCCCAGGGCACCCGCACCGGGGCCGTCATCCGCTCGTCCGCCTCCCACGCCTTCAGGACCCGGACGCGCACCTCGTCGTAGGCCGCCGTCCAGCCGTCGTCCTCGACGCCCTCGGCGACCGGCTCCACGGCGAGCCCGTCACCGCCCTCGCCCACCACGGCGATCCGCCGCGTGCCGCCGACGACGTGGCTCAGCAGGGACCGCACGTCGAACTCGGCGCAGGGGGTCGGGCCGTCGAGCTGCTCGGGGCGCACCGTCCTGATGAGCGCGGCGGCCTGCTCGGTGGCGCGGGTGTAGACGGGACGCGGGTCGGTGTAACCGGTGGTGGTCATCGTGTGCCTCTCCTCTGGTGGGTACGGAGAGGAGCATGCGCCGAAAACCTGACAGATTCCGTCAACATTTGCGCGAGATCCCCGACGGCGCGATTCTGGGGCCGTGAAGTCCGACCGGCTGCTGTCGATCCTGCTGCTCCTGCAGACCCGGGGCCGGGTCCCCGCGCACGAACTCGCCGACCGGCTCGAGGTGTCGGTGCGCACCATCTACCGGGACGTCGAGGCGCTGTCCGCCTCCGGCGTGCCCGTGTACGCCGAGCGCGGCCGGCACGGCGGCATCGAACTCCTCGCCGGATTCCGCACGGACGTCACCGGCCTGACCGCCGACGAGTCCCGCGCCCTGTTCATCCTCGCCGCGCAGGGCGCCCATGCCGCGCTCGGTCTCGACGCGGCGCTCGGCTCGGCCCTGCGCAAGGTGATGGCGGCCCTGCCCGCGCCGCACCGGCCCGCCGCCGAGGTCACCAGCCGCCGCATCCTGGTCGACGCCACCCGCTGGCGCAGCGGACCCGGGCGGTCCGTCGACCTCCAGGTGCTCCAGGACGCGGTCTTCGCCGACCGCCGGCTGAGAGTGAGCTACCGGCACAGCGGGCAGCGCGAGCCCCGCACGTACACCGTGGACCCCTACGGCCTGGTCGCCAAGGCCGGGGTCTGGTACCTGGTCGCCGACCGGCGCGCGGCCCCGCGCCTGTTCCGTGCCGACCGGGTGCGCTCGGCGCGGCTGCTCGACGAGCCGGTCAGGCGCCGGACCGGCGTCGAACTCGCCGACGTCTGGGAGGTGCTGCGCCGCCAGGTCGAGGAGCGGCCCGAGGGCGCGATCGACGTCACGGTGCGGGTGCGCCGCGAGCGTCTGGACATGTTCCAGCGGATGGTGGGGGCCCTGCTGACCGAACTCCCCGAGGACGACGGGGACGACGACTGGGTCACCGTCCGGCTGTCCTACCCCGCGCTGCGCGCGGTGCGCCAACTCCTCGGCTTCTCCGACCAGGTGGAGATCCTCGACCCGCCCGAGGCCCGCGCCGAACTGCTGCGCGCGGTCGGCGCCGTCACGGCCCTGTACCAGGAGGCGGGCCGCACCGGCGAGTGAACCCGCAGGTGAGCGGGGGTACTTGGGGGGTGCTTTGTCCTCGCTGCTGCTGTTCGGGTGCGGCTCGGGCGACTCGTCCTCGTCCGGCGGCGGCTCAGGCTCGCGGCAGGCGGGCGGGGCCCCGTCCGGCCTGCCGACCGGCGGCGCGAGCCGGCCCGCCGGGGCGCCCTCCGGGGCACCCTCGGGAGCTGCTGGGCGGTCGTCCGGTACGCCCACGGGCCGGCCGTCGGGGGCACCCTCGGGAGCGCGGTCGGGTATGCCGGGCGGGGCACCGGGTGGCGGTCAGGGCGGCCCCGGGAACGGCGGGGGTGCCGGCGGCTGCGGCGGCCCGGGCGGGGGACAGGGTGGGGGACAGGGCTGACCGGTGCGGCCGGGAGGACCCGGGAAGATCCGGCGGGGCCGACCGCGACGGCGGACGCGGGGCCGACCATGGCGGCGGACGTGGCGCGAAAGCGCCGCCGGAGCGTGTCAGTCCCGCCAGTGCCGGCGGCCGATGGTGATGAGCCGCAGCTGCCGGGTGGCCAGCTGGGCGACGCGCTCGCGCTCGCCGTCCTCGGGCGAGTCCAGCGTCTCCAGGAACAGGGAGGCGGTGATGAGCATCTGGTCGACGTAGAGATGCGCGAGCATCAGCAGGTCGTCGTCGCTCCACCCCTGCGCCTGCGGGTCCTTGGCCAGCTCCGTCTTCACCTCCTCGGCGAAGCGCGCCAGTTGGGCGCGAATGGCCTCTCGGACCGGCTGGACTCCGCCATGCCGCTCACGGGCGATGAAGCGGACGTGTGCGGGGTACGCGTTCACGTGACGGGCGATCAGTTCCACGGCGCGCGTGATGCGCTCCTCGCTGTCGCCCGCGGTGGACACCGTCGTCCGCACCATCGGGTGAAGGCTGCCCAGCGCCTCGTCGACCAGAGCCACACCGAGGTCGGCGGTGGAGCGGAAGTGCCGGTAGAAGGCCGTCGGGGCGACGCCCACGGCCCGGGTGACCTCGCGCAGTCCGAGGCTGCTCAGGCTCTGTTCCTCCAGCAGTGCGAGGGCCGCGTCCAGGAACGCCTGCCGGGTCTTCTGCTTCTGGGCCTGCCGGACGCCGAGGGTGTGACTCATCTCTCTAGTTAACAACTGTTCTCTGAAATTGGAAAGCCGCGCGAAGGGGTAGACTCGAAGTCAGTGAACAACTGTTACTACAACTGTTCACCCAAGCTTTACGCAGGCCCTACACGAGGCATCCCTGAGGGGGGATCTCATCCCATGCTGTTCCTCGTCGCCGCTCTCATGCTGCTCGGTGTGGTGCTGGGCACCGTCGCCCACGCACCCCTGACCTTCACCGCCGTCGCGGCCGCCGTCATCGCCGTCTGGCTCGGCGTCTTCGCGATCCGCGAGCGTCACGGCCGCCGCCGGCACCCGTCGGCCCACTGACCGTCCGTCACGACCTCAAGGAGCTGAGCACCATGCAACTCACCGCACCGGCCGCGGGCCGCAGCGCCGAAAGCCGTCCGCGCGACCCCGACGGCATGGCCGTCGCGTCCTTCATCCTGGGCCTCCTCGGCCTGCTCGTCCTCAACCTCTTCCTCGGCCCGATCGCCATCGCCCTGGCCGCCGTCGCCCTCTGGCGCGGCACGTCCCGGCGCGGCCGCGCCTGGCTCGGCCTGACCCTCGGCGTGGCCGACCTGGTCGTCCTGCTGGTCTCCATGGACCTCTCCCACACGGTCTCCTGGAGCCTGTGACGCCCCGCCGGCGCCCCGAGGGCGACGGGGCAGAGCCGCCCGGCACCGCTCCCGCCGTGGGCAGGCCCGTAGAATCGGCCACACCATGGCTTACCTCGACCACGCCGCGACGACCCCGATGCTCCCGGAGGCGGCGGAGGCGCTGACCGCCCAGCTGAGCATCACCGGCAACGCGTCCTCCCTGCACGCCTCCGGCCGCCGGGCCCGCCGCACGGTCGAGGAGTCCCGTGAAACCCTGGCCGAGGCGCTGGGCGCCCGCCCCAGCGAGGTCGTGCTCACCTCGGGCGGCACCGAGGCCGACAACCTCGCGGTGAAGGGCCTGTACTGGGCCCGCCGCGACGCCGACCCGGCCCGCACCCGCATCCTGGCCAGCCCCGTCGAGCACCACGCCGTCCTCGACGCCGTGCACTGGCTCGGCGAGCACGAGGGCGCCACCGTCGAGTACCTCCCGGTCGACTCCTACGGCCGTGTCCACCCCGAGGCGCTGCGCGAGGCCGTCGCCCGCGACCCCGAAGACGTCGCCCTGGCCACCGTGATGTGGGCCAACAACGAGATCGGCACGATCCTGCCGGTCCGCGAACTGGCCGCCGTGGCAGCCGAGTTCGGCATCCCGCTGCACGCCGACGCGGTGCAGGCGTTCGGCCAGGTCCCCGTCGACTTCGGCGCCTCCGGCCTCGCCGCGATGACCGTGTCGGGGCACAAGATCGGCGGCCCGTACGGCATCGGCGCGCTGATCCTCGGCCGCGAGTACACCCCCGTACCCGTGCTGCACGGCGGCGGCCAGGAACGCCATGTCCGTTCCGGCACCCTCGACGTCCCCGCCGTCGCCTCCTTCGCCGTGGCCGCCCGCCTCGCCGCCGAACAGCGCGGGTGGTTCGACCGCGAGATCGGCGCCCTGCGGGACCGGCTGGTCGACGCCGTGCGCGAGGCCGTCCCGGACGCGATCCTCGGCGGCGACCCGGCCCCCGGGGGCCGCCTCCCCGCCAACGCGCACTTCACCTTCCCCGGCTGCGAGGGCGACTCCCTGCTGCTCCTGCTGGACGCCCAGGGCATCGAGTGCTCCACCGGCTCGGCCTGCACCGCGGGCGTCGCCCAGCCCAGCCACGTCCTGCTCGCCACCGGCACCGACCCGGACCTGGCCCGCGGCACCCTTCGCTTCTCCCTCGGCCACACCTCCACGGAGGCCGACGTCGAGGCCGTCGCCAAGGCCATCGGACCGGCCGTCGAGCGGGCCCGCGCCGCCGGCCTGACCTGACCCCGCCCGGGCCGCCCGGGCCGCCCGGGCTTGCCCGGACCGCTCAGTGCGCCGAGGGCCCGCGCGCGGCGCCGACCAGCCGCAGGTACCGGTCCCAGTCCCAGAACCGCCCCGGGTCCGTGTGGTCCGTCCCCGGCACCTCCACGTGCCCGACGATGTGCTCCCGGTCGGCCGGTATGCCGTAGCGCGCGCATATCGCCGCCGTCAGCCGGGCCGAGGAGGCGTACATCGCGTCCGTGAAGGAGGAGGCGTCCTCCACGAACCCCTCGTGCTCGATGCCGACACTGCGCTCGTTGTACGCCCGGTTCCCCGCGTGGAACGCCACGTCCAGTTCGCGGACGAGCTGGGTGACCCGCCCGTCCCGGCGCACGACGTAGTGCGCCGTGGCCCGGTGCGCCGGGTCCTGGAAGACCTTCACCGCCGACGCGTAGCCGCCCTGGGTGACATGGACGACCACCCGGTCGATCCGGTAGTCGTCCGGCCGGTCCGCCCGCCGGTAGTTCGCCGCCGAGGCCGGCACCCAGCGCGCGCCGCGGAAGTCGACCGCTCCCGCCACCCGGGGCTTCTCCACGCCGGGCAGCCGCCACCACAGCCGGGACAGCTCGTCGCGGGCCAGCACGGCACTGCCCACGGCGGCCGCGGCCCCGCCGATCAGCAGGGCCCGCCGCCCCAGCCGGCGGTCCCCGTCCTTCGCCGCCACGTCCTTCGTCGCCCCCATGTGATCGTCAACGGATATCCGGCGGACCCGGTTCCCACGCCCCCGTACCCTGGAGGGGCTATGACTGACATCCCGCAGCGCACCCGTCCCCTCCGCGTCCTCGCCGCCATGTCGGGCGGCGTCGACTCCGCCGTCGCCGCCGCGCGCGCCGCGGAAGCCGGTCACGACGTCACCGGCGTCCATCTCGCGCTCTCCGCGAACCCCCAGTCCTTCCGCACGGGCGCGCGGGGCTGCTGCACCATCGAGGACTCGCGGGACGCCCGGCGCGCCGCCGACGTCATCGGTATCCCGTTCTACGTCTGGGACCTCGCCGACCGCTTCCGCGAGGACGTCGTCGAGGACTTCGTCGCCGAGTACGAGGCCGGCCGCACCCCCAACCCGTGCCTGCGCTGCAACGAGAAGATCAAGTTCGCCGCGCTCCTCGACAAGGCGCTGGCCCTCGGCTTCGACGCCGTGTGCACCGGTCACTACGCGCAGGTGATCCTCAAGGAGGACGGCTCCCGCGAGCTGCACCGCGCCTCCGACATGGCCAAGGACCAGTCGTACGTGCTCGGCGTGCTGGACGAGCGGCAGCTCGCCCACGCGATGTTCCCGCTCGGCGACACCGTCACCACGAAGGACGAGATCCGCGCGGAGGCCGAGCGCAGGGGCCTCGCCGTCGCAAGGAAGCCCGACTCGCACGACATCTGCTTCATCGCCGACGGCGACACGCAGGGCTTCCTCGCCCAGCGGCTCGGCAAGGCGGAGGGCGACATCGTGGACGAGTCCGGTACCAAGCTGGGCACGCACGAGGGTGCCTACGGCTTCACCATCGGCCAGCGCAAGGGCCTGCGGATCGGCACCCCGGCCGCCGACGGCAAGCCCCGCTACGTCCTCGACATCTCCCCGGTGGACAACACGGTGACGGTGGGACCGGCCGCCGCCCTGGACGTGACCGCGCTGACCGCGGTCAAGCCCCGCTGGTGCGGCACCGCGCCGACCGCCCCCGCCACCTACACCGCCCAGCTCCGCGCCCACGGCGGCGAGACCGAGGTCACCGCGGCACCGGTCGACGGCGAGCTGCGGGTGACCTTCACCGAGCCGGTGCGCGGCGTCGCCCCGGGCCAGGCGATCGTGCTCTACGACGGCACGCGCGTGGTCGGCTCGGCGACGATCGCCTCGACGACCCGGGCGGCCGCGGCGGCCGTCTGAGGTCTGCCGCCGGGCGGCGGGCCCGGGCACTCACCCCGCGAAGAACTCCGCCAGCGCGGGCCCCAGGACGTCCGGCTCCACCATGTGGGTCTGCCCGTCCAGGACGCGGTACGTCCCCCGGGGCACCGCTTCGGCGACCGCCCGGCCCGCCTCGCGCATCCACTCCGGGCTCGCCCCGCCCACCACGGACAGGACGGGCACGGAGACGGCCGCGAGCCGCTGCCGGGGCAGCAGTCCGTCGCCCATCACCGCGTCGTCGTACGCAAGGCTCGGTGCCACGGCCTCCAGGCCGGGCCACATCGGGGACTGCCGGGCGCCCCGGATCATCTCCTCGCCGAGGCCCGTCAGCCGCAGGAACAGCTCGACGGCGTCCCCGCGCCGGCCCTCCGCGAGCGCCTTGCCCAGGCTCTCCTTGTACACGGCCTCGCGCTCGGCGCCGTCCTCCAGCAGGTCGGCGAACGGCGTCTCGTACACGGCCACCTGACGGACCGGCAGCCCGCTCGCCGCCGCCTCCAGCACCAACGCGCCGCCCGAGGAGACACCGAACAGCGCCGCCTCGCCGCCCACCGCCTCCATCAGTGCCGCCAGGTCCTCCACCTCGCGCTCCACCGCGTACGGCGCCGTGTCCCCGCTCGCGCCGCGGCCGCGGCGGTCGTAGACGACGGCCGTGCAGTGGTCGGCGAGCCGGAGCGCCAGGGGCGCGAGGGTGCCGCCGGTGGACATCGCGCCGCTCGCCAGGATCACCGTCGGCCCCTGGCCGGTCACTCGGTACGCGAGGGAGGTGCCGTCGCGGGAAGTCGTCTTCTTGTCCATGCCGTTGCAGACTGCCGTACGCCGCGGAATTCAGCGGTCACGACACGTCGACCTCGTAGAAGCAGAGGTGGTCCTTGATCTCCGCGACCTCCGGCTTCGGATCGGGATAGGCCCAGGCGAGGTCGGGCGCGCCGGGCAGCGACCAGTAGGAGGCGGTGCCCTTGAAGGGGCAGACGGTGTGCGTGTCCGACGGGGTGAGCAGTTCCAGGCGGACGTCCTCGGCGGGCAGGTAGTACCGCGCCGGACAGCCCGTCTCGCGCAGCACGAGGGGGCGGTCGGTCTCCGCGAGCACCTGGCCGTCGCGCACCACGCGCACGTGCCGCTCGCTCTTCTCGATGGTGATCGTGTGTCCTTGAGCCATACAGGGACAGCGCCCGTGGGCCCCGACTTCTTCCCACGTACGGTGGTGGACATGAACATCTGCGTCTTCCTGTCCGCCGCCGACCTCGACGAGCGCTACACCCGCCCCGCGCGCGAGTTCGGTGAACTGCTCGGCAAGGCCGGTCACACCCTCGTCTGGGGCGGCTCCGACACCGGTCTGATGAAGGTCGTCGCCGACGGTGCGCACGCGGCGGGCGGCAGGCTGCTGGGCGTCTCGGTGGAGTTCCTGGCGAACAAGGCGCGGCCCGGGGCGGACGAGATGATCATCGCCGCCGACCTCGCCGAACGGAAGAAGCTGCTGCTGGAGAAGGCCGACGCCGTGGTGATCATGGTGGGCGGCACCGGGACGCTGGACGAGGCCACCGAGATCCTGGAGCTGAAGAAGCACGGCCGGACCGAGAAACCGGTGGTGCTGCTGAACACGGCCGGCTTCTACGACGGCCTCGCCGAGCAGTTCCGGCGCATGGAGGAGGAGGGCTTCCTGCCCCGGCCGCTGGCGGAGCTGGTCTTCGTCGCCGAGGAGCCGGCGGGCGCGCTGGCCCACCTGGAGGAGCGGCTCGCCGCCCGGTGATGCGAGCATGGCGGGCATGGCTACTCATGTGATCACCGGGGCCGGTTCCGGCATCGGCGCGGCCGTCGCCCGCCGGCTGCACGCGCGCGGGGACGAACTCGTCCTCCACGCGCGCGACGCGGGACGGGCGAAGGAGCTTGCCGCCGAGTTCCCCGGCGCGCGCACCCTGGTCGGCGACCTCGCCGACCCGGACAAGCTGTCCTGGGCCTTCTCGCACCAGACACTGCCGGACCGGGTGGACTCGCTCCTGCACATCGCCGGTGTCGTGGACCTCGGCGAGGTCGGCGAACTGACCCCGAAGGCCTGGCACCACCAGCTCAACGTCAACCTGGTCGCGCCCGCCGAGCTGACCCGGCACTTCCTGCCCCAGCTGCGCACCACGCGCGGCCATGTGATCTTCGTCAACTCCGGGTCCGGGCTGAACGCCCACGCCGGCTGGTCCGCCTACGCCGCCTCCAAGCACGGCCTGAAGGCGCTGGCCGACTCCCTGCGGGAGGAGGAGCACGGCAACGGCGTCCGCGTCACCTCCGTCTACCCCGGCCGCACCGCCAGCCCCATGCAGGCCAAGGTGCACCAGCAGGAGGGCAAGGAGTACGACCCGGGCCGGTGGATCGACCCCGAGTCGGTGGCGACGACCCTCCTGATGGCCCTGGACCTGCCCGAGGACGCGGAGGTCAACGACCTGACGGTGCGGCCAGGGCGCTGACCGCGGGGCACCCGGGGGCCGAAGTCTACGTAGGCTTCACCCCGTGGACGAGAACATTCGCTTCGGCCCCGCGACGGGCGTCGGTTCGCTGCCCGGCGGGGACGCCCGGGAAGCCGCCAAGACCGTCACCGGCAGCTTCGAGGACTTCCCCTTCCTGGCCGAACTGCCCGCCCGGGGGCCCGGCGCCGACATGATCGGCCGGACCGCCGGGATGCTGGTCGAGCTGTACGCGCGCGTGGAGCCCAGCGGCTGGCGGCTCGGTGACCGGCCGGGCCGGGACACCAAGCGGGCCCGGTCCTGGCTGGGGGAGGACCTCGACGCCCTGGAGGAGTTCACCCAGGGGTACGAGGGCGACCTCAAGGTGCAGGCGGTCGGGCCGTGGACCCTGGCCGCCGCCCTGGAGCTGCGCAACGGGGAGGCCGCCCTGTCGGACCCCGGCGCCTGCCGCGACCTGGCCGGCTCGCTCGGCGAGGGCCTGCGCCTTCACCTCGACGAGGTGCGCCGCCGGGTGCCGGGCGCCCGGCTCGTGCTCCAGCTCGACGAGCCGTCGCTCACCGCCGTGCTGCGCGGGCAGGTGCGCACCGCCAGCGGCTACCGCACCCACCGGGCCGTGGACCGGCAGGTGGTCGAGGCCACCCTCCGCGACGTCGTCGGGGCGCACGCGGGCGGACCCGTCGTGGTGCACTCCTGCGCGCCCGGGGTGCCGTTCGCCCTGTTGCGCCGGGCGGGCGCCGCCGCCGTCTCCTTCGACTTCTCACTCCTCACCGAACGTGACGACGACGCCATCGGTGAGGCGGTGGAGGCCGGCACCCGGTTGTTCCCCGGTGTCGTGCCGGGCACCGACGGCCCATTGTCGGACCCTGCCGGTAGCGTCATGGGTGTCAGGACGCTGTGGCGCAGGCTGGGGCTGCGTCCGGGGCTGCTCGCGGAGGCGGTCACGGTGACCCCGGCGTGCGGGCTCGCGGGCGCTTCCCCCGCCTACGCCCGCCAGGCGCTCGCCCACTGCGTCCGGGCGGCGAGATCCCTCGCGGACAACCCAGAGTAACGGGAGGACGACACGGTGGCCGGCGACAAGCAAGCCCGGACGACGGCGGTGCCCGCCGAGGCCCGCGAGAAGCACATGCGGCTCGCGGAGCAGGTCGAGGAGCACCGCTTCCGGTACTACGTGAAGGACGCTCCCGTCGTCAGCGACGCGGAGTTCGACGAGCTCCTGAAGACGCTGGAGGCGCTGGAGACGGAGTACCCGGAGCTGCGCACCCCGGACTCGCCCACCCAGAAGGTCGCCGGGTCGTACGCGACGGAGTTCACCGCCGTCGAGCACCGCCAGCGGATGCTCTCCCTGGACAACACCTTCAACGACGACGACCTGGCCGCCTGGGCCGACCGCATCGCGCGGGAACTGGGCGCGCAGGAGTACCACTTCCTGTGCGAGCTGAAGGTCGACGGCCTCGCGGTCAACCTCACCTACGAGCACGGCCGCCTCACCCGCGCGGCCACCCGCGGCGACGGCCGCACCGGCGAGGACATCACCCCGAACGTCCGCACGATCGCGGAGATCCCGGACCGTCTCAAGGGCGACGACGTCCCGGACCTGGTGGAGATCCGCGGCGAGGTCTACTTCCCGATGGAGAAGTTCCTCGAGCTGAACGAACGCCTGGTCGCCGCCGGTGACAAGCCCTTCGCCAACCCCCGCAACGCGGCGGCCGGTTCACTGCGCCAGAAGGACCCGCGGGTCACGGCCACCCGCCCGCTGCACATGGTCGTCCACGGCATCGGCGCCCTGGAGGGCTTCTCGGGCATGACCCGCCTCTCCCAGGCGTACGACCTGCTGAAGACCTGGGGGCTGCCGACCTCCCCGCACAACCGCGTGGTCGGCGACCTCGACGGCGTCCGCGCGTTCATCGCCCACTACGGCGAGAACCGCCACTCCGTGGCGCACGAGATCGACGGCGCCGTCATCAAGCTCGACGAGATCCGCCTCCAGGGCCGCCTCGGCTCCACCGCGCGCGCCCCGCGCTGGGCGATCGCCTACAAGTACGCGCCGGAGGAGGTCAACACCAAGCTCATCGACATCAAGGTGGGGGTCGGCCGCACCGGCCGGGTCACGCCGTACGCCCAGGTCGAGCCGGTCACCGTCGCGGGCAGCGAGGTCGAGTTCGCCACCCTGCACAACCAGGAGGTCGTCAAGGCCAAGGGAGTGCTCATCGGCGACACCGTCGTGCTGCGCAAGGCCGGTGACGTCATCCCGGAGATCCTCGGCCCCGTGGCCGACCTGCGGGACGGCAGCGAGCGGGAGTTCGTGATGCCGGGCGAGTGCCCCGAGTGCGGCACGGCGCTGCGGCCCATGAAGGAGGGCGACATCGACCTGCGCTGCCCCAACGCCCGTGCCTGCCCGGCCCAGTTGCGGGGACGCCTGTCCTACCTCGCGGGCCGCGAATGCCTGGACATCGAGCACTTCGGCGACGTGGCCGCGGCCGCGCTCACCCAGCCGCTGGAGCCGGCCGACCCGCCACTGGTCGACGAGGGCGACCTGTTCGACCTGACGGTGGAGAAGCTGCTGCCCATCAAGGCCTACGTCCTGGATCCGGACAGCGGGCTGCCCAAGCGCGACCCGAAGACGGGCGAGGAGAAGGTCGTCACGGTCTTCGCCAACCAGAAGGGCGAGCCGAAGAAGAACACCCTCGCCCTCCTGGAGAACATCGAGGCGGCCAAGTCCCGCCCGCTCGCCCGCTTCCTGAACGGGCTCTCCATCCGGCACGTCGGCCCGGTCGCCGCGCAGGCCCTCGCCCGCGAGTTCCGCTCGCTCGACCGCATCGAACAGGCCACCGAGGTGGAGCTGGCCGGTACGGACGGCGTCGGACCCATCATCGCCGCCGCTCTCAAGGAGTGGTTCGCCGAGGAGTGGCACCGCGAGATCGTCCGCAAGTGGAAGGCCGCCGGAGTGCCGCTGGAGGACCAGGCCGCGGGCGAGGACGAGGGGCCGCGTCCGCTGGAGGGACTCACCGTCGTCGTCACCGGCACCCTGGAGAACTTCACCCGGGACGGCGCCAAGGACGCGCTGCAGAGCCGCGGAGCGAAGGTGACCGGATCGGTGTCCAAGAAGACCTCGTTCGTGGTGGTCGGTGACAACCCCGGGTCGAAGTACGACAAGGCGATGCAGCTCAAGGTCCCGGTCCTGAACGAGGACGGTTTCGCCGTCCTGTTGGAGCGGGGACCCGAGGCCGCGGCCGAAGTCGCGCTTCCTTCCGCGGAGTAGCGGTTGAAGGCCACCCGTTCGGTGCATATCAGTTGCATACGGGTGGCCCGGGCGCATTCGGGCAACCGTCGACGACCGCTGCCCGAGGGAGCCTTCAGCGTCCTACTGTTGAGGTGTGCGCCTGCCGTGCCCAGCTGCGGCTGGGGCATCTCCCTGCCCGCGAAGGGCACGGGAGGAGGTTTCTTCGACGCGGAGCCGCTGATGGTTGTCGGGCATCGGGCCGCGTGGCGTGGGCACCGCCGGCTGTGAGAGGGACGGGAATGGAACCGACCGAGAGCGCCGCTCCGGACTCATGGCTGCGCCTGCGCCGCCGTGCGGTCGCGTGGCGGGAGAGCCGGTGGACCGGACGGGGCGCAGAGCGCACGGACGTCCGGCCGCGCCCGGCCGGACCCGGTACCCCCGCCGAGACGCACACCGCGATCCCCCTGGCCGTGGAACCCGTCCCGGCGCTGCCCGGCGGCGACGCCGAACGGCACCTGCCCTGGCCGCCGTTGCCCGCCGCCGTGGTGGCCGCCGCCGGCTGCGTCCTGAGCGCCGGCTTCGCCCGCGCGTTCACCCAGCACCACGCCCTCTTCCCGTGCGACACGCTCGGCTGGTCGCTGGCCGTGCTCACCGGCATCATCGTCGGCCACCTCGTGATGCTCGGCCGCGCCCGCTGGTGGGGCGGCACCGGCTCCGGCGCCGCCCTCACCCTCGCCGTCCTGCTGCTGTACGGCTGGGTGCCCGCCGGGATGGTCAGCCTGACCGTCGTCGTCCTGGTGGGCATAGCCAGGCGGCACCGCTGGCGGCAGGGCGTGCTGCACGGTGCCGTGGACATCCTCGGGATCGGCGCAGGCGCCCTGGTGCTCGGCTCCTTCGGACGGGTGCCGAGCGTCGAGGAGCCCTGGCGGCCCGAGAGCTGGGGCATCACCACCGTGCCCGAGGTGGTGCTCGTCGCGGCCGCCTACCTCGCGGTCAGCCGCGGCCTGCTCTGGTACCTGCACGCGCCGCGCGGTGGCCCACTGCCCACCGTCGCCCGCACCGCCCTGGTCAGACAGGGCCTGGTCGCCGTCGCCCTGCTCGGCATCGCGCCCCTGGTGTGCGTGGTCGCCGACGCCCAGCCGATCCTGCTCCCGCTGTTCGCGATCCCGCTCATCGCCCTCGACTCCACGCTGTGGATGGCCCGCGCCCGCGCCGAGGAGCAGTTGCGCGACCCGCTGACCGGACTGCCCAACCGGCAGTGGCTGCTGGAGCGGATCTGGACCGCGCTGGACGACGCCGAGCGGATCGGCGCCCGCGCGGCCCTCATGCTGATCGACCTCGACCGTTTCCGGTCGGTGAACGACACCCTCGGTCATCTCGCCGGTGACCGGCTGCTGCTCCAGATCGCCGACCGGCTGCGGGTCGCCCTGCCGCGCGGCGCGGAGGCGGCCCGGCTCGGCGGTGACGAGTTCGCCGTGTTACTGCCGGTCGCCGACTCCACCACCTCGGCCACCCGGGTCGCCCGCGGCCTCGTCGCCGCCCTCAGCTCCCCGCTCGACCTCGACGGCCTCACCCTCGTCCTGGAGGCCAGCGCGGGCGTCGCCGTCTTCCCCGACCACGCGCTGGACGCGGAGGGGCTGCTGCGGCGGGCCGACGTGGCGATGTACCAGGCGAAGCGCGACCGCACGGGCGTCGAGGTCTACGAGTCGAAGCGGGACTCCAACACCCCGGACCGCCTCGGCCTGCTGGGTGACCTGCGCCGGGCGCTGGACAAGCACGAGGTGCAGGTGCACTACCAGCCCAAGGTCCGCTTCGACGGGCAGGTCGTGGGTCTCGAGGCGCTGGTGCGCTGGGTGCACCCCGAACGCGGGAAGGTTCCGCCGGACGAGTTCATCGCCATCGCCGAGTCCTCGGGGCTGATGCCCCACCTGACGGAGTACGTGCTGGAGACCGCCCTCGCGCAGGTCGCCCGGTGGCGGGCGCAGGGGCTCAGGGTCCCGGTGGCCGTGAACGTCTCCCCGCGCGACGTCCACACGCCCGGCTTCGCCGGCTCCGTCGCGGCCCGTCTGGCCCGGCACGGTGTCCCGGCGGGAGCGCTCCAGCTGGAGATCACCGAGCACGTCCTCCTGGAGGACCCGCAGCGGGCCGCCGACACCCTCGCCGGGCTCACCGGGCACGGCGTGAAGATGTCGCTCGACGACTTCGGCACCGGCTACTCCTCACTGGTGCATCTGCGCCGGCTGCCGGTCAGCGAGCTGAAGATCGACCGGTCCTTCGTGGCCCGGCTCGCGGTGGACAACGAGGACGCGGAGATCGTGCGCTGCACGGTCGACCTGGCGCACTCCCTCGGCCTGCTGGTCGTCGCCGAAGGAGTGGAGGACGACGAGACCTGGGAGCGGCTGCGCGACCTCGGCTGCGACGCGGTGCAGGGCTGGCTGGTCGCCGCCGCGATGCCGCCGGACGAGACGACGGCATGGCTGCGCGCCCGCGGCTCCCGGGGCTGGCAACGCCCCCGCGCGGCCCTGCCGGCGGCGGAGTAGCCCTTCCGCCGCCGCGCCCGGTCAGTCACGCGCGAAGTGGTCGATCAGCAGGCCCAGCCTCCTGGCGTGTGCCTCCCCCGGGAGCCTGCCGCTTCTCGTGAGCGTCGCCAGGCCGTGCAGGCCCGCCCAGAACGTCTCCGTCAACAGGACCGGCTCCTCGCCCTCGGCGGCGACCGGCTCCACCACGCCCAGCAGCTCCCCGAACGCCTCCCGTAGCGGTGACGGTGTCTCCTCCGTCGCGAACGGCAGGTCCACCAGGTGGGTGAACATCGCGTCATAGAGGGCGGGGCGGCGCCGGGCGAAGGACGTGTACGTCTCCGCCACCGCCGCCAGTGACTCCCGTACCCCGCCTGCCGCCGCGCGCGCCGCCCGCAGCTCGGCGGCCAGGTCCGCGCAGCCCCGCACGGCGACCGCCGCCATGATCGCGGTCTTGCCCCTGAAATGGCTGTAGAGCACCGGCTGGCTGTACTCGATCCCGGCGGCCAGCCGGCGGGTGGTCACCGCGTCCCAGCCCTCCGCCTCGGCCAGCCGCAGTGCCGCCGTCACGATCAGCCGCTCGCGTTCCGCTCGTTCGCGCTCCCGGCGCCTCTGGATCGACATGACCGTGATTCTAGCGACGCTAGTCATTCTGTCGCCGCTCTGCTAGCGTCGCTCTCACATATAGCGCCGCTAGCAAGGAGTGGGAAATGACCGTCACCGCGTACACCCTGGCCGTCGTGCTCGACCTGTTCTGCCTGTTCCTCGGCTACCGGTTCCTGTTCCAGCCCGGCCCGGCGGCCGCCGGCTACGGCGTCCCGGCCGACCCGGGCGGCGACGCCGGCGCCTACCTCACCGTCAAGGGCTCACGGGACGGCGCCCTCGGTGTCGTGGGGCTCCTGGTGCTCGCCTTCGCCGGTGCGCACGCCGAGGCGTGGTTCATGGTCGCTGTGGCCCTCGTCCCGCTGGCCGACACGCTGATAGTGCTGCGCAACGGCGGTGCCAAGGCCGTAGCCTTCGGGATCCACTTCGCCACCGCGGTCGTGGTCCTGATCAGTGCCGCGCTGCTCTTCCTCGTCTGATCACCGCGGCACCCGTCGGACCACGTCGGCAACCGTCCGGCCACGTTCTTGCACGTCAGCACACGTCCGTACACATCCGCACCAGCACCGGGGGCAGAAGCAGATGTCGCTGTTCGTTCCGAAGTTCGACGAGACCGTGATCGTCCGTGAGGCAGAGGCCGAGGTCGTCGGCCGCGCGCCCGCCACCGTGCGCCTGCTGGCCGACAGCAGCCGGACCGGCGGAGCCCTGTCCACCCAGCGCGTCACCCTCACGGCGGGCGCCGACGGCGCCAAGCCGCACTGGCACGACAACTCCGCGGAGATGTTCTTCCTGCTCGACGGCGCCGCCGAGATCCTCTCCGGCGACGACGTGGTCACCGCCGGCCCCGGCGACCTGGTCGTCGTCCCGCCCGGCAGGCCGCACGCCTTCGCCGCCGTGCCCGGAGCCGACGCCGACCTGCTCATCGTCCTCACCCCGGGCGTCGAGCGCTTCGAGTACTTCCGCCACCTCCGCCGCGTCGCCCTCGGGGAGGTCACCCCGGAGAGCCTCCTGGAGGTCCAGGAGCTGTACGACAACCACTTCCTGCGCAGCGCCGCCTGGGACGCACGACGCGGCTGAGCGGCGCCACGGGGCAGGGACGGGCAAACCGTTTAACAGGCACCCGGCCCCGCCCCATAGGATTGGGCCCAAACCGCTAACTCTCACCCCAGAGGATCGCTGCATGCCTGGCATCACGCGCGAGGAGGTCGCCCACCTCGCCCGGCTGGCGCGTCTGGAGCTGAAGCCCGAAGAACTCGACCACTTCGCGGGACAGCTCGACGACATCATCGGCGCGGTCGCCCGCGTCAGCGAGGTCGCCGACCAAGACGTACCGCCGACCTCGCACCCGCTCCCGCTGACGAACGTCATGCGGCCGGACGAGGTCCGTCCCTCGCTCACCCCCGAGCAGGCGCTCTCCGGCGCCCCGGCCCAGGAGCAGCAGCGTTTCAAGGTGCCGCAGATCCTGGGGGAGGAGTGACCACCATGACGGACAGCAACATCATCAAGCTCACGGCCGCGCAGATCGCCGAGAGGATCGCCAAGGGCGAGCTCACGGCGGTCGAGGTCACCGAGGCCCACCTCGCCCGCATCGAGGCCGTGGACGAGAAGGTCCACGCCTTCCTGCACGTCGACCGCGAGGGCGCCCTCGCCCAGGCGCGCGCCGTGGACGAGAAGCGGGCCCGCGGCGAGAAGCTCGGCCCGCTGGCCGGCGTCCCGCTCGCGCTCAAGGACATCTTCACCACCGAGGGCGTGCCGACCACCGTCGGCTCCAAGATCCTCGAGGGCTGGATCCCGCCGTACGACGCGACGCTCACCAAGCGGCTGAAGGCCGCCGACGTGATCATCCTCGGCAAGACCAACATGGACGAGTTCGCCATGGGGTCCTCCACCGAGAACAGCGCCTACGGCCCGACCGGCAACCCCTGGGACCTGACCAAGATCCCCGGCGGCTCCGGTGGCGGTTCCTCCGCCGCGCTCGCCTCCTACCAGGCCCCGCTCGCCATCGGCACCGACACCGGCGGCTCGATCCGCCAGCCGGCCGCCGTCACCGGCACCGTCGGCGTGAAGCCGACGTACGGCGCGGTCTCCCGCTTCGGCATGGTGGCCTTCTCCTCCTCCCTCGACCAGGGCGGGCCCTGCGCCCGCACGGTCCTGGACGCGGCCCTGCTGCACGAGGTCATCGCCGGGCACGACCCGCTCGACTCCACCTCCATCGACGCCCCCGTGCCGCCGGTGGTCGAGGCCGCGCGCAACGGCAGCGTCGCCGGCATGCGGGTCGGCGTGGTCAAGCAGTTCCGCGGCGAGGGCTACCAGGCCGGCGTCGTCCAGCGCTTCGACGAGTCCGTCGCGCTGCTCAGGGAGCTGGGCGCCGAGATCGTCGAGCTGGACTGCCCGTCCTTCGACCTCGCCCTGTCGGCGTACTACCTGATCGCCCCCTCCGAGTGCTCCTCCAACCTCGCCCGCTTCGACGGCCTGCGCTACGGCCTGCGGGTCGGCGACGACGGCAGCCACTCGGCCGAGGAGGTCACCTCCCTCACCCGTGAGGCGGGCTTCGGCCCGGAGGTCAAGCGGCGCGTCATGCTCGGCACCTACGCCCTGTCGAGCGGCTACTACGACGCCTACTACGGCTCCGCGCAGAAGGTCCGTACGCTCATCACGCGCGACTTCGAGAAGGCGTTCGAGCAGGTCGACGTGATCGTCTCCCCGACGACCCCGACCACGGCCTTCGCGATCGGCGAGCGCGCGGACGACCCGATGGCCATGTACCTGGCCGACCTGTGCACCATCCCCACCAACCTGGCGGGCAACGCGGCCATGTCGCTGCCGTGCGGCCTCGCCCCGGAGGACAACCTCCCGGTGGGCCTGCAGATCATCGCCCCGGCCCTGAAGGACGACCGCCTGTACAAGGTGGGTGCCGCCGTCGAGGCCGCCTTCGTGGAAAAGTGGGGGCACCCGCTGCTCGAGGAGGCTCCGTCGCTGTGAGTGCACTGAACAAGGCCAAGGGCTTCAAGAAGTCGAAGTCCGGCACGTACCTGTCGATGGCCGGGACCGCGTTCGGCGCGTTCGGTGTGGCCAAGCAGATCAAGAAGGCGCGCGCCGAGCACGACACGCTGCGGCTGATCGACGCCACCGTGTCCGCCGTCGCGATCGTCACCGGCCTCGCCATCCTCTACCGCGAGCTGAAGCGGCTGGGCGACGACGACGTCCTGCTGGGCTGAGAGGGAAGTTTTCACCGTGACCACCACGACCGACCTGGTGTCGTACGAGGACGCGCTGGCGTCGTACGACCCCGTCATGGGCCTCGAGGTCCATGTCGAACTCGGCACCAAGACCAAGATGTTCTGCGGCTGTTCGACGGCGCTCGGTGCCGACCCGAACACCCAGACCTGCCCCGTCTGCCTCGGCCTGCCGGGCGCGCTGCCGGTCGTCAACGCGACCGGGGTGGAGTCCGCGATCAAGATCGGTCTCGCGCTGAACTGCGAGATCGCCGAGTGGTGCCGCTTCGCCCGGAAGAACTACTTCTATCCGGACATGCCGAAGAACTTCCAGACCTCCCAGTACGACGAGCCGATCGCCTTCGACGGCTACCTCGACGTGCAGCTGGAGGACGGCGAGACCTTCCGCGTGCAGATCGAACGCGCCCACATGGAGGAGGACACCGGCAAGTCGACGCACGTCGGCGGCGCCACCGGCCGTATCCACGGCGCGTCCCACTCGCTGCTGGACTACAACCGCGCCGGCATCCCGCTCATCGAGATCGTCACCAAGCCGATCGAGGGCGCGGGCGAGCGCGCTCCCGAGGTCGCCCGCGCCTACGTGCGCGAGCTGCGCGAGCTCATCAGGGCGCTCGGCGTCTCCGAGGCCCGCATGGAGATGGGCCAGATGCGCTGCGACGTGAACCTCTCGCTGCGCCCGAACGGCACCGAGAAGTTCGGTACGCGCTCCGAGACGAAGAACGTCAACTCGCTGCGCTCGGTGGAGCGCGCGGCCCGCTTCGAGATCCAGCGGCACGCGGCCGTGCTGTCCTCGGGCGGCACGATCGTCCAGGAGACCCGCCACTTCCACGAGGACACCGGGTCCACGACCTCGGGCCGCGTGAAGGAGGAGGCCGAGGACTACCGGTACTTCCCGGAGCCCGACCTCGTCCCGGTGGCCCCCTCCCGCGAGTGGGTCGAGGAGATCCGCGCGGCGCTCCCCGAGCTGCCGCTGGCCCGCCGCACCCGGCTGCTCGCCGAGTGGGGCATCTCCGCCACCGACATGCAGTCCATCACCAACGCCGGCGCGCTGGACCTGATCGTCGCGACGATCGACGCCGGTGCCGACGCGGCCTCCGCCCGCAAGTGGTGGATGGGCGAACTGGCGCGCAGCGCCAACGAGTCCGGCAAGGCGCTGGACGAGCTGGCGATCACCCCGGCGCAGGTCGCCCGGGTGACCGAGCTGGTCACCAAGGGCGACCTGAACGACAAGCTGGCCCGCCAGGTCATCGAGGGCGTCCTCGCGGGCGAGGGCACCCCGGACGAGGTCGTCGACAAGCGCGGCCTCAAGGTGGTCTCCGACGACTCGGCGCTCGGCACGGCCGTCGACGAGGCCATCGCCGGCAACCCGGGCATCGCGGACAAGATCCGCGGTGGCAAGGTGGCCGCCGCCGGCGCCCTGGTCGGCGCGGTCATGAAGGCCACCCGCGGCCAGGCCGACGCGGCCCGCGTCAAGGAGCTCATCCTGGAGAAGCTGGGGGTGAGCGAGGGCTGAGTCCCCGCTCCCGTACGGCCCCGGAGGCATGTCCTCCGGGGCCGTACCCGTGTCCGGGCGCGGAGGCGCTACGCTCGCCCGCCATGAGTGGACGCACCGATTCCGGCACCGAACCCGCCATAGCCGGGACCGAGGGGACCGACGAGGCCGAGGAGACCGAAGGGAACCAGGAGACCGGCGAGGCCGACGGGAGCGAGGACCCGGCGGACTCCGTCCGGGGAGCCCGCCGGGCCCGCTGGACCGCCCTCGGCACCGGAGCGCTGCTGTCCCTGGCCGGCCTCGCGGCCGCACTGCTGCGTCTCACCGGCTCCGAACCCGCGCTCGTGCCCGCCGCCTACGCCCTCGGCGCCGCCCTGTGCGCCCTCGCCGCGGTCCTCGGCCTCCGGGGCCGAACCCGCCGGGCCCTGTGGCTGCTGGTCGCCGGGACGACCGTCATGGCCGTCGGGGACCAGTTCGACTGACGGGCCGCCCATGAGAGGCTCGGCCAGGTCCCGGTGGTGGAACCGGGGAACGTGCGAGAGGAGCGGGAACGCGATGTACGCGACATCCCTGGGTGACGACGGCGCGGAACTGCGGCCCCTGGAGGTCTGGCACGCGGCCGACCTGCTCGCCAACATCGACCGGGGACGCGAGTTCATCGGCCGCCACATCGGCCTCGCGGACGTGGTGGGCGACCTGGACGGCGCCCGCGCCTGGATCCGCTCCTACGCGGACAAGCGCGCCGCCGACGCGGGCGCACTGCACGGCATCTGGCTCGACGGACGGCTGGTGGGCGGTGTGCTGTTCCGGGTCTGGGACACCCCGAGCGGGGTCTGCGAGGCCGGCTGCTGGCTGGAGCCCGCGGCGGCCGGGCGCGGACTCGTCACCCGCGCCATGCGGCTGCTGCTGGACTGGGCGTTCGACGAGCGCGGCATGCACCGGGTGGAGTGGCACGCCTCCTCCGCGAACGAGGGCAGCCTCAACGTGGCGCGCCGGCTCGGCATGAGCCGGGAGGGCGTGCTCCGGGAGAACCACCCGCACCGGGGCGTGCGCACGGACACCGAGATCTGGGCGCTGCTGGCCCCCGAGTGGCGGTCGGCCCGCGCGGACGGCGCCGGCGACGGTCGCTAGGCCGTCGGGCCGTCAGGTTCGCAGGTCGTCAGGTCGTCACGTCGTTAAGAGAGCTCTCAGAGAGCGTCCGTACGGTGCCGGGCATGGCAACGAAGACAGCGGACGTGAGCAGGACCGACGACGAGCGGGCGCGGCAGGAGGCCGCGGCGGGCACCGAGGACGAGGTGCGGGAGGCGGAGACGGAGGAGGCCGCCGCCGGGGCCGAGGGCGCCGAAGTCGCCGAGTACGGCGCGGAGTCCGGGGAAGTCCGGGAGAAGTCGCCCGGCGTCGGCCAGGGAGCGGGCGCCGTCGTCTCCGCCGCGCTGGGCTTGGTGTCGCTCAGCGGCGGCTGGATCGGCACCGTCGCCGCCGCCCGCGAGACCCTGGTCGGGCAGCTCCGGACCTCGTCGGGGGCGAGCGTCGGCAAGCAGATCAAGGAGGTCTACGGCGACGCCTGGCACACCACCGCGCTGTGGGCCGGCCTGTTCGCGCTGGCCGCGCTGGTCGTCGGCGTGGTCGTGCTGGTCCGGCCCGCGTTCGGCACCCCAGGGCGTCCGCAGGCCGCCTGGATCAGGTCGGTCGCCTGGGCGGGCGTCTCGCTCGGCGTCGTCGGCCTGCTGCTGGCCGTCCTGAAGTACTCGGACGCGCTGCTGGCCCTGCCCTCCACCGGCTGAGATAACCGCAGGTCCCCGGGGGCCTTAGGGAATCCGTACCCCCTTACGGAGCCCCTGAGGCCCCTTACGCGTGTCCGGGGCCCGCGTTCAGGCCCAAGATGCGGAACTCTCCCGATGTGGCGCACCCCCCTGGGAGACGAAGGTGGAGGCATCGCGGAAAGCGAAGCACGAAACCCACCTCGACCGAAGGACACGCCATGTACGAGCTCGACCTGCTCCGGATGCGCTCCGCCGAACTGCGCCACGAGGCCGCGCAGGAGCGCCTGGCCCGCGAGGTCGCCCGCGGCGGCCGCGCCGCCCGGCGCGCGGCGGCCGCCCTGCGCAACGCCCCCGAGGCGGAGACCCATACCGACCGCCCGCGCGGACACCGGCTCCCGCGCACCGCGTGAGGGGCCGGGCGGTGGCGGGCGGCCGCACGGGGGTCGGCCGTCCGCGGGAGCAGGGCCGGGCACCTCGCGTCGAGGAGGACCCGGCCCTGCGGCCCGTCGGTACGACGATCACACCGGACCTGTGGAAAACGGGTGCCGCGCTCTCCGGACCTCGTGCGATGCTCGGGCCTGTGGAGACCAGGTCCGTCAGTCCCGTGTTCGTCGGCCGCACCGGCGAGTTGGACACCCTGAACGACGCGCTCGCCCGTGCCGCCGCGGGCGAGCCCCAGGCGCTGCTGCTCGGCGGTGAGGCCGGCGTGGGCAAGACCCGCCTCGTCGAGGAGTTCGCCGCGACCGCCTGCCGCCGCGCCGCCGTCGCCGTGGGCGGTTGTGTGGAGATCGGCGCCGACGGGCTGCCCTTCGCACCCTTCTCCACCGCGCTGCGCGTGCTGCGGGACGCCCTGCCGGAGGAGTTCGCCGCCGCCGTGGCCGGGCAGGAGGAGGAACTGGCCCGGCTGCTGCCCGAACTCGGCGAGACCGGCCCCGGCCGCCCCGACGAACGCGGCACGGCCCGCCTGTTCGAGTTCACCGCCCGGCTGCTGGAGCGGGTCGCCGCCCGGCACACGGTGGCGCTCGTCCTGGAGGACCTGCACTGGGCCGACGCCTCCACCCGGCACCTCCTCACCTACCTCTTCCGCACCCTGCGCACCGGCCGCCTCCTCGTCCTGGCCACCTACCGCGCCGACGACGTCCACCGCCGCCACCCGCTGCGCCCCCTGCTCGCCGAACTCGACCGACTGCGCACCGTCCGCCGCCTGGAACTGGCCCGCTTCACCCGCGCGGAGGTCGCCCGCCAGATCGCCGGCATCCTCGCCACCGAACCCGACCCCGCCCAGGTCGACGAGATCTTCGAACGCTCCGACGGCAACGCCTTCTTCGTCGAGGAACTCGCCGTCGCCGCCGGCGAGGGCTGCTGCACCGGACTCACCGACTCCCTGCGCGACCTGCTCCTGGTCCGGGTCGAGGCGCTGCCCGAGCGGACCCAGCGGGTCGCCCGGATCGCCGCCGAGGGCGGCTCCACCGTGGAGTACGGGCTCATCGCCGCCGTCGCCGGGCTCCCCGAGGACGACCTCATCGAGGCGCTACGGGCCGCCGTCGGCGCCAACATCCTCACCGCGACACCGGACGGCGACGGCTACCGCTTCCGGCACGCCCTGGTCCGCGAGGCCGTCGCCGACGACCTGCTGCCCGGTGAACGCTCCCGTCTCAACCGCCGCTACGCCGAGGCCCTGGAGGCCGACCCCACGCTCGTCCCCGCCGACGAACGCGTGGTCCGCCTGGCCGGCTACTGGTACCACGCGCACGACCCCGCCCGGGCCCTGCCCGCGATCCTCGACGCCTCCGTGGTGGCCCGCCGCAGACACGCCTACACCGAGCAACTGCGCTTCCTGGAGCGCGCGATGGAGCTGTGGGACACCGCTCCCGCGGAGGTGCGCGACGCCCTGCGCCCGGTGGACTTCACCGACGTCTACCCTCCTTCGCTGCCCCAAAGGCGCGGGGGGACCCCCAGCGGCTGCGACCCGGCGACCACCCCGCTGCGCTACCTCGACCTGATGGCGGAGGCCGCGGCCGCGGGCCGCTTCGCCGGGGAACGCGAACGCGCACTCAAGATCATCAAGCGTGCCCTGCGCCTGCTGGAGGAGGAGCCGGACCCGCTGCGCGCCGCCTGGTTCTGGGTGCAGCGCTCCCGGGTCGTCCAGGCCCTGGCCCGCGGCGACGGTTGGCCGGAACTGTCCACCGCGCAGGACCTGGTCCGCGGTCTGCCGCCCTCGGAGGTGCACGCCGAGGTACTGGCGGAGGCCGCCGGCTGGTCCATGCTGCACCGGCCCGGACCCGAGGCCTTCGCCGCCGCCGAGCGGGCCGTCGAGTACGCGCGCATGGTCGGCGCCCGGGAGATCGAGCTCAACGCCCGCCTCACCCTCGGCGGCCTCATGGTCGACGCCGGCGACACCGAGGCCGGACTGGCGGAGATGTCCCGGGTGCAGGAGGACGCGCTCCGCGAAGGCGTGAGCGGCGTGGCCGGCCGGGCCTTCGTGAACCTGCCGTCCGCGCTGCAGGCGGTCGGCCGCTCCCGCGAGGCCGTGCCCCTGCTGCGCGAGGGGACCGCCTTCGCCCGCGAGTTCGGGCTGCTGGACACCGAGGCCTGGGTGTGGGGCAACCTCTCCGACTCGCTGTACACGCTCGGCCGGTGGTCCGAGGCCGCCGACGCCGCGGAGCACGCGCTGCGCGTCGGACACAGCGCCAGGCCCCAGGGCTCCGGCTCCCTGCGCCTTGCCCAGCTCGCGCTCGCCCGGGGCGACCTCGCCGAGGCGGCCCGGCACCTGGCCACCGCCGGCGCCCGCTACGGCCGCCACGACCCCGTGCCCCAGCAGTCCCTGCGGGTGGTCCGCGTCGTCATCGGGGTCGCCGCGGCGGAGGGCCGTATCCTCGACGCCCGCGCCGAGCTGCGCACCGCCTTGGAAGCGGGGTTCCCGCCCGGCACCCAGCGCTACGCCTGGCTCCTGCTGCTGGCCGCCGCCGTCGCCGAGGCCGACGCCCGGACCCTGCCCGCCGCGGCGGACGGCCGCGCCGAGATCCTCGACCGGCTGCGCGAGACCGCCCGGGGACTCACCACCGGCGCACCGATCTGGCTGGCCCACCAGCAGTGGGTCCAGGCCGAACTGCACCGCGCCGAGGGCCAGGACACCGCGGAGGTCTGGTCTCGGGTGGTCGCCGCGTTCGAGTGCCTGGACCGCCCCTACGACCTCGCCCGCGTCCGGTACCGCCTGGCCCAGACCCTGCTCGCCGAGGGCGGCGAGGACGGACGCGAGCGCGCCGTGGAACTGCTGCGGCTGGCCGGCGCCGTCGCCGGCCACCTCGGGGCCCGCCCGCTCGGCGACGCGGTCGCCCGGCTGGCCCAGCGCGCCCGCCTCACCCTGGCCGGTTCCCCGCGGCAGGCCCCCGACCCGGCCGACCCGGCCGAGGCCCTCGGCCTCACCGGCCGGGAGCGGGACGTCCTGCGCCTGGTGTCGGCCGGCCGCACCAACCGCCAGATAGCCGAGGAGCTGTTCATCTCGCCGAAGACGGCGAGCGTCCACGTCTCCAACATCCTCGCCAAGCTCGGCGTCTCGGGAAGGGGGGAGGCGGCGGCGGTGGCGCACCGCCTTGGGCTGTTCCCGGAGGGCTCGCTCGCCGCACCGTCGGCCGGGTGACCGTACGCTGGATGAGTCCGGCAGGGGGGAGAAGCCGTGTTCAACGCCTTCGAGGAACTGTTCGCGCCTGGCCGCAAGCACACTCATGACGAACAGAAACGCCTGGAACTGACCCGGGAGGACGTCGGCGACGCCGATCCCGCCCGCGGGCCCATAGACCTTGCCTCGGGAAAGGTCGTCGTCCGCCGGCCCGGGCAGTCCGCCGCCGGCGCCGCCGAGGAGCAGGAGGCGCCGGATCCGGGGTGAGCCGTGGGGCTACCTCACCCGCACCTCCAGCACCCGGTCGTCCCCCTTCTTGGGCTTGCCGCGGCCGTCGGTGTTGCTCGTCACCAGCCACACCTTGCCGCCGCCCGCCGAAACCACGGTGCGCAACCGGCCGTACTCGCCGGTGAGGAAGGCCCGCGGAGGTGCCGAGGCCTTGGTGCCGTTCAGCGGGATGCGCCACAGGCGCTGCCCCTTCAGCGCCGCCATCCAGATCACCCCGTCGACGTAGGCGATCCCGCTGGGGGAGGCGTCGTCGGTGTGCCACTCGGCGACGGGGCCGACGAAGCGGGGGTCGGAGGACTCGCCCTCGGCGTCCGGCCAGCCGTAGTTCCCGCCCGGCTTGATCGCGTTCAGCTCGTCCCAGGTGTCCTGCCCGAACTCCGAGGCGAACAGCCGCTGTCGGCGGTCCCAGGCCAGGCCCTGGACGTTGCGGTGGCCGTAGGAGTACACGGGGGAGTGCGGGAACGGGTTGCCGGGGGCCGGCTCGCCCTCCGGGGTCAGCCGCAGGATCTTGCCGCCCAGCGACTTCCGGTCCTGGGCCAGCCCGCGGTCGCCGCTCTCGCCGGTGCCCGCGTAGAGCATCCCGTCGGGGCCGAAGGCGATCCGCCCGCCGTTGTGGATGAAGCCCTTAGGGATGCCCCTGAACACCGTGTCCGGCGCGCCCAGTTGTTCGCCCGCCGGCTTGTGCTCGTCGTACAGCACCCGGACGATGCGGTTGTCCGAGACCGAGGTGAAGTAGGCGTAGATCATGTGGTCCGAGGCGAAACCGGGTGACAGGGCGATGCCCAGCAGACCGCCCTCGCCGGCCGCGGACACCCCGGACACCGTGCCCAGCAGGGTCTTGTGGCCCGTCCCCTCGTCGATCCGGGTGAGGGTGCCGTCGTCGCGGGAGGAGACCAGCAGGCCGCCGCCCGGCAGCGGGGCCAGACCCCAGGGGGACTTCAGGCCCTCGGCCACCGTGCGCAGCACCCGCACCGACCCCTTGGCCGGCGGCGTCGGCCCGGCGGCCCGCGAGGACGCCGTGCCCCCCGGGGTCGTGGTCACCGGCGCCATGCCGCCGCCCGGCGGGCTTCCGCCGCCGGAGCAGCCCGCCGTCAGCAGGAGCGCGGTCGCGGCCAGCACGGCCGTCACATGTCGACGTGGCACGGTCTTGGTCCCTTCGAGGCGTCGGCTACTGACTCTCATACACCGCTCACACCGCCCGGGTTCCCGTTCCCGCGAAGTCGCTCAGTCCCAGGACCCCTGTGCCGCGGGCAGCCCGGACACCTCGAGGAGGTCCTCGGCGGACAGCCGCAGCCCGGCCGCCGCCGCGTTCTCCGCGGCCCAGCGCTCCTGCTTGGTCCCGGGCAGCGCGATCACATGACGGCCCTGGGCGAGCACCCAGGCGAGGGCCACCTGAGCGGCGGTCACATCCTCGCCGTACCGGCGCGCGACCCGGCGCAGACCGGCGACGATCGGCTGGTTGGACGCCATCATCTCGGCCGTGAAGCGAGGGTGGCGGGCCCGGACGTCGTCCGGTTCGAACCCCTCGCCCGGCGTGAGCGTGCCGGTCAGGAACCCGTTGCCCAGGGGCATCGCCGCCAGGAAGCCCACGCCACGCGACTCGCACCAGGGCAGCAGCGCGTCCAGCGCCTCCTGCGACCACACCGAGAGCTCCGCCTGCACCGCGCTCACCGGGAAGACCTGCTGCACCCGCTGCAACTGGCGGAGCGTGGTGTCGTGCAACCGGGACCCGGAACGGCGGTGGCCGCGCGCGCCCACCGCGCACAGCCCGAGCGCCCGCACCTTCCCGGCCCGCACCAGATCGGCCATCGCGCCCCAGGTCTCCTCGACCGGGACCTCGGGGTCCGTGCGGTGCAGCTGGTAGAGGTCGATCACGTCCGTCTGCAGCCGCCGCAGCGAGGCGTCGCACGCCCGCCGGACATAGCCCGGACGGCCGTTGGCCACGATGTGCTGCTCACCCACGAGCAGGCCCACCTTGGTCGACACGAACGCCTCCGGGCGCCGCTCCTTGAGCACCCGCCCCAGCAGCAGCTCATTGGTGAACGGGCCGTACATGTCGGCCGTGTCCAGCAGGGTCGAGCCGAGGTCCAGTGCCCGGTGCACGGTTCTGAGCGAGGCGTCGCCCCGCTGCCGCGAACCGCTGTACGCCCAGCTCATCGGCATGCACCCGAGTCCGACGGCCCCCACCGCGAGCGCCCCCGCGCCGATCGTCCTGCGCTCCACGTGCCCGTGAACCTCCCTCGTCCGGGTCACCAACCTAACCCTTGGTCATCGGCGCACCTGACATAGCCTCCTGTCATGAGTGCTGACGTGTGGCTGCCCATCGCGCCGGAGGAGATCGAGGGGCTCCCGGAAGGGCCCCGCTACCTGTTCTGGGACGGCGGTGCGGACGGCGACCAGGAGTTCCCCGGCGACCCGGCGGACTGTGTGCTGTACGTGGTGCCGTACATGAAGAAGTGGCCGGTCAAGGTACGCCCGCTGGAGCACCTGACCGGGGTGCGGGTCATCCAGACGCTCACGGCCGGCGTCGACGACATCACCGCCCGGATGTCCTCCATCGTGCCCGGTGTCCAGCTCTGCAACGCCCGGGGCGTGCACGAGGCGAGCACGGCGGAGCTCGCCCTGACCCTGACCCTCGCCTCCCTGCGCGGAGTCCCCGAGTTCGTCCATGCGCAGCGGGCGGAGCGCTGGCGGAGCCGGTTCCATCCCTCCCTGGCCGACAAGAACGTCCTCATCGTCGGCTACGGCGCCATCGGTGCCGCCATCGAGGACCGGCTCGTGCCCTTCGAAGTGGCGCGCGTGGCGCGCGTCGCGCGCTCCCGGCGCACCACAGCGCGCGGTGTCGTGCACCCGCTCACCGAATTGCCCTCTCTGCTTCCGGACGCCGATGTCGTGATCCTCTCCACGCCCTTGACGGAGGAGACGCACGGGCTGGCCGACGCGGAGTTCCTGGGCCGGATGAAGGACGGCGCCCTGCTCGTGAACGTGGCCCGGGGGCCCGTCGTCGACACGGAGGCGCTGCTCAAGGAGCTGGGAGCCGGGCGCCTCACCGCGGCGCTGGACGTGACCGACCCCGAGCCGCTGCCGCCCGGTCACCCCCTGTGGCAGGCGCCCGGAGTGCTCATCAGCCCGCACGTCGGCGGCCCCAGTTCCGCGTTCCTGCCCCGCGCCAAACGGCTGCTCGTGGACCAGTTGCACCGATTCGTGAACCACGAGCCCCTGCGAAACGTGATCCTGACGACAGGGGAGTAATCCGCTTCCGGCACGCTCCGCGATCTCGCGGACGCGGGGCGTGTCCGCCTTGACGGTGATCGTCACGGAGCGTAGAGAAGCTATGTCCCTGAGTGACGATACTGGTGTATCGTCCCGACAGGGGCTGCGCCGCTCACCGTTCGGCGCCGGGGATGGACATTTCAGATTTGTGAGGGGGGCGACGGGCGATGCACGGCCTATGGACGAGCGATCCGACGCGGCGGAGCCGCCGGCGGCGACCCTGGCGCACGGCCACGCGCAGACGCGGCCACCACACCAACCATCACAGCCACCACCGCAGGCCGGGCGGCCGCAGGAGGCACCCGGCGCAGCGGGCTCGGCGGGACACGGGTACGGCGCGGAGCGGGAGGCCCCGGTGAACGCGCCGCCCTCCCTCTCGACCGCCCTCGACGGCGGGCTGCGCGCACCGCACCTGCCGGGGGCGCCGCTGCCGCCCCGCCCGTCGGCCGCCGGCGACGGGTCGCGGCTGGTCCAGCAACTCGTCCTCGCCCTGGTCTGCGGCGCGTACGCCGTCGGCTCCACCTTCGACTGGGGGTCCCAGGCCGTCGCGCTGGTCATGGGGGACTTCGGGCTGAGCGCCGCGGCGGGCGCCGCCGCCGTCTCCTGCTTCCTCTACGCCCGCGGCCCGCGGGTCCGCTTCCGGCCCGCCTGGCTGCTGTTCTCGCTCTCCTCGGCGATGGCGGCCCTGGGCAACGCGGTCTGGGGGTGGTACGAGGTCGTCCTCGACCGGCCGGTGCCGAGCCCCAGCTACGCCGACCTGTTCTTCCTGTGCTTCGCACCCCCGGCCATCGTGGGCCTGCTGGTCCTCGCCAAGCGGCCGGTGACCCGGGCGGGCTGGATCTGCCTCGGCCTCGACGCCTGGCTGATCGGCGGCTCGCTGCTCACCCTGTCCTGGAGCCTCGCGCTCGCCCAGGCGGCCCGGTTCGACGGGTCGAGCGTCGCGCACACCGCGCTGTCCCTGGCGTACCCGCTGCTCGACATCGCGCTCGTCAGCATGGTGCTCGCGCTGCACTTCCGCCGCTCCCCGGGCAACCGCACGGCGGTCAACACCGCGATCGGCGCACTCGCGCTGACCGTGATGTGCGACGCATTGTTCACCTCGCCGCTGCTGCACAGCAGCTACCGCTCCGGACAGCTGCTGGACGCCGGCTGGTTCGCCGGTTCGCTGCTGCTCGCCTACGCCCCCTGGGCCGCCCCGCGGCGCACCGGTGGGCCGGAGGCCGAACGGCACGTGCCGGACGGGCACACGCGCGTGATCCACGAGCACGTGCCGGGCCAGCGTGCCACGGGCCACCCGGCACCGCCCGCCCCCGCACCGGGCGGCGACCACGTCCGGTACCCGGCCGGACGGCCGCTCACCGGCTCGCTCGCCGCGCTCACCCCGTACCTCGCCGCCGCCGTGTGCACCCTGGGCATCCTCTACAACGTGCTCAACGGCCGCCGGCCCGACCACGTGGTGCTGATCACCGCGGGCGCCGTGGTGCTGGCGCTCGTCATGCGCCAGGGCATCATGCTGCTGGACAACATCACCCTCACCCAGGAACTGGCGCAGAAGGAGAACCACTTCCGCTCCCTGGTGCAGGGCTCCAGCGATGTCATCATGATCGCCGCGCCCAACGGCATCCTGCGCTACGTCTCCCCGGCCGCCGCCGGGGTCTACGGACGGCCCGCCGAGGACCTGGTGGGCACCGAGCTGGCCGCGCTCATCCACCCGGAGGACCTGGGCTGCGTGGTGCACGAGGTGCGCCGCTTCCTCGCCGCCAGCCCGCTCGAGGAGCCGACCACGCGCATCGAGTGCCGGTTCCGGTCCGGCGGTGGGGGCACCTCCCGGCCGGGCGAGGCAGAGGGCGGGGGCGGCTGGCTCAACGTCGAGTCCACCGTCAACCGCCACCACGGCGGACTGATCTTCAACAGCCGGGACGTGACGGAAAGAGTGCGGCTGCAGGCCCAGTTGCAGCACAACGCCGAGCACGACCCGCTCACCGACCTGCCCAACCGCGCGCTGTTCACCCAGCGCGTCCAGCAGGCCGTGTCCGGCCGCCGCGCCACCGACCGCGGCACCGCCCTGCGCGGCACGGCCGTGCTCTTCATCGACCTGGACGGCTTCAAGGCCGTCAACGACACGATCGGGCACCAGGCTGGGGACGAACTGCTCGTCCAGGCCGCCCGCAGACTGCACGACGCCGTCCGGCACGGGGACACCGCCTCCCGGCTCGGCGGCGACGAGTTCGCGGCCCTGATCGTCGGGGACGGCACCCGGGACCGCGCCGCCCGGGAGCGGAACATCCTGGAGCTCGCCGACCGCCTCAGGACCACCCTCTCCCAGCCGTACTCCATCGACGGCAACGATGTCCGGGTCAACGCCTCCATCGGCGTCGCCTTCGCGGAACCGGGCCTCGGCGCGGGCGAACTGCTGCGCAACGCCGACCTCGCCATGTACCGCGCGAAGTCGGCGGGCAAGGGCCGTGTCGAGCTGTACAAGCCGCAGATGCAGCAGGACGTCGTCCGCAAGGCGGAGCTGGCCACCCGGCTGCGCGCGGCGCTGCACGACGGCGAGTTCGCGCTGCTGCACCAGCCGGTGGTCTGCCTGGAGAACGGCCGGATCACGTCGATCTCCGCGCAGGCGCGCTGGCGCTCCTCCCAGGGGGTGCTGTTCACCCCGGCGGAGTTCCTGCGCGTGGCCGAGGACGGCGACAAGACCGCCGAACTGGACCGCTGGATCCTCCAGGAGGCCGTGGAGCAGGCCGCCGAGCGGGCCGCCGCCGGGGCCGCGGTGCCGGTGACCGTCCGGATGAGCGCCCGGCGGCTGCTGGACCGCTCGGCACCGCTCGCCTCCGTGGAGGCGCTGCTCACCCGGCACGGGCTGCCGCCCGGCGCGCTGGTCCTCGAGCTGGCCGACACCGACCCCCGGGCCGCCTCGCTGGACGAGCTGGAGCGGCGGCTGACCGCGCTCAGCCGGCTCGGCGTGCGGATCGCGCTCGACGGCTTCGGCAGCGGCTACGCGGCGATCACGGCCCTGCGCAGACTGCCGGTGGACGTCCTCAAGCTCGACCGCGGCCTGGTCGAGGGCGTGGTGGAGTCCGCGCGGCTGCACAAGATCACCAGCGGGCTGCTGCGTATCGCGGGCGACCTCGGGCTGCAGTCCGTCGCCGAGGGCGTGGATTTGCCGGAGCAGGTGGTCGCGCTGCGCGCCATGGGCTGCACCCACGGGCAGGGCATGGCGTTCGCGGGACCGCTGGACGAGTACCGGCTGCGCCGGGCGATCGGATCAGGCCATTATCCGGTGCCGCACGCTCCGGCCGAGCCGGCGTTCGCGGGCGGGGGCGGCGGGGTGTACACCAAGGGGGTGTCCGCCGTCATCGGAGGTGGCAGTGGTCTCCGCTCACATAATGAGACTCCCGTCCCACCCACTTGACACGTGGTGCGTGCCGGGGGGAGGGTCAGTTCCATGCGCACCCGAATTCTCGTACTTGGACAGCGCGTCGGCTGAGCTGGGACCCACCGGAGGAGATCCGGAATCCCCAGCGACCTCACCGGCGCGCTCCCCTCGCTTGCCTTACGGCACGAGGGGTTTTTTGTTGCACGAGTGCCGTTCGTGCAGCGCTCGAACTCCGCCCAAACCTCGCAAAAACCTCAGCATCGAGAAGAGAATGCCGATGACCGAGCAGGCCACCGGGGCCCATCCGCAGCCGCGGCCCCGATCCGGAGGACAGCACTCCGCCACCGTCGAGCACGTGACGGGTGCGCAGTCCCTCATCCGCTCCCTCGAGGAGGTCGGCGCTGAGACGGTATTCGGTATCCCCGGCGGCGCGATCCTGCCGGCGTACGACCCGCTGATGGACTCCACCCGGGTCCGGCACGTGCTGGTCCGCCACGAGCAGGGCGCCGGCCACGCGGCCACCGGCTACGCGCAGGCCACCGGCAAGGTCGGCGTCTGCATGGCCACCTCGGGCCCGGGCGCCACCAACCTGGTCACGCCCATCGCCGACGCGCACATGGACTCGGTGCCGCTCGTGGCGATCACCGGCCAGGTCGCGTCCAAGGCCATCGGCACCGACGCCTTCCAGGAAGCGGACATCGTCGGCATCACCATGCCGGTCACCAAGCACAACTTCCTGGTCACCAAGGCCGAGGACATCCCGCGGGTGATCGCCCAGGCGTTCCACATCGCCTCCACCGGCCGCCCCGGCCCGGTCCTGGTCGACATCGCCAAGGACGCCCTCCAGGCGAAGACCACCTTCTCCTGGCCGCCCACCATGGACCTGCCCGGCTACCGCCCGGTGACCAAGCCGCACGCCAAGCAGATCCGCGAGGCGGCCAAGCTGATCACCTCGGCCAAGCGGCCCGTGCTGTACGTCGGCGGCGGCGTCCTCAAGGCGCAGGCCACCGCCGAGCTGAAGGTCCTCGCCGAACTCACCGGAGCGCCCGTCACCACCACCCTGATGGCGCTCGGCGCATTCCCCGACAGCCACCCGCTGCACGTGGGGATGCCGGGCATGCACGGTGCGGTCACCGCCGTCACCGCGCTGCAGAAGGCCGACCTGATCGTCGCCCTCGGAGCCCGCTTCGACGACCGCGTCACCGGCAAGCTGGACAGCTTCGCCCCGTACGCCAAGATCGTCCACGCCGACATCGACCCGGCCGAGATCGGCAAGAACCGCGCCGCCGACGTGCCGATCGTCGGCGACGCCCGCGAGGTCATCGCCGACCTGGTCCAGGCGGTGCAGAAGGAGCACAGCGAGGGCCAGACGGGCGACTACACCGCCTGGTGGAGCGACCTGAACCGCTGGCGCGAGACCTATCCGCTCGGCTACGACCAGCCCGCGGACGGCTCGCTCTCCCCGCAGCAGGTCATCGAGCGCATCGGGCAGCTCGCCCCGGAGGGCACGATCTTCGCGGCGGGCGTCGGCCAGCACCAGATGTGGTCCGCGCACTTCATCCAGTACGAACAGCCTGCCACCTGGCTGAACTCCGGCGGCGCCGGGACGATGGGCTACGCGGTCCCGGCCGCCATGGGCGCCAAGGCCGGCCGGCCGGAGCGCACCGTCTGGGCGGTCGACGGCGACGGCTGCTTCCAGATGACCAACCAGGAACTGACCACCTGCGCGCTGAACAACATCCCGATCAAGGTCGCCATCATCAACAACGGCGCCCTCGGGATGGTCCGCCAGTGGCAGACCCTCTTCTACAACCAGCGCTACTCCAACACCGTGCTGCACAGCGGCCCGGAGGCCGACGGCAGGCAGCCGAGCGCCGGCACCCGCGTCCCCGACTTCGTGAAGCTGTCGGAGGCCATGGGCTGCTACGCCATCCGCTGCGAGCGCCCGGAGGACCTGGACAAGGTCATCGAGGAGGCGAACTCGATCAACGACCGTCCGGTCGTCGTCGACTTCATCGTCCACGAGGACGCGATGGTGTGGCCGATGGTCGCCGCCGGCACCTCCAACGACGAGATCATGGCCGCCCGGGACGTCCGCCCCGACTTCGGCGACAACGAAGACGACTGAGCGAGAGAGACGAACGAGAAAATGTCCAAGCACACGCTCTCCGTCCTGGTGGAGAACACGCCGGGCATCCTGGCCCGGATCGCCGCCCTCTTCTCCCGCCGCGGCTTCAACATCGACTCGCTCGCGGTGGGTGTCACCGAGCACCCCGACATCTCCCGCATCACCATCGTGGTGGGCGTCGAGGACCTGCCGCTGGAGCAGGTCACCAAGCAGCTCAACAAGCTGGTCAACGTGCTGAAGATCGTCGAGCTGGAACCCGGCCACGCCGTTCAGCGCGAACTCGTCCTGGTGAAGGTGCGCGCCGACAACGAGACGCGGTCCCAGATCGTGGAGATCGTCCAGCTGTTCCGCGCCAAGACCGTCGACGTCTCCCCGGAGGCCGTGACCATCGAGGCCACCGGGTCCAGCGAGAAGCTGTCCGCCATGCTCAAGATGCTGGAGCCGTTCGGCATCAAGGAGCTGGTCCAGTCCGGCACCATCGCGATCGGCCGGGGCGCCCGCTCCATCACGGACCGCTCGCTGCGCGCTCTGGACCGATCCGCGTAAGGCTGGGTACGGGCGGTCCCGCGCCGCCCGTATGCCGAGACCCCGGAACTTCCCGTCCCCCCACCGGCATACGGTGGGACGCACCATCTGCACACCAAGGAGAGAACCCAAAGTGGCCGAGCTGTTCTACGACGCTGACGCCGACCTGTCCATCATCCAGGGCCGCAAGGTCGCGGTCATCGGCTACGGCAGCCAGGGCCACGCCCACGCGCTGTCGCTGCGTGACTCCGGTGTCGACGTCCGCGTCGGTCTGCACGAGGGCTCCAAGTCCAAGGCCAAGGCCGAGGAGCAGGGCCTGCGCGTGGTGAGCCCCGCCGAGGCCGCCACCGAGGCCGACGTCATCATGATCCTCATCCCGGACCCGATCCAGGCCCAGGTCTACGAGGAGTCGATCGCCCCGAACCTGAACGACGGCGACGCGCTGTTCTTCGCGCACGGCTTCAACGTCCGCTTCGGCTTCATCAAGGCCCCGGCCGGCGTCGACGTCGCCCTGGTCGCCCCCAAGGGCCCGGGCCACCTGGTCCGCCGCCAGTACGAGGAGGGCCGCGGCGTCCCCGCGATCGCCGCCGTCGAGCAGGACGCGACCGGCAACGCCTTCGCGCTGGCCCTGTCGTACGCCAAGGCCATCGGCGGCACCCGCGCCGGCGTCATCAAGACGACCTTCACCGAGGAGACCGAGACCGACCTGTTCGGTGAGCAGGCCGTGCTGTGCGGCGGCACCTCCGCCCTGGTCAAGGCCGGTTTCGAGACCCTGGTCGAGGCGGGCTACCAGCCGGAGATCGCCTACTTCGAGTGCCTGCACGAGCTGAAGCTGATCGTCGACCTCATGTACGAGGGCGGCCTGGAGAAGATGCGCTGGTCCGTCTCCGAGACCGCCGAGTGGGGCGACTACGTCACCGGCCCGCGCATCATCACCGACGCCACCAAGGCCGAGATGAAGCAGGTCCTCGCCGAGATCCAGGACGGCACCTTCGCCCAGACCTGGATGGACGAGTACCACGGCGGTCTGAAGAAGTACAACGAGTACAAGCAGCAGGACTCCGAGCACCTGCTGGAGACCACCGGCAAGCAGCTGCGCAAGCTGATGAGCTGGGTGAACGAGGAGGCGTAAGCCTCGCGTCAGGGGGCCGGGGCATGCTGCTCCGGCCCCCTTCCGCCACCCCGGACCCGGCCGGGCCGACGACGATCCGCGAACGCCGTCCACCGGTTGTCCACCCCGTCCAGCCACGGACGGGTGATACTTCCGCAGCGGCGCAATACGGCGACTCTGGCGCCACTAGACTGCTGCACAACATACGCGTCAGGCCCACAGCGTCGTGCGTCTTCCGCGGCTAGCCCCCCTCCACCGCCAGCGGCCGTCGGGACGGCCGTCCGCATTGGACTTGTGAGGACTCACGTGAGCTCGAAACCCGTCGTACTCATCGCTGAAGAGCTGTCGCCCGCGACCGTCGACGCGCTCGGCCCGGACTTCGAGATCCGGCACGCCAACGGAGCCGACCGAGCCGAACTGCTCCCCGCCATCGCCGACGTCGACGCGATCCTGATCCGCTCCGCCACCAAGGTCGACGCGGAGGCCGTCGCCGCCGCCAAGAAGCTCAAGGTCGTCGCCCGCGCCGGCGTCGGCCTGGACAACGTCGACGTCTCGGCCGCCACCAAGGCCGGCGTGATGGTCGTCAACGCCCCGACCTCCAACATCGTCACGGCCGCCGAGCTGGCCTGCGGCCTGATCCTGGCCACCGCCCGCAACATCCCGCAGGCCAACGCCGCGCTGAAGAACGGCGAGTGGAAGCGCAGCAAGTACACGGGCGTCGAGCTGGCCGAGAAGACGCTGGGCGTGGTGGGCCTGGGCCGTATCGGCGCCCTGGTCGCGCAGCGCATGTCCGCCTTCGGCATGAAGGTCGTCGCCTACGACCCCTACGTGCAGCCCGCGCGGGCCGCGCAGATGGGCGTCAAGGTGCTCTCCCTGGACGAGCTGCTCGAGGTCTCCGACTTCATCACCGTCCACCTGCCCAAGACGCCCGAGACCCTCGGCCTGATCGGCGACGAGGCGCTGCGCAAGGTCAAGCCCAGCGTGCGCATCGTCAACGCGGCCCGTGGCGGCATCGTCGACGAGGCGGCGCTGTACGCGGCGCTGAAGGAGGGCCGGGTGGCCGGCGCCGGCCTCGACGTGTACGCGAAGGAGCCCTGCACCGACTCCCCGCTGTTCGAGCTTGACCAGGTCGTGTGCACCCCGCACCTCGGCGCCTCCACGGACGAGGCCCAGGAGAAGGCCGGTATCGCGGTCGCGAAGTCGGTGCGCCTCGCGCTCGCCGGCGAGCTGGTGCCCGACGCGGTGAACGTCCAGGGCGGTGTCATCGCCGAGGACGTGAAGCCGGGCCTGCCGCTCGCCGAGCGCCTCGGCCGCATCTTCACCGCGCTCGCGGGCGAGGTCGCGGTCCGCCTCGACGTCGAGGTCTACGGCGAGATCACCCAGCACGACGTGAAGGTGCTCGAACTGTCCGCGCTCAAGGGCGTGTTCGAGGACGTCGTGGACGAGACGGTGTCCTACGTCAACGCGCCGCTGTTCGCCCAGGAGCGCGGTGTCGAGGTGCGCCTGACCACCAGCTCCGAGTCGTCGGACCACCGCAACGTGGTGACCGTGCGCGGCACCCTGGGCAACGGCGAGGAGGTGTCCGTCTCCGGCACCCTGGCCGGCCCGAAGCACGTCCAGAAGATCGTGGCGGTCGGCGAGTACGACGTCGACCTCGCGCTCGCCGACCACATGGCCGTCCTGCGCTACGAGGACCGCCCGGGTGTCGTCGGCACCGTCGGCCGCATCCTCGGCGAGGCGGGCATCAACATCGCCGGCATGCAGGTGGCCCGTGCGACGGTGGGCGGCGAGGCGCTGGCCGTCCTCACCGTCGACGACACGGTCGCCCCCGGTGTGCTGGCCGAGGTGGCCGAGGAGATCGGGGCGACCTCCGCCCGCTCGGTGAACCTGGTCTGACCTCCCTCTCGTCCGGGCGTCACGAAACGCCGGACGGGCCGAGTTCCCTCGGCCCGTCCGGCGTTCTCCGTGTGTCCCGGGCGTCGCCCGGTGTCCTACGCCTCGTCGCCCACCCGGATCTTCCGCAGGGTCACCGCCGCGCCCACCGCGGCCAGCGCCAGGACCACCGTCCCGGCGATCGCCACGCCGTGCATCCCGCTGGTGAAGGCCTCCCGCGCCGTGGCGAGCAGGGACTCACCGGCCCGGCCGGGCAGCCGGGCGGCGTCGGCCAGGGCGCCGCCCAGGGTCTCGCGGGCCTCGGCCGGGGCCGAGGACGGCATCCGGTGCCGGTAGACGGCCGTGCCGACGGAACCGAGGACCGCCATGCCGAGCGCGCCGCCGAACTCGGTGGCCGTCTCCAGCAGGGAGGAGGCGCTGCCCGCGCGCTCCACCGGAGCGGTGGACATGGCCAGGTCGGTGAGCTGGGACAGCACCATCACGACGCCGGAGGCCAGGACCCCGGCGGCGGCCAGCACCAGCCAGAGGGAGTCGGTGCCGGCGAAGGCGAGGGTCGCGTAGCCGGCCGCCGTGACGGCGAACCCGGCGGCGACGACGTGGCCGCGGTGGACGCCCCGGGCGACGAGCACCCCGGTGACCGGCCCCGCGACACCGATCAGCACCGACGGGAGCAGGCTCCACAGGGCGGCCTGGAGCGGGCTCTTGCCGAGGACCGACTGCAGGTACTGGGTGGTGAAGATGGCCGAGCCCATCATGCCGAACGCGGAGACCAGGGTCAGGACCAGCGCCGGGGTGAAGCCGCGGCCGCGCAGCAGTGCCGGCGGGATCAGCGGTGAGGCGGCGGTGCGCTGACGGTGGACGAAGAGCGCCGCGAAGAGCAGACCGACCGTCACCGAGACGACGTACAGCGGGTGCCAGCCCTCGGAGGGGATCTCCTTCAGGCCGTAGATCACGGGGAGCACGGCGGCCATCGACAGCGGGACGCTGGGCCAGTCGAAGCGGCCGGGGTTCGGGTCCTTCGACTCGGGGAGCAGGAAGGGGCCGAGGACCAGCAGCAGTGCCATCGCGGGCAGGTTGACCAGGAAGACCGAGCCCCACCAGAAGTGCTCGACGAGAACGCCGCTCATCACCGAGCCGAGGGCGATGCCGCCCGTCATCACGCCTGACCACAGCCCGATCGCCTTGGCCCGCTGGCCGGGGTCGGTGAACATCGTGCGCAGCAGGGCCATGGTCGACGGCATCAGGGTGGCGCCGCCGATGCCGAGGATCGCGCGGGCCGCGATCAGGGTCCCGGCGCTGTCGGCGTAGGCGGCGAGGAGCGAGGCCCCGCCGAAGGCCGCGGCGCCCGTGAGCAGGAGCCTGCGGCGGCCGATGCGATCGCCCAGGGACCCCATCGTCATCAGCAGGCCGGCCAGGACGAAGCCGTAGATGTCGAAGATCCACAGCTGCTGGGTGCCGCTCGGCCGCAGATCGGCGCTGATCGCCGGAGTGGCGAAGTACAGGACCGAGACGTCCATGGAGACCAGCAGCAGCGGCAGCATCAGCACGCCCAGAGCGGTCCACTCACGGCGTCCGGCACGGACGGGGGCGCTCTCGGCGCCGACGGAGGTCGTGCTCGTCGAGTTCGTCATGACAGGGACTGTACGGACGTCTTAAACGCTTGTCTAGAACGCTTGTATAGAACACGCGTGTAGGACACTCGTGTGAAACCCGTGTATAAGTCAGTCGTCTAGGACGCCCGTATGGACCGCCGGGTAGCCTGATCCGCATGGGACACCGTGAGGATCTGCTCGAAGGCGCCAAGCGCTGCCTGCTGGAGAAGGGGTTCGCGCGGACGACGGCGCGCGACATCGTGAAGGAGTCGGGGACCAATCTGGCCTCGATCGGCTACCACTACGGCTCGAAGGACGCCCTTCTCGCGCAGGCCTACGTCGGGCTCATGGAGAACGTGTCCGGCGCCTTCGAGGGGAGCGGGGACCTGGCCGAGGGCGCGCCCGGATCGCTGGAGCGCTTCCGCTGGGTGTGGTCCAACATCATCGCCACCATGCGGGAGCCCGGCTCTGTCTACCGGCTGAGCATGGAGGTCATGACCCTCGACATGCCGGTGGTGCGCGAGCACCTGTCACAGGCCCAGCGCGAGGGCGGCCGCGGACTGGTGGCGCTGCTGATGGGAGTGCCGGAGGAGGAGGTCTCCGACGAGAGCGCGGACACGCTCGGCCGCTTCTACCTGACGCTCATGACCGGACTCATCGCCCAGTGGACGTTCGACCCGAAGAGCGCCCCCGAGGGCGAGGCACTGACCGAGGGCCTGCGCCAGGTCGTCGAGGCGGCCACGAAGAGCTGAGCCCCGCGGAGCCTGGCCGAGCCGGGCCGCCCGGACTACAGCCGCGCCCTCTTGAGGGCCATGTGCAGCAGCAGGCGGTCCTCGCCGTCGTCCAGGTCCAGGCCCGTGAGCTGTTCCACCCGGGACAGGCGGTAGTACAGCGTCTGGCGGTGGATGCCCAGGCCGGCGGCCGTGCGGCCGGCCTGGCCCGCGCAGTCGAGGTACACCTCCGCGGTACGGGCCAGTTCACGGTGGGCGGGGGAGAGCAGCGGGCCGACCACCGGGTCGTGGGCGGACTGCGGCGGCAGCGCGGTCAGCAGCCGGTACGGCCCGATCAGCCGCCACTCGGCGACCGGACCGAGCCGCGGTTCGGCCAGCGCGGCGCGCGCCGCGGCGGACGCCTCCCGCCAGACGTCCCCCAGCTCGGCGAGACCGGTCCGGGGCTCCCCGACCCCGGCGGCCGCCGTCGGCCGGTCCCGCGGGCCGCGGCCCCCGGCCCCCTCCGTCTCCTTCAGCAGCCGTGCGGCCGCCGCCAGCGCCGGCGTCGCCACATCCGTCGCGCGCAGCCGGACCAGCACCGCCAGGCTCTGCTCCGTCGCCCCCCACGGAACCGTGCACAGCGCGGTGGCGTGCGGGACCGCGCGCGCGGACGGCGCCTGCTCCGGATCGGCGGACGGCCAGGGCGCCACGCAGACCAGCGTGTGCGGGACGTCCGCGCGGGGCCCCAGCGCCGTGCGCAGCTCGGCCACCGCCATGTCCTGCTGCCAGCCGCGCTCCGCAGCCAGCACCGCCCGTAGCTCCCGGCCGAGGTCGGCCCCGGCCTGCGCCTCGTCGGCCAGCAGCGCGCCGATCCGGCCGGCCACCAGCATGGCGGCGGCGAGCTGCGCGTCCGTCGGGCCCGGATCGTCGTCCAGCAGCCAGACGTAGCCGAGGACCACGCCCCGGTGGCGCACGGGCAGGCAGATGCGCCCGCGGTAGACACCGGCGTCCGGGGTCGGCGGGATGCGCACGGGTCCGGTCGCGCGCGTGATGCCGAAGCCCTCGAACCAGGTGCGCACCGCCGTCGTGGAGCGCCGGGTCAGGATCGAGCGGGTGCGCACCGGGTCCAGGGCCGAGGGGTCCAGGTCGCCCTCGCTGTCGTACGCGCCGAAGGCGATCAGCTCGAAGTCCCGGTTCTCCAGGGTCGCGGGCGCGCCCAGCAGCTCCGAGATCTCGTCCACCAGTTCCTGGTAGTCACCCTTGTAATCGGTCGCCACCCGGGCATTCTCCCGCATTCCCCGGCCCTCTTCATACATCTGTCTGAGATCGGAGTCGGGGATGCGTGACAGCTGTCGATGGCCCACGATCGGAGAACTCCTTAGGTTTCACGGTGGTTCTCCGTGCCGTACCCGGACAGTCGGGTAGTGGCCCTTTAGATGCTTGCCTGTGGAGGTGCCCCGTGCTGGGTCCCGTGATTCTCGCCGCGTCGCGCAGCGACCGGATGCGTCGCCTGATCTCGGCGGCCCCGGTGACCAAGCAGGTCGTCGACCGCTTCATCCCCGGCGAGACCGTGACCGACATCGTCCCGATCGTCGAGGACCTCACGGCCAAGGGCCTGGAGCTGACGATGGACGTCGTCGGCGAGGACATCACCACCCCCGAGCAGGCCGCCGCCGCCCGGGACGCCTACCTGGAGCTGATCGGCCGGCTGAAGGAGCTGGCGCTCGGCGAGCGCGTCGAGATGTCCGTCAAGCTGTCCATGTTCGGCCAGGCGCTGGAGGGCGGCCACGAGCTGGCCCTCGCCAACGTCCGCCCGGTCGTCGAGGCCGCCGCCGCCATCGGCACGACCGTCACGCTGGACGCCGAGGACCACACCACCCTGGACTCGATGTTCGCCATCCACGAGGAACTGCGGAAGGACTTCCCGCAGACCGGCTGCGTCATCCAGGCCTACCTCTTCCGCACCGAGGCCGACGCCCGCCGCCTGGCGGACGCCGGCAGCCGCGTGCGTCTGGTGAAGGGCGCCTACAAGGAGCCCGCCGAGGTCGCCTACCAGCAGAAGCACGAGATCGACAAGGCCTACGTGCGTATCCTGAGGACGCTGATGGAGGGCGAGGGCTACCCGATGATCGGGTCCCACGACCCGCGCCTGATCTCCATCGCCCAGGAGCTGGCCCACCAGGCCGGCCGAAAGCTCGACGAGTACGAGTTCCAGATGCTGTACGGCATCCGCGGCGACGAGCACCTGCGCCTGGCCGCCGAGGGCCACCGCATGCGCGTCTACACCGCCTACGGCACCGACTGGTACGGCTACTTCATGCGCCGTCTGGCGGAGAAGCCGGCGAACCTGCGCTTCTTCCTCCGGTCGATGGTCAGCAAGGGCTGAGCCCGAACACCCGCTCACGTACAAGGAGTTACGGATCTCATGGACGCTGTGACCCAGGTCCCCACCCCCGTCAACGAGCCGGTGCACGGCTACGCCCCCGGTTCACCCGAGCGCCTGCGCCTGGAGGCCAAGCTCAAGGAGCTGGCCGACAACCCGATCGACCTGCCGATGACCATCGGCGGCGAGAAGCGCATGGGCGGCGGTGAGTCGTTCCAGGTGGTCCAGCCGCACAACCACAAGGCCGTCATCGGCACCCTGCGCCACGCCACCCAGCAGGACGCGCAGGACGCCGTGGACGCGGCCCTGGCCGCCGCGCCGGCCTGGCGCGCCATGTCCTTCGACGACCGCGCCGCGATCATCCTGCGCGCCGCCGAGCTGCTCTCCGGCCCGTGGCGCGAGACGATCGCCGCCTCCACCATGCTCGGCCAGTCGAAGACCGCCCAGCAGGCCGAGATCGACAGCCCCTGCGAGCTCGTCGACTTCTGGCGCTTCAACGTCCACTACGCCCGCCAGATCCTCGCCGAGCAGCCCCCGGCGAACTCCCCGGGCGTGTGGAACCGCATGGACCACCGCCCGCTGGAGGGCTTCGTCTACGCGATCACGCCGTTCAACTTCTCGGCGATCGCCGCGAACCTGCCCACCGCCCCCGCGCTCATGGGCAACGTCGTGGTCTGGAAGCCGTCCCCGACGCAGACCCACGCGGCCGTCCTCCTCATGCGGCTGCTGGAGGAGGCGGGCCTGCCCAAGGGCGTCATCAACCTCGTCACCGGTGACGGCATCGAGGTCTCCAAGGTCGTCCTGGAACACCGCGACCTGGCCGGCATCCACTTCACCGGCTCGACCAAGACCTTCCAGTACCTGTGGAAGACGGTCGGCAACAACATCGAGAAGTACCGCTCCTACCCGCGCCTGGTCGGCGAGACCGGCGGCAAGGACTTCCTGGTCGCGCACCCGAGCGCCGACCGCGCGGTGCTCAAGACCGCCCTGACCCGCGGTGCCTTCGAGTACCAGGGCCAGAAGTGCAGCGCCACCTCCCGCGCCTACATCCCGGCCTCCATCTGGAACTCGGGCTTCAAGGAGGAGTTCGCGGCCGAGGTCGACTACCTCACCATGGGTGACGTCACCGACCTGTCGAACTTCATGGGCGCCGTGATCGACGAGCGCTCGTTCGCCAAGAACAAGGCCGCGATCGACCGCGCCAAGGCGGACCCGACCTGCACGATCGTCGCGGGCGGCAGCTACGACGACTCGGTCGGCTACTTCGTCCGCCCGACGGTCGTGGAGTGCACCGACCCGGAGAACGAGGTCTTCACGACCGAGTACTTCGGCCCGTTCCTGGCCGTGCACGTCTACGAGGACGACCAGTACGACGAGATGCTGACCCAGATGGAGTCGGTGTCGGACTACGCGCTCACCGGTTCGGTCGTCTCCAACGACCGCGCCGCGGCCGCCTACACGATGGAGAAGCTCCGCTACGCGGCGGGCAACTTCTACATCAACGACAAGTCGACCGGTGCCGTCGTCGGCCAGCAGCCCTTCGGCGGCGGCCGTGCCTCCGGCACCAACGACAAGGCCGGCGCCCCCCAGAACCTCCTGCGCTGGACCCTGACCCGCGCGATCAAGGAGACCCTGGTCCCGCCGACCGACTACACGTACCCGCACATGGGCTGATCCCCGCCCCCCGAGCGACGGGCCGGGGAGCCTGACACGATCAGGCTCCCCGGCCCGTTTCCACTTCCCGAGGGCCGTTCGGGTCCCGCGACCCGGACGGTGAACGCGCAGGTCAGCGCGGTGTGGCCGGGTCCGCCGTCTCAGATAGTAGGAAGTCCGAGTAATTGGGCAGACAGGCGCGGGCCGCTCCCTTACTTTGGAAGAAGCCGAACGTCTCGCTCGATCCAGCGAATGGCGGTCGTGAGCCGGGCCCCGTGCAGGCAACCCCTGCGGCCGCTGCTCCCCGCCCCTTCCGGCGTCTCGTAACCCTCATTGCGCACACCACGTGCGTCGAAGGAGTCGATCTGCCATGGCCGAGACGACCGTCAGCCGCCGGGTCCGCCACGCGACCCGCACCAGCGAGTCCGACCGCAAGAACGCCGCCGCCGCCCTCCAGCGCGCCCTCGACCGCCGCGACAACGGCGGCGAGACCGGCCACTGAGCCGCCCCCGACCGGGAGCCGCACCCCGTGGGGTGCGGTGCGGCCTCAGCCGCCGCGCCGCACCTCGAAGTGGTCGATCCGCCGGCCGTCCTGCGCCAGCGCCGACACCTTCAGCCGCGGCCTCGGGCCCGGCCGCGCCTCCACCCTGAGCAGCGAGAAGCCGGTGTAGCGCACCCGCGACCAGTGCGCCGTCTCCGGCACCCGCTCCTTGTCCCGGCCCCAGTGGAAGGTCGGCACCGCGCGGTGCCGACGGACGTGCCCCTCGTAGCTGTCCTTGACGCCCGAGGGGAAGGAGTACAGGTCGCGGCCGCCCCCGCCGGCGGTGACGTACACGATTCCGTCCCGGGCGGGGTCGGTCGAGCCGCCGATGGGCACCTCGCGGCCCACCGCGCTGTTCCGGATGGCGTCCGTGCGCTCGTAGACGTGGTTGTGCCCGTTGATCACCAGGTCCACCCGGTGCCTGGCGAGCAGCGGCAGCCACTTCGCCCGCACCCCGCCGTCCGAGGCGTGCTGAGAGGTCGAGTACGCGCAGTGGTGGAAGAAGACGACCACGAAGTCCACGCCCCGCCTGGCCCGCAGCTCCCTCAGCTTCGCGTCCAGCCAGCGGGTCTGCCGGCCGTCGCTGTGCCCGTGGTTGGCGGGGATTTCGTACGACACGTCGTTGGCGTCCAGCGCCACGAAGGCGGTGTTGCCGTAGGTGAACGCGTAGGCGCCCGGCGTCCCGCGCGGGTCGAACCCGCTGTCCGGCAGGGAGAACCTGGCGAGCTGGCCGCCGTAGCCGTCCGGCGAGTACCAGGCCTCCATGTCGTGGTTGCCGGTCGTCACCATCCACGGCACCGACCGCGCGACCGGCTCGTTCTGCTTCAGGAACAGGTCCCAGAACGTGGGGTCGTAGCCGTCCGAGGTCCGCCCGGCGCCGTTGACGTCCGCGTAGCAGATGTCGCCCGCGTGCAGGTGGAAGGCCGGGTCCTGACGCCGTACCAGGTGATCGTTGGCGTTCGCGGCCCGGCCGACGCCCTGGTCGCCGAAGGCGGTGAAGACGAAGCGCTCCGCCGCCGCGGGCGCCGTACGGAACGAGGCGAGGGCGGCGCGGTGGGCGGGCGCGGCGGGGTCCCAGCCCTCGTGCCCGACCCCGTAGTAGTACGTCGTGCCCGGCCGGAGCCCGTCCAGGGCCGCGTGCAGGTAGTACTGCTCGACCGCCCGCCGCACCCCCCGCACCCCGGGCGTGCGCAGGTTGCGCAGCTCGGCCGGGACCCGGCGGCCGAGGTCGTCCGGGCGCGTCCCGAGGCGCAGATACGGCCGCCGCACCGCGAACGGCACCTGCCAGGAGACCCGCATCTGCGTCCTCGGATCGGCGCCGAAGGCCAGGTGGCGGCCGAACGGCCGGACCACCGAACCGGACACCCGGGAGGCGGAAGGACCCGGCCGCGCCGCCGCGCCGGCACCGCCGGAGCAGCCGGCCAGCAGCCCGCCCGCCACCGCGCCCGCCGTCACCAGGGTGCGGCGGGGGACCAGCCGGGCGCGCAGGTACTCGTACTGCTCGGCCATGCTCATCCGCTCCGCCAGCGGGCGCGGGATGCCGAAGTCGGGAGTCTCCATGGAGGGGAAGTTCCCACGGGGTTGCGACGGCCGGGCCATCCCCGGGTGAACGCCAGCCGACGGGATGACACCGCACCCGTCCGGGTGTCCGCATCGCGGACGGGCCGTGTCATCACCTGGGACGAGGAGTAGGGTGCCGACATGTCTCGCAGCATCAATCTCGCAGTGATCCCCGGTGACGGCATCGGCCAGGAGGTCGTGGCCGAGGGTCTCAAGGTCCTCTCCGCCGTCCTGCCGCAGGATGTGAAGCTGGAGACCCAGGAGTACGACTTCGGCGCCAGGCGGTACCACGCCACCGGTGAGACCCTCACCGACGCCGACCTCGACGCGCTCAAGCGGCACGACGCCATCCTGCTCGGCGCCATCGGCGACCCGTCCGTGCCGTCCGGTGTGCTGGAGCGCGGCTTCCTGCTCAAGCTCCGGTTCGCCTTCGACCACCACGTCAACCTGCGTCCGTCGAAGCTGCTCCCCGGTGTCGCCACCCCGCTCGCCGGCCAGCCCGAGATCGACTTCGTCGTGGTCCGCGAGGGCACCGAGGGTCCCTACACGGGCAACGGCGGCACCATCCGCAAGGGCACCGAGCACGAGGTCGCCACCGAGGTCTCCGTCAACACGGCGTTCGGTGTGGAGCGCGTGGTCCGCGACGCCTTCGCCCGGGCCCAGGCCCGCCCGCGCAAGAAGCTCACGCTGGTCCACAAGAACAACGTGCTGACCTTCGCCGGGCACCTGTGGACCAACATCTTCAACAAGGTGGCCCAGGAGTTCCCCGAGGTCACCACCGACTACATCCACGTCGACGCGGCGACCATCTACCTGGTCACCGACCCGGCCCGGTTCGACGTGATCGTCACCGACAACCTCTTCGGCGACATCATCACCGACCTCGCCGCGGCCGTCTCCGGCGGCATCGGCGTGGCCGCCTCCGGCAACATCAACCCCGCCCGGGAGTTCCCGTCCATGTTCGAGCCGGTCCACGGCTCGGCCCCGGACATCGCCGGCCAGGGCAAGGCCGACCCCACCGCCACGGTCCTGTCCGTCGCCCTGCTGCTGCGCCACCTCGGCTACGACGGCGAGGCCGACCGCATCGACGCGGCGGTCACCGCCGACCTGACCGAGCGGGCCGGCAAGCCCGCCCGCGGCACCTCGGAGATCGGCGACGCCCTCGCCGTACGCGTAGCCGGCTGACCCGCCGAGCACGCCCAAGCCGCCGGGTCGCATCAGCGCCCGGCGGCTTTTCCTGTGCGGTCGCCGGGTGCCACCATCAACCCCGGGCCGCATTCACCCCGATTCCGTCCGCCGGGGCCCGCGCGCGATAATCGAACGCGAAGCCGCGACATGAGGGAATGCTCGGACGTCCGCACACTGGCCACCGGCCGTGCGGGCGTGCACGCGGCTCGTCACTACAACCGGTGAAGGACAACACATGACGACGCCCACGATCGAGCTCAAGCCCTCCGCCCACCCGCTCGCCGCCGCGGAGCGCGAGGCGATCCTGGCCAGCCCCGGATTCGGCCGCCACTTCACCGACCACATGGTGACGATCAAGTGGACCGAGGGCCGCGGCTGGCACGACGGCCAGCTCGTTCCGTACGCGCCGATCCCCCTCGACCCGGCCACCAACGTCCTGCACTACGCTCAGGAGATCTTCGAGGGCCTGAAGGCCTACCGCCGGCCCGACGGCTCGGTCGCCACCTTCCGCCCGGACCAGAACGCCAAGCGCTTCCAGCGTTCCGCGCGCCGCCTGGCGATGCCGGAGCTGCCGGTCGAGACGTTCATCGAGGCGTGCGACGTGCTGGTCCAGCAGGACAAGGACTGGGTGCCCGCGCACGGCGGCGAGGAGTCCCTCTACCTGCGCCCCTTCATGATCGCCACTGAGGTCGGCCTCGGCGTCAAGCCGGCCAACGAGTACCTCTTCATCGTCATCGCCTCCCCGGCCGGCGCCTACTTCCCGGGCGGCGTGCGCCCGGTGTCGATCTGGGTCTCCGAGGACCGCGTCCGCGCCGTCCCCGGCGGCATGGGCGACGCCAAGACCGGCGGCAACTACGCCGCCTCGCTGCTGGCCCAGGCCGAGGCCGCCGCCAAGGGCTGCGACCAGGTCTGCTACCTCGACGCGGTCGAGCACCAGTGGGTCGAGGAACTCGGCGGCATGAACCTGTACTTCGTCTACGGCGACCGGATCGTCACGCCCACGCTGACCGGCTCGATCCTGGAGGGCGTCACCCGTGACTCCCTGCTGGCGGTCGCCCGCGACCTCGGCTACAAGGCCGAGGAGGGCCGTGTCTCCGTCGAGCAGTGGCAGCGCGACTCCGAGAACGGCACGCTCACCGAGGTGTTCGCCTGCGGCACCGCGGCCGTGATCACCCCGGTGGGCACCGTCAAGCGGGACGGCGCCGAGTGGCAGCAGAGCGGCGGAGAGCCCGGCGAGGTCACCCTCCGCCTGCGCAGCGCCCTGCTGGACATCCAGCGCGGCAAGGCCGAGGACCCGCACGGCTGGATGCACGAGCTGGCCTGACGCCCGCCGACGGCCCTCAACGCTCGGCGCCCACGCCCAGGGCCGCCGCGGACTCCGGGTCCGCGGCGGCCCTGGGCCGTTCCGGGGTGATCGTCAGCAGCAGGTAGACCAGCCCGCCGACGGCGCCCGACAGCAGGAAGCTGCAGTCCACCCCGCCGGTCAGGCCCAGCAGCGGGCCCTCGTACGACGGCAGGGACACCGCCAGCAGGCCGACCGCCGCGCCGGCCGCCCAGGACCCGGTGGCCCGCGGGTTCCAGCCGGCCCGGTACCAGTAGATCCCGCCCCGCGAACGGCGGTTGAAGACCTGGAGGGCGTCGGCGTCGTACACACCGCGGCAGCGGACGAAGCCGATGAGGGTGATGACCGCCCACGGGGTGCCGATCGCGGTGAGCAGCAGCACGAAGGACGTCATGGCGGACTGCGCGTTCCACGCGTAGTGCCCGGCGAAGACGCAGGCCGTGGCCACCACGGCGACCGTGCAGGTGGCGCGGGCGCGGGAGGCGCGGGGCAGGATCGCGTCCAGGTCGAGACCCATCGAGTACAGCATCAGGCCCGCGTTGCCGACCGAGCCCGCGGAGGCGGACAGCAGCAGCGGCAGCAGGTACCAGGCGGGCGAGGCGGAGACCAGGGGACCGGCGTAGTCGCCGGCCGCGCGGGCCGCGTACGCCGTGAAGGTGCCGAACAGCTGCGGCACCAGCAGGCCCAGGATCAGCCCGAGCCAGGTGGCGTGCAGCACGCGGCGGCCGGAGTGGCGCGCGGGGGAGATATAGCGGGTGTAGTCGCCGAGCAGCGTGATGAAGGCGATCGGCCCGGACAGCCCCGCCGCCACCGCCGCGAGGAACCAGGTCGGCCAGAACGAGCCCAGCAGGTAGCCGCCGGCGTCCGCGAGCGGCGAGGCGCTGAAGTGCGGGGCGTAGGCGAGGACGCCGAGGGCCAGCAGGGCGGTCATGCCGACGGCCAGCACCCGGGACATGGCGAGCAGCACCCGGTAGCCGTAGACCGCGCCCGCGACCGTCGCCGCGGCGAGCAGCGCGTAGACGACGGCGTACGACAGCCCGTCCGCGCGCAGCCCGAACAGCCGGCCGAGCACGCTCACCATCACGTCACCGCCGATCCACACGGTCAGGGCGGTGTAGCCGAGGGCCAGCAGCAGGCCCACCACCGAGCCGACGAGCCGGCCGCGCACGCCGAACTGGGCACCCGAGGAGGTGGACAGGTTGGTCGCGGTGCGCAGGGAGACCAGGGCGAGCGGGGCGGTGAACACCGTGCCGGCCACGGTGCCCGCGACGACCGCGCTCACCGAGGCCCACCAGCCGAGCCCGAACGACGCCGGCAGCCAGCCGAAGATGATCACCCCGAGGCAGAGGTTGGAGCCGAGCAGGATCGAGACCAGGTCCTTCGGCCCGCTCGTCCGCTCCTCCTCCGGGATGGTGTCGACACCGCGCTGTTCGATCGGCATGGCTGGTCTCCTTCGACGGCCGCCTCATGGTTTGAGCGACGTTCAATGTGTCGTGAACAGCGGTCGCAGGTCAATGCTTCTGTTTCATGGAGAGTGCGTTTAGAGTGATGTTCTAATCTGTGGAAGGCAAGGAGGTGCCGCGTCGTGAGACTCACCCCCACGGAACGTGACCGGCTGCTGCTCTTCGGGGCGGCCGAGCTGGCCCGGGCCCGCCGGGCCCGCGGCCTCCGGCTGAACGTGCCGGAGGCGACCGCGCTGATCGCGGACACCGTCTGCGAGGCCGCGCGGGACGGCAGGCGGCTCGCGGAGGCCATCGAGGCGGCCCGGTCCGTCCTCGGTCCCGAGGACGTGCTGCCGGGGGTGGTCGACGTGGTCACCGAGGTCCACGTCGAGGCGGTCTTCGACGACGGTTCCCGGCTCGCCGTGGTCTCCGACCCCATCGGCGCCGGCCCGTGCGAGGACGGACCGGGCGCGCTGCTGCCGGGACCGCAGCACACCGAGCCCGGGCCCACCGTCCGGCTGCGGGTCACCAACACCGCGACCGTGCCGGTCTCCGTCACCTCCCACTTCCACTTCTTCGAGGCCAACCCGCGGCTGGACTTCCCGCGGGAGAGGGCCTACGGCATGCGGCTCGCCGTGCCCGCCGGGTCCTCGGTCCGGTTCGGGCCCGGCGAGAGCGCGGAGGTCGGGCTGGTGCCGATCGGCGGCGCGCGGATCGCGATCGGCTTCGCCGGCCTGGTCGACGGGCCGCTGGACGCGCCGGGGGCCCGCGAGGAGGCCCTGCGCCGGGCCGCCGCCTGCGGCTACCTCGGCATCACACCGGACGGCGGCACACCGGAAGGGGGCGAGCGATGAGCCGCTCCAAGGGACGCGAGATCAGCCGCGCCACCCAGGTCGACCCGCACGCCTACGCCGCCACGCACGGCCCCCGGGCCGGCGACCGCGTCCGGCTCGGCGACTCCGGCCTCGTCGTCCGGGTCGAGTCGGACGCCCAGAAGTACGGCGACGAGTTCCTCGCCGGCTTCGGCAAGACCGCCCGCGACGGACTGCACCTGAAGGCCGCCGCCGTCCGCGACACCTGCGACGTCGTGATCAGCAACGTCGTCGTGATCGACGCCGCGCAGGGCATCCGCAAGGTCTCGATCGGCATCCGCGAGGGCCGGATCTGCGCCGTCGGACGCGCCGGGAACCCGGACACCCTCGACGGGGTCGACGTCGTCGTGGGCACCGGCACGTCCATCGTGTCCGGCGAGGGCCTGATCGCCACCGCCGGCGCCGTCGACACCCATGTCCACCTGCTGTCGCCGCGGATCATGGAGGCCTCGCTGGCCTCCGGCGTCACCACGATCGTCGGGCAGGAGTTCGGCCCGGTGTGGGGTGTCGGCGTCAACTCGCCGTGGGCGCTGCGGCACGCCTTCAACGCCTTCGACGCCTGGCCGGTCAACATCGGTTTCCTGGGCCGGGGTTCGTCCTCGCACGACGCGCCCCTGGTCGAGGCGCTGGCCGAGGGCGGGGCCTCCGGGTTCAAGGTGCACGAGGACATGGGCGCCCACACCCGCGCCCTGGACACCGCCCTGCGGGTCGCCGAGGAGCACGACGTCCAGGTCGCCCTGCACAGCGACGGCCTCAACGAGTGCCTCTCGGTCGAGGACACCCTCCGGGTCCTGGAGGGCCGCACGATCCACGCCTTCCACATCGAGGGCTGCGGCGGCGGTCACGTGCCCAACGTGCTGAAGATGGCCGGGGTCCCGAACGTCATCGGCTCTTCCACCAACCCCACCCTGCCCTTCGGCCGGGACGCGGTCGCCGAGCACTACGGCATGATCGTCTCCGTCCACGACCTGAAGACCGACCTGCCCGGCGACGCCGCCATGGCCCGCGACCGCATCCGGGCCGGCACGATGGGCGCCGAGGACGTGCTGCACGACCTGGGCGCGATCGGCATCACCTCCTCCGACGCCCAGGGCATGGGCCGCGCCGGCGAGACGGTCCGGCGCACCTTCGCCATGGCGGGGAAGATGAAGGCCGAACTGGGCCCGATGGACGGCGACGGCGAGGGCGACGACAACGCCCGCGTCCTGCGCTACATGGCCAAGCTGACCATCAACCCGGCCATCGCCCACGGCCTCGCGCACGAGGTCGGCTCGATCGAGGTCGGCAAGCTCGCGGACATCGTGCTGTGGCGCCCGGAGTACTTCGGCGCCAAGCCGCAGCTCGTCCTCAAGTCCGGCTTCCCGGCGTACGGCGTGGTCGGCGACCCCAACGCGGCCACCGACACCTGCGAGCCGCTCGTGCTCGGTCCGCAGTTCGGCGCGCACGGCAGCACGCCCGCCGACATCTCGGTCGCCTTCGTCGCCCAGGCCGCCGTGGACCAGGGCAACGACACGATGCCCACCCGCCGCCGCCGGGTCGCCGTGCGCGGCACCCGGGGCATCGGCCCGGCCGACCTGCGCCTGAACGCCCGCGTCGGAGCGGTCGACGTGGACCAGCGCACCGGCCTGGTGACCCTCGACGGCGACCCGCTGCGCTCCGAGCCCGCCGAGTCCGTCTCCCTCAACCGCCTCTACTTCCTCTAAGGACCCGACCGATGACCACCCCCGCCGCTGACGGCTTCCGCATGCCCGCCGAGTGGGCCCCGCACGAGCGCACCTGGATGGCTTGGCCGGGCCCCAACCCCACCTTCGAGGACCCGGACGACCTCGCCCGCTCCCGTGTCGCCTGGGCCTCGGTCGCCCGCGCCGTGCTGCGTTTCGAGCCGGTGACGGTGGTCTGCGGCCCGGGCCAGTCGGCCGAGGCCGAGACCCTGCTGGGCCCCGGCGTCGACACCGTCGAACGGGACCTGGACGACGCCTGGATGCGGGACATCGGCCCCACCTTCCTCACCGACGGCCGGGGCCGGCTGGGCGCCGTGGACTGGACGTTCAACGGCTGGGGCGCCCAGCACTGGGCCCGCTGGGAGCACGACGCCAAGATCGCCTCGTTCGTCGCCGACCGCGCGGGCGCGAAGACGTACGCCTCGAAGCTGGTCAACGAGGGCGGCGCGATCCACGTCGACGGCGAGGGCACCGTGCTGCTCACCGAGACGGTGCAGCTCGGCCCCGAGCGCAACCCGCACTGGTCGAGGGAGGAGGTCGAGGCCGAGATCCACGCCCACCTCGGCACCCGGAAGGCGATCTGGCTGCCGCGCGGCCTGACCGGCGACTACCCTCCCCCCCTGCCCGAAGGGCGTGGGGAGGCCCCCAAGGGCTTCGGCACCCTCGGGCACGTCGACATCGTCGCCGCCTTCGCCCGCCCCGGGGTCGTCGTCGCCCACCACCAGCCGGACCCGGCCCACCCCGACCACGAGGTGACCCGGGAGGTCATCGGCCTGCTGAAGTCCGCGACCGACGCGCGCGGCCGCCGCCTGGAGGTGGTCGAGGTGCCCGCCCCGACCGCCCTGGAGGCCGACGGCCACTGGGCCGACTACTCCTACATCAACCACTACCTGTGCAACGGCGGGGTCGTGCTGTGCGGCTTCGACGACCCGCGCGACGAGATCGCCGCCGGGATCTTCCGCCGCCTCTTCCCGGAGCGGACCGTCACCCTGGTGGACGCCCGTACGATCTTCTCCGGTGGCGGTGGCATCCACTGCATCACCCAGCAGCAGCCGAAGGTCTGACTCGTACCGGACCCCTGACGTACAGGAGCAGCAGATGGCCGGTGCGGCCCGTCCGCGCAGGAACGCGCCGCCGCGCGAGGAGGTCCTCGTCGCAGCCATGGACATGATCGCCGAGCGCGGTCTGGAGAAGCTCACCATGGCGGCCCTCGGGCGCGAGGTCGGGATGAGCAGCGGCCATCTGCTGTACTACTTCCACTCCAAGGACGAGCTGCTGCTGCGCACCCTGGAGTGGAGCGAGGGCCGGCTGGGCGCCGAGCGCGGCCGCCTGCTCACCCGGCCGGGCACCGCCCGGGAGCGCCTGGAGGCGTACGTCGACCTGTACGTGCCCGACGGCCACCGCGACCCGCACTGGACGCTGTGGCTGGAGGTCTGGAACCGCTCGCAGAACGCCGACGACGCCGCCCGTGAGCGGCAGGCCGCCATCGAGGGCGCCTGGCACCGCGACCTGGTCGCCCTGATCGCCGAGGGCGTCTCGCGCGGCGAGTTCCGCCCGGTCGACGCCGACCGCTTCGCCGCCCGGCTGCGGGCCCTGCTGGACGGCTTCTCCATCCACGTCGCCATCGGTCTGCGCGGCACGGACCGCCCGCAGGTGATCTCCCACGTCCGGGAGTTCCTCGACCAGGCGCTCGTCGCGGTGGACGCCTGACGACCGCATCCTGAGACGGTCCGTGGACCTGGGGCGGTGCTGTGTCAGACTGCCTGCGTGCTCTCGCTCACCATGATTATGGGCAGCAGGCGCGCCGGTCCGCAGTGACCACCTCGTACGACCAGGTGCGGGTGGCCACCGTCGTCCTCGACCCGCGCGCAGACCTCTCGCACCCGCGAGGGGTTTTTTCGTTTTCCGGCCCACCCGAAGCCGGGAGCGGAGCGCGAGGGACCCCTGGGGGGACGGTTGGAGCCGGTCATTCCGGTTAGACCGAAGATTCACAATCAGGAGCCTTGAGACCATGACCGAGACGGCAACCAGCGAGCTCGACGACTCGTTCCACGTCTTCGACACCACGCTGCGCGACGGGGCGCAGCGCGAGGGCATCAACCTCACCGTCGCGGACAAGCTCGCCATCGCACGGCACCTGGACGACTTCGGCGTCGGCTTCATCGAGGGCGGCTGGCCCGGCGCCAACCCGCGGGACACCGAGTTCTTCGCCCGCGCGCAGGCCGAGATCGACTTCAAGCACGCCCGTCTTGTCGCCTTCGGCGCCACCCGTCGGGCCGGCGCGAAGGCCGCCGAGGACCCGCAGGTCAGGGCGCTCCTGGAGTCGGGCGCCCCGGTGATCACCCTGGTCGCCAAGTCCCACGACCGGCACGTGGAGCTGGCGCTGCGCACCACGCTGGACGAGAACCTGGAGATGGTCCGCGACACGGTGTCCTACCTGCGGGACCAGGGCCGCCGGGTCTTCGTCGACTGCGAGCACTTCTTCGACGGCTACCGCGCGAACCCCGAGTACGCCAAGGCCGTCGTACGCGCCGCCTCCGAGGCCGGAGCCGACGTCGTCATCCTCTGCGACACCAACGGCGGCATGCTCCCCGCCCAGGTGCACGCGGTCGTCTCCACGGTCCTCGCCGACACCGGCGCCCGGCTCGGCATCCACGCCCAGGACGACACCGGCTGCGCGGTCGCCAACACGCTCGCCGCGGTCGACGCGGGCGCGACCCAGGTGCAGTGCACGGCCAACGGCTACGGCGAGCGCGTCGGCAACGCCAACCTCTTCCCGGTCGTGGCGGCCCTGGAGCTGAAGTACGGCAAGAGGGTGCTGCCGGAGGGCCGGCTGCGCGAGATGACCCGGATCTCCCACGCCATCGCCGAGGTCGTGAACCTCACCCCCTCCACCCATCAGCCGTACGTGGGCGTCTCGGCCTTCGCGCACAAGGCGGGGCTGCACGCCTCGGCGATCAAGGTCGACCCGGACCTGTACCAGCACATCGCCCCCGAGCAGGTCGGCAACACCATGCGGATGCTGGTCTCCGACATGGCGGGCCGCGCCTCGGTCGAGCTGAAGGGCAAGGAGCTCGGCGTCGACCTCGGCGGCGACCGGGAACTGGTCGGCCGCGTGGTCGAGCGGGTCAAGGAGCGCGAGCTCGCGGGCTACAGCTACGAGGCCGCCGACGCCTCCTTCGAGCTGCTGCTGCGCGCCGAGGTCGAGGGCAGGCCGCTGAAGTACTTCGACGTCGAGTCCTGGCGGGCCATCGTCGAGGACCGGCCCGACGGCACCCACGCCAACGAGGCCACGGTCAAGCTCTGGGCCAAGAGCGAGCGGATCGTCGCCACCGCGGAGGGCAACGGCCCGGTCAACGCCCTGGACCGGGCGCTGCGCGTGGCCCTGGAGAAGATCTACCCCCAGCTCGCCAAGCTGGACCTGGTGGACTACAAGGTCCGCATCCTGGAGGGCGTGCACGGCACCTCCTCCACCACCCGGGTGCTGATCTCCACCTCCGACGGGGCCGGCGAGTGGTCCACGGTCGGCGTCGCCGAGAACGTCATCGCCGCCTCGTGGCAGGCCCTGGAGGACGCCTACACCTACGGGCTGCTGCGGGCAGGGGTCGAACCCGCCCAGTGACGGCACGCGCGCACCGCGCGCCCTGACCCGGCCGGAGCCGGGGTCAGGGCGCGCGCCAGATGTTGTCGAAGGCGGCGTTCTCGATGCGCCGCCGCTGCCGTACGCCCTCCAGCTCCGTCAGCGCGTGGTTGACCGCGGCCAGCACCGTGACGACCGCGTCGTCGCCGAGGCCCTCCTCGGCCGGCTCGCCGTCCCCGACGCCCAGGGCCGCCGCGAGGCCGGCGAGCACCGGCTCGTGGGCCTCCCACCGGCCGGTGGCGTGGCGACGCGCCTCGGTGCCCGCGGCCGCGTCGGCCTTCGGCCGGTACGGCAGCCAGTGCCGGCGCTCGCCCGTCAGCTGTCCCTGGGCGTCCAGCTCGTCGAGGTAGACCCCGGTCAGCCCCTGCCCGCGGCGCCACAGCCAGTCCTCGACCGTCTCGTACGGCTCCCGCCGGACGAGCGCGGCACCCGCCTCGTCCAGGAGCCGGTCACCCAGGGCCAGCGGCGGGCCCGGCACGATGCGCTCGTCGTCCAGGGTGAGCGCCCGGGCCCCGAGGAGGTCGATCAGCTCGGCACCCGCGAGGGCCAGCGACAGGTCGCCCTGCTCCACCGGGCGGTCGCCGGGGACGTCCGTGGCGACGATGAACAGGTCCTGCGGTGTGGTCATGTCGGCTTCCCCTCCGGGCTGGCGGCTCCCCGCACCACCAGCATGTGCGGAGGGCCGCCGATCCGCAGCACGGCGGCCCCCGCCGTGTCCCGCCCCCGCGGGGTCGGGACACGAGCGTCCTACTGGAGCTTCCACTTCTGGTTGGCCGCGCCCGTGCAGGACCAGATCTGGACCCGCGCCCCGTTCGCCGACGAGTTGTCCGTGACGTCGAGGCACTTGTTCGCCGCCGTGTTCACCACGTCACCGGTGGACGTGTCGTACGACCACTTCTGCGCCCCGCTGCCGTTGCAGTCGTACAACTGGACCTTGGCCCCGTCCGCGGTGGAGGCCGAGGTCACGTCCAGGCACTTGCCGAGGGCCCGGACGGACCCGTCGCCCGGCAGCGTCCACTGCTGCGCCGTGCTGCCGTTGCAGTCGTAGAGCTGCACCGCCGTGCCGTTCGCACCGGACGCGCCGGCCACGTCCAGGCACTTGCCCGCGAGCCCCACGAAGGCGCCGGAGCGGCCGCCGCCGCCCGACTGGGTGCCGGACCAGGTGAAGGTCGCCGAGGTCCTGCCGGGCAGCGAGTAGGTGGCGTGCTGCGCGCCCCAGTCGATCGTCACCGACTTGGCGGACGACGAGCCGTTGTACGCGATCAGCGCCTTGCTGCCGTCCGGGTTGCGCCACGCCACGTTGGGCACGGCGGCCGAGGCCGTGGAGGCGATCCGCTGGGCGCCCGGGCGGACGAACTTCGTCAGGTGGCCCATGTCGTAGTACTCGACGGTGTAGTCGACCGTCCCGCTCGCGCCGTCCCCGTGGTGCACGGTGACCAGGCCGGTGCAGGTGCCGCAGCCGCCGTTGTGCGGGCCCATGTTCTGGTCCACCGCGAGCGACCACTTGGTCACCGACTTCGCCCAGTTGCGCGTGTAGTCGATGATGTTGGACATGTCCTCGCGCTGCTGGTCGGCGATCCAGGTGCCGCCGGAGTGCTCGGTGCCGAAGGCGTCCAGCGTGGGGTACTGGTTGTGCACGCTCGTCTGCTTGCCGATGTCACCGCCGTAGCCGTGCCAGGCGATCCCGCCGAAGTTGGGGTGGTTGCGCACGGCCGGGTCGTCCACCGTCTGGGCCGCGTAGGAGTCGTAGACGTCCCAGTTCCAGTCGTGCGCCAGCACCTTGGTGGTGAGCCCCGCCGCCTGCAGCTTCGGCAGCAGCTCGCTCTTGGTGAAGTACGCCAGCCCGTTCCCGTTCCAGCTCATCGACGGGTAGCCGGAACAGCAGGTCGGCTCGTTCTGCGCGGTGACGTAGGAGACGTTCACGCCCTGGTCCCGGTACGCCTGGAGGTACTTCACGAAGTAGGAGGCGTACGCGCCGTAGTCCTCGGCCTTCAGCCAGCCGCCGTTGAGCGAGCCGCTGTCCTTCATCCAGGCCGGGGCCGTCCACGGTGAGGCCATCACCGTCAGAGCCGGGTTGAGCTGCAGCGCCTGCCTGGTCAGCGGGACGACGTCCGCGAGGTCGTGCGCGATCGAGAACTTCGCCAGCGAGGTGTCGGTCTGGCCCGCCGGCACGTCGTCGTAGGTGTATCCGTACCGCGCGAGGTCCGAGGCGCCCATGGGGTTGCGCAGGAACGACAGCCCGATCCCGTCCGACGGCGAGAACAGCTTGCGCATGGTCGCGTCCCGGGTGCTCTGGGACAGTGCCCCGCTGCTGTTCATCAGCCAGGCGGCGGTGTCCGTGAAGGACGCGCCGCCGCCGGTGAAGGTCTGGTACCGAGTGTTCTCGTCGACGGTGATGTTCTCGCCGCCGCCACCGGTGCCGGACTGGAAGGCGAACGGCGTCTGGGCCTGCAGACCGCGTACGACGTGCCGTCCGGCGGAGTCGTCGGTGGTGGTGAGCCACGCGGTGACCTGTTCGCCGGCCGCGTGCGCGGACGGTGCGCCGAGGGTCGTCAGCCCGGCGGTGGCCAGCAGGCCGGCCAGCAGCAGCCGGGTGGTGCGCAGGGGGGTTCTCATGGTGCGTCGCCCTTCTGGGGAGAGCCAACGTGCCTGATGTGTGGGGGGACTTGCTGCGCCCGGCCGTCCTGACGTGCGGTCTTGACGGTTGTGTGGGCCCCCAGTTAACTCATGTCGTGAGCTAAGTCATGAGTGAACCATGAGAGCCGAGGGAAGGTCCATGCGAAGAACCGCCCTGCTCGTCTCCGCCGCACTCCTCACCGGTCTGCTCCCCTGGGCGACCGCGCGAGCCGCCGACGACCCGCCGCCCGTCCCCGTCGACCGCTTCGAGGGCGAGGTCCCCTTCGCCTCCCAGCCCGCCGAGGGCATCTTCACCTGGGGCGGCGACTCCGACGACCCGCCGGCGCTGCGACTCGCCGCACGCTCCGACGCCCCCGAGGGCGCCAAGGTCCTCAGCGGCAGCTACGACATCAGCGGCTACGGCGGCTTCACCCACGACTTCGCCGCTGGGGAACCCGCCCACGACTGGTCGGCGCACCGGGGCATCCGCTTCTGGTGGGACGGCCAGGACAACGGCAAGAAGATCGCCTTCGAGATCAAGGACGGCGGCCACGACGGCGAGGCCTCGGAACTCTGGACCACCTCCTTCACCGACGACTTCACCGGCTGGAAACAGGTCGAGCTCCCCTTCACCGACTTCGCCTACCGCACCGACTACCAGCCCGTCGGCGGCATCGACCACGTCCTCGGCCTCGACCGGATGTGGGGTTACGCCGTCACCCTCCCGGTCGGCGTCAAGGGGCAGTTCGCCATGGACGGCGTCGAGCTGTACGGCCGCGCCGACCAGTCGCTGCGCGCCTCCGTCACGACCGACACGGCCGTCCGCACCGTCACGGAGGGCGGCACCGCCAAGGTCGGGATCACCGTGGCCACCACCGGCTCGGCGCCCCTGGACGAACCGGTGACCGTCACCTACGCCACCGGCACGGACGGCACCGCCGAGCCCGGCCGGGACTACACCCCGGTCTCCGGCACCCTCACCTTCCCGGCCGGCACGGCCTCCGGCACCACCCGGACCGTCGAGGTGCGCACCCTGAGGGACAAGACGGCCGAGCCCGCCGAGACCGTCCCGCTGGGGCTCACCGTGACCGGCGCCAAGGCGCCCGCCGAGACCCCGCAGGTCGTCATCGACGCCCACGGACTGCCCTACCTGGATTCGAAACTGCCGGTGCGCAAGCGGGTCGCGGACCTCCTGGGCCGGATGTCCCTGGCGGAGAAGGCGGGCCAGATGACCCAGGCCGAGCGCGGCGCCGTGGGCACCGGGGCCGACGTCGCCACGTACGCCCTCGGCTCGCTGCTGTCCGGCGGCGGCTCGACCCCCACGCCCAACACCCCGGCGGCCTGGGCGAAGATGATCGACGGCTTCCAGCTGCGCGCCCGGGCGACCCGCTTCCAGATCCCGCTGATCTACGGCGTCGACGCGGTGCACGGCCACAACAACCTGGTCGGCGCCACGGTCATGCCGCACAACATCGGCATCGGCGCCACCCGCGACCCCGCCCTCGCCGAACGGACGGGCGCGGTGACCGCCGCCGAGGTACGGGCCACCGGCGTCCCCTGGGACTTCGCGCCCTGCCTGTGCGTGAGCCGCGACGAGCGCTGGGGCCGCTCCTACGAGTCCTTCGGCGAGGACCCGGCGCTGGTCCAGTCGATGGAGACCGTCGTCCAGGGCCTCCAGGGCCGCGCGAACGGCGCCGACCTGCGCCGGAACGACAAGGTCCTCGCCACCGCCAAGCACTTCGTCGGCGACGGCGGCACGGAGTACGGCTCCTCGACCACGGGCACGTACAAGATCGACCAGGGCGTCACGAAGGTCACCCGGCAGGAGCTGGAGGCCGTGCACCTCGCGCCGTTCCGCACGGCCGTCGACCGGGGTGTCGGCACCGTCATGCCGTCGTACTCCTCGCTCGACGTGCTCGGCGACGGGCAGGGCCCCGTCAAGATGCACGCCCGGACCGACATGATCAACGGCGTCCTCAAGGGCCGCATGGGCTTCGACGGCTTCGTCATCAGCGACTGGAACGCCATCGACCAGCTCCCCGGCGACTACCCGGCCCACGTCCGCACCGCGGTCGACGCGGGCGTCGACATGATGATGGTGCCCTACGGCTACAAGGATTTCAGCTCGACGCTGGCCGACGAGGTGAAGGCGGGCCGGGTCACCGAGCGGCGGATCGACGACGCCGTCTCCCGGATCCTCACCCAGAAGTTCCGGCTCGGCCTGTTCGAGCACCCCTACGCCGACACCGCCGGCGCCGCCGCCATCGGCTCCCCGGCCCACCGGGCCGTGGCCCGCGCCGCCGCCGCCGAGTCACAGGTGCTGCTGAAGAACAGCGGGGGACTGCTGCCCCTGAAGAAGAGCCAGAAGGTGTACGTCGCCGGCTCGAACGCCGACGACATCGGCAACCAGAGCGGCGGCTGGACCGTCACCTGGCAGGGCTCCTCCGGGAACATCACCCCGGGCACCACCATCCTCCAGGGCATGCGCGGCGCGGGCGGGAACGTCACCTACTCCAAGGACGCCTCCGCCCCGACCGCCGGTTACGACGTCGGCGTGGTCGTCGTCGGCGAGACCCCCTACGCGGAAGGGGTCGGCGACGTCGGCAACGGCCACGACCTGACACTGTCCGCCGCCGACCAGGCGGCCGTGGACAAGGTCTGCGCGGCCATGAAGTGCGCGGTCCTGCTCGTCTCCGGGCGCCCGCAGCTCATCGGCGACCGGCTCGGCCGGATCGACGCGCTGGTGGCCTCCTGGCTGCCCGGGACCGAGGGCGGAGGCGTCGCCGACGTCCTGTACGGCAGCCGCCCCTTCACCGGACAGCTCCCGGTCACCTGGCCCAGGTCCGCCGCCCAGCTCCCGATCAACGTGGGCGACTCCGCCTACGACCCGCAGTTCCCCTACGGCTGGGGCCTGACCACCCGCACCCGCGTCCCGCACGGCGGCGAGGCCGCCCTGCGCGCCCTCGCCAAGGCGGCGAGCGCGGCCGAACGGGCCGGCGCCGACCGCACCGGGCGCGAGCTGGTCACCGAGGCACGGCTGCTCGTCCAGGGGAAGGTGGGCGAGCGGATCGACGCGGCGGTGTCCGGCCCCTTCGCCGACGCCGACCACCTGCTGCTGAGCGGCCACTACGGGAAGGCGGTGCGGAAGCTGACTCAGGCGTACCGGGCCGCGTAGCCGCCGTGCCCTCCTCCCCGAGGGCAGGGCACATCACACCGGTATCGGGAGGCTTCGGGTAGCGTCGAAGGATGAAGGCCGTCCTGCGGACCCGAAGCCTCCCGGCACTGCTGCTGGCCGCCCTGCTGCTCCTGCTCGTGACCGCGCCGGCGCCGGGGGCGACGGCGGCCGAGGGGGTGCGGGCGGCCACCGGCGTGTCCACGATCGCCGAGTCCCTGCGCAGGGGCCCGGTCTACGTCGACCCGGCCGCCTCCGGCCAGTTGACCGCCGCCGGCGCCGGCACGCTCGCCCGCGAGATCAAGGACGCGAACAAGCCCCTGTTCATCGCGGTGCTGCCCGCCGGATACCCGACGCGGAACCTCTTCTCCGCCCTGCGCACGGCCACCGGCGTCACCGGCCTGTACGCCATCCGCCTCGGCGACCGGTTCGACGCCCGCGCCGACTCCTCGGTCCTGCCGCGCACCGCGGTGCGCAACCTCGTCGCCAGTGTCCAGGGTGAGGACACCAGGACCCAGCTGTCCGACTTCACCCACCGCGCCCTGGCCCACATGGGCGGCCACGCGCCCGCTTCCTGGGGCTCGTCCGGTCCGGGCGGGGGAGGAGTCTCCGGCACGGCGCTGATCACCACGGCCGCGGTCCTGGTGGCCGGGGGCGCGGGCGCCTACGCCCTGGTCCGCCGCAACCGCCGCCGCCGGGACGAGGAACAGCGGGCCGCCCTCGACCGGCTGCGGGTGGTCGTCGACGAGGACATCACCGCCTTCGGCGAGGAACTGGACCGGCTGGACTTCCACCCGGCCGAGGCGGGCGCCGACGACGCCATGCGCGCGGACTACGAACGGGCGCTGGACGCCTACGAACAGGCCAAGCAGCGTATGGCCGAGGCCCGCAGGCCGGAGGACGTCCGCACGGTCACCGAGGCGCTGGAGGACGGCCGCTTCTCGCTCGCCCTGCTGGCCGCCCGCCGCGAGGGCCGCCCCCTCCCGGAGCGCCGGCCGCCCTGCTTCTTCGACCCCCGCCACGGGCCGTCCGTCACCGACGCCGCTTGGACCCCGTCCGGCGGTGCCCCGCGCGAGGTCCCGGTCTGCGCGGCCGACGCCACCCGGCTGGCCGACGGCCGCGACCCGGTGATCCGCGAGGTGGACACCGACCTCGGCCGCCGCCCCTACTGGGACGCGGGCCCGGCCTACGGCCCCTGGGCCGGCGGCTACTTCGGCGGCGGCATCCTGCCCGGGCTGCTCGTCGGCACCCTGCTCGGCAGCATGATGGCGACCCCGTCCTACGCGGCCGACTACGGCTCCGGATACGGCGCATCGGGCGGCGGCGACTTCGGCGGCTACCAGGGCGGCGACGTCTCGGGCGCGGACTTCGACCCCGGCGACTTCGGCGGCGGCTTCGGCGACGGCGGCGGCTTCGACGGCGGCGGTGGCGGGGGAGGCGACTTCGGCGGAGGCTTCTGAACCGGGGCCCAGTGCCCTTTCCCGCGGACCGGCTTCGAGGACGACACGCGAGCGCCCGCCCTCCCCCGTGACGGGGTCCGGAGGGCGGGCGCGCTCGTGGTGCGGGACAGGCGCGGGCGGCGGGGCCGCCCGAGGTCACGCGCTCTTGATCGCCGAGATGTCGAAGATCAGCTTGATCTTGTCGGAGATCAGGACGCCGCCGGTCTCCAGCGCCGCGTTCCAGGTCAGGCCCCACTCGGAGCGCAGGATCTCGGCCTTGCCCTCGAAGCCGACGCGCTCGTTGCCGAACGGGTCCTTCGCCGCGCCGTTGAACTCCAGGTCGATGGTGAGGGGCTTGGTGACACCGAGGAGGGAGAGATCGCCGGTGATGCGGTAGTCGTCGCCGCCCAGGGCCTCCGCCTTGGTGGAGCGGAAGGTCATCGCCGGGAACTCGTCGGTCTTGAAGAAGTCGGCGGACTTCAGGTGGCCGTCACGGTCGGCGTTGCCGGTCTCGATGCTCTCCATCGTGACGTCGATGGTCGCGGTGGACTGCTCGGGCTTCTCGCCGTCCAGGCGCAGGGTGCCGGTGAACTCCTGGAAGCCGCCCTTGACGTTGGTGACCATCGCGTGACGGGCCACGAAGCCGATCGTGCTGTGCGCCGGGTCGATCGTGTACTCGCCGGTCAGCGCGGCCAGGTCGGGGTTGACGGCGGCCGGGGCCGAGGCGGTGGGGGTGCTTTCCTTGCGGCCGAAGATGCCCATGACGTTCTCCTTGGGGGGACGGGACGCGGCCGGCTGTGACCGGTCGCGGCGTTTCTGTTTAACGTTCAACGAACTTAACGACTCCGACGGTAGACCTATTCCGTTGAGTTTTCAACATCATCCGGAACGTGTTTTCGCGATCACGATGAGTCACGCCGTCCGCCCTCTGGCGGACGCGCGTAGAACTCGGGCACCATCAGCGGTGCGCAACCTGCACAGCCGACCCACAGGAAGCACGGCCATCCGCAGGAAGGGTTCCCATGAAGGCCACCGAGTTCTTGAAGGTCCGCTCCGTCCTGACCGCACTCGCCCTGGTCGTCGCACCCGGCGTCGCCGTCGTCGGCACCGCCACCGACGCCTTCGCCGTCACCAAGATCAGCCAGGCCACCGCCGAGTCGATGTTCCGGCAGGTCGGCATCACCTGGTCGTCCTCCGGCGGCTGCACCGACCGGAACAACTCCACCTGCACGTCCTTCGACCAGCTCAACCTCGCCACCGCCCAGGGCGCCCAGACCCTCAAGCGGGCCAGCGGCTGCGCCCTGAACATCACCGGCGGCACCGAGACCGGCCACGCCTCCGGCACCTACTCCCACTGGAACGGCTACAAGCTCGACTACGGCAAGAACACCTGCGTCACCTCGTACATCAAGAACAGCTTCACCTACATCGGCCTGCGCGGCGACGGCGCGCCGCAGTACCGGTCGGGCTCGGGCAACATCTACGCCGACGAGGGCAACCACTGGGACGTCCTTTACTACAACTGCGGCGGCTGCTGAGCCGGGGAGGGCGGTGGCCGGCGCCATGACCACGTCCGGACCGACACGGCGCGCGCTCCTGCTGGCCGCCGCCCTCTCCGCCACGGCGGCCCCCCGGGCCACCGCGACCCCCGCCGCCGACCCCTACGACACCCTGCGCCGCCGCTGGCTCGACATCGCCCTAGGCACCGGGTACGACCCGGCCGCCGAGCCCTACGCCTCCCGGCTCGCCCGGCTCGGCGCGCTGGCACGGGACTTCCGGGCCACCATGGCCCCCGCCCCCGACTCCCTCTGGCCCGGCCACCCCTTCGACCCGCCCACCGGCATCACCTTCGGCTACGGCCGCCTGTGGACCATGGCGCAGGCCTACCTCCAACCCGGCACCGGGTGCACCGGCGACGACACCCTGCTCACCGACGTCCTGCGCGGCCTCGACCACCTGTCCGCCACCGTCTACAACCCGGCCACCACCCGCTACGGCAACTGGTGGGAGTGGCAGATCGGCAGCCCCCGGCTCCTGATGGACCTCACGGCCGCGCTGTACGACCACCTCGGGCCGGACAGGATCGCGGCGGCCTGCGCGGCGGTCGACCACTTCGTCCCGGACTCGGCGCTCACCGACTACTCGGGCACCTCCACCGGAGCCAACCGGGTCGACCTGTGCCGCTCCGTCGCCCTGCGCGGCGTCATCGGCCGCGCCGGCGACCGCCTCGCGCTCGCCCGGGACGCCCTCTCCCCGGTCTTCCCGTACGTCACCCGCGGCGACGGCCTCCACGCCGACGGCTCCTTCGTCCAGCACACCTGGGTCGCCTACTCGGGAACCTACGGCCAGGTCCTGCTCGACGGCCTCGGGCGGCTGTTCGCGCTGCTCGCCGGGTCGGCGTGGGAGATCACCGACCCGGCCCGGCAGAACGTCCTCGACAGCGTCGAGCACGCCTACGCCCCGCTGATCCACGACGGGCTGGTCATGGACTGCGTCAACGGCCGGGCCATCAGCCGCGGATGCCAGCAGGGCGACGACCCGCACCTCATGCGCAGCGACCACTACCACGGCCAGGCCCTGATCGCGGCCGTCGCCCTGCTGGCGGACGGCGCCCGGCAGGAGGAGCGCGCACGCTGGTACGGCCGGATCAAGGGATGGATCGAACGGGACACCGTGACGCCGGTCCTGACGGCCGACCAGTTCGGCGTGGCCGACCTCGCCCGGCTGCACGCGGTGGCCCGGTCGGCCGTGCCCGCGCTTGCCGAGCCCGTCGGCCACCGCCTCTTCCCGGACATGGACCGGGCCGTGCACCGCCGCCCGCGCTTCACCGCCGCGCTCGCCATGGCCAGCGCCCGCATCGCGCACTACGAGTGCGGCAACGGCGAGAACCCGCGCGGCTGGCACACCGGCTCCGGCATGCTCAGCTGGTGGCCGGCGGCCCGCGGCGACCAGTACACCGACTGGTACTGGCCGACCGTGGACTGGTACCGCCTGCCCGGCACCACGGTCTCCACCCGACGCCTCGCCGACCGGGCCGGCGGTGAGTGGGGCGCCGCCCGGCCGGACACGACCTGGGTCGGCGGCACCACCGACGGCACGTACGCGGCCGTGGGCCAGCACCTGAAGGGCGTGGAGTCCACCCTCCAGGCCCGCAAGTCCTGGTTCTTCCTCGACGACGCCGTCGTCTGCCTCGGCGCCGGGATCACCTGCGCCGACGGCGTCCCCGTCGAGACGGTCGTCGACAACCGCAACCTCGGCGAGGGCGGGACCCGGGCGCTGACCCGCGGACCCGGCTGGGCCCACCTGGAGGACCACGGCGGCTGGCTCCTGCCGTGCGGCGGCGAACTGCGCACCCGGTGCGAGGACCGCACCGGCTCCTGGTCCGACATCAACGCCTCCGGCACGGCCGAACGGCGCACCCGCCGCTGGGCGACCCTCTGGCTCGACCACGGCACCGACCCGGCCGGTGCGGACTACGTCTACGCCGTGCTGCCCGGGGCCCCGCGCCACGAGGTCGAGGCCCGCGCCGCCGACCGCCACTGGCTGCGCGTCCTCGCCAACGACGCCCACTGCCAGGCCGTCGCCGTGCCCGGCCTGGGCCTGACGGCGGCCACCTTCTGGACAGCCGGTACGGTGGGGGAGCTGACCGCCTCGGCGGGCGCGAGCGTGCTCGTCAGACGCCGGGGCCGGACCGCTACCCTCTGCGTGAGCGAGCCGCCCCGAACGGGCGGACCGCTGGAGATCGTCTGGGACCGTCCCGTGCGCTCGGTCCTGCGGGCCGGCGAGGGCGTGGAAATCCTCTCGGTATTGGGCCGTCTGAGGCTCCGTGTCACTCCGGGGATGGCATGTGCCACCCACGAATGTGTGGTGGCTCTCCGGTGACGCGTTTGTGGCTTCCCTACAACGCCGGTGCCCCCTGAGCAGTCGGAACGGCTGCATGTCGCCCGGGTTCTGTTCGGTGGTACCAGGAAAACGGCCCGGAGACTGTACGGAGTCGACGGCTCGCAATCCTTGGTGTCCTTCGTATGGTCGCTACATGACCGTTTTGGAAGAGACGACGGGTGAGCCGACGGGCGAGCCGACGGACGCGCGCGGACGGGTCGCCGAGCTGCACGAGATCCGTGCGCAGGCCCTTGCGGGCCCCAGCGAGAAGGCGACCGAGGCGCAGCACGCCAAGGGCAAGCTGACGGCACGGGAGCGCATCGAGCTGCTCCTGGACCCGGGATCCTTCCAGGAGGTCGAGCAGCTCCGCCGGCACCGGGCGACCGGGTTCGGCCTGGAGGCGAAGAAGCCCTACACCGACGGTGTGATCACCGGCTGGGGCACGGTCGAGGGCCGCACGGTCTTCGTGTACGCGCACGACTTCCGGATCTTCGGTGGCGCGCTGGGCGAGGCCCACGCGACCAAGATCCACAAGATCATGGACATGGCCATCGCGGCCGGTGCCCCGCTGGTCTCCCTGAACGACGGCGCGGGCGCCCGCATCCAGGAGGGCGTCTCGGCGCTCGCCGGCTACGGCGGCATCTTCCAGCGCAACACGAAGGCCTCCGGGGTCATCCCGCAGATCTCGGTGATGCTCGGCCCCTGCGCCGGCGGCGCGGCCTACAGCCCCGCTCTCACCGACTTCGTCTTCATGGTCCGCGAGACCTCGCAGATGTTCATCACCGGCCCGGACGTCGTCAAGGCGGTCACCGGCGAGGAGATCACCCAGAACGGCCTGGGCGGCGCCGACGTCCACGCCGAGACCTCCGGCGTCTGCCACTTCGCGTACGACGACGAGGAGACCTGCATCGCCGAGGTGCGCTACCTCCTCTCGCTGCTGCCGCAGAACAACCGCGAGAACCCGCCGCGGGTGGACTCCTCCGACCCGGTGGACCGCCGCAGCGACGTCCTGCTCGACCTGGTCCCGGCGGACGGCAACCGGCCGTACGACATGGCCAAGGTCATCGAGGAGATCGTCGACGACGGCGAGTACCTGGAGGTCCACGAGCGCTGGGCGCGGAACATCATCTGCGCGCTGGGCCGACTGGACGGCCAGGTCGTCGGCATCATCGCCAACCAGCCCCAGGTGCTGGCCGGCGTGCTGGACATCGAGGCGAGCGAAAAAGCTGCGCGCTTTGTCCAGATGTGTGACGCTTTCAATGTCCCGATCATCACCTTCCTGGACGTGCCCGGGTTCCTCCCCGGCGTCGACCAGGAACACGGCGGAATCATCCGTCACGGCGCGAAGCTCCTCTACGCCTACTGCAACGCGACCGTGCCGAGGATCTCGCTGATCCTGCGCAAGGCGTACGGAGGTGCCTACATCGTCATGGACTCCCAGTCGATCGGGGCCGACCTCACCTACGCCTGGCCCACCAACGAGATCGCCGTGATGGGCGCCGAGGGCGCGGCCAACGTCATCTTCCGCCGTCAGATCGCCGAGGCCGAGGACCCCGAGGCGATGCGGCAGAAGATGGTCAAGGAGTACAAGGCCGAGCTGATGCACCCCTACTACGCGGCCGAGCGCGGCCTCGTGGACGACGTCATCGACCCCGCCGAGACCCGCGAGGTCCTGGTCAAGTCGCTGGCGATGCTCCAGTCCAAGCACGCCGACCTGCCCTCCCGCAAGCACGGCAACCCCCCGCAGTAACCGAGTGGACCCGCCGCGGCCACCCCGCGGACCTCTCTCTCACGGAGACTGACATCCATGAACACTGACATCCGCGTCGAGAAGGGCCACGCCGAGCCCGAGGAGGTCGCCGCCATCACGGCCGTCCTCCTGGCCCGTGCGGCCGCCCAGCCGGAGGCGCCCGCCCACCGCGGCCGCGCCAAGGCCGGCTGGCGCCGGCTGGAGCGCGAGCCGGGCTTCCGGGCACCCCACAGCTGGCACTGAGCCTCCCCAGCGCGTACGTAGCCCCGCCACTCCTCCGGGAGGGCGGGGCTTCGGCGTTCCGGGCGCGGCACGTACGACACAGGGGCCCTCTCCGTGCGGAGAGGGCCCCTGTGAACGAACGCGGGCGGCCGCTAGCGCAGGCGCGCCATCAGTGCGTGCTCGACGAGAGTGATCAGCGCCGACTTGGCGTCCGCGCGGTGGCGGGCGTCGGTCGTGATGATCGGGGTGTCGGGGCCGATCTGCAGGGCCTCACGGACCTCGTCGGGGTTGTACGGCTGGTTGCCGTCGAAGCCGTTGAGGGCGATGACGAACGGCAGTCCGCTGTTCTCGAAGTAGTCGACCGCCGGGAAGCAGTCGGCGAGACGGCGGGTGTCCACGAGCACGATCGCGCCGATGGCGCCGCGGACCAGGTCGTCCCACATGAACCAGAAGCGGTCCTGGCCCGGCGTACCGAACAGGTACAGGATCAGGTCCTGGTCCAGGGTGATGCGGCCGAAGTCCATGGCCACGGTCGTCGTGGTCTTGTCCCCGGTGTGGGTGAGGTCGTCGATACCGGCCGACGCGGACGTCATGACGGCCTCTGTGCGCAGCGGGTTGATCTCCGAGACGGCGCCGACGAACGTGGTCTTGCCCACGCCGAAGCCGCCCGCCACCACGATCTTCGCGGAGGTGGTGGAGCGGGAAGGACCGCCGCTAGAGCTTGCGAAGTCCACTGAGCACCCTTTCGAGCAGTGTCACGTCTGGCTGGCCACCGGCGTTCTCGTCGCCGCCGGGCTGATGGATGGCGACCAGGCCCGCCTCCGCCAAGTCGGCGACGAGAATCCTGGCAACGCCGAGGGGGATCGTGAGCAGGGCCGAGACCTCGGCCACCGACTTGATCTCCCGGCACAGGTTGCAGATCCGCTGATGCTCGGGCAACTGACCCTGCATCTGGTGCGGAGCGGCGGTGGTGTGCACCAGTGCCTCGATGGCGAGCTGGTAGCGCGGGCGGGTCCGGCCGCCGGTCATGGCGTACGGACGCACCAGGGGGTTGTTCGCTGCGGGCGCCGGCTCGGGGCGGCGCTGCGGCTGCACCGGCTGGATGCGCGGGGCCGGCGGCTGGTCGTACGGCGACGGGCCGGGACCCTGCGGCGCGTACGGCTGCCGGTGGCTGGGCGTGGAGGGGAAGTTGTAACGGTTCGGATTCTGGGAACCGTCGCCGTGGCCCTGGGCAGGACCGTACGACCAGTTTCCCGAATTGGAACCGCCTGGGGGTGTTGCCACTCTCTTCTCCTCCTCCGACTGTGCCGGGCACCCATCCGTGTGGAGCCGCGTCCCGAAACCTTACGGCCCCGGGACGTGTATTCGCACCGCTGGTCTGTTAGTTGAGAAGGCTTCCCTGGAGTTCAGCACGCAGATCCGGGGTCAGGACCGAGCCCGCGCGGTCCACCAGAAGGGCCATCTCGTACCCGATGAGGCCGATGTCCGCCTCCGGGTGTGCCAGGACTGCGAGCGAAGAACCATCGGAAACGGACATGATGAAGAGGAATCCCCGCTCCATCTCCACAACTGTCTGGTTCACGGCGCCGCCCTCGAAGATGCGCGAGGCGCCGGCGGTCAGCGAGGTCAGACCGGACGCGACAGCTGCCAGCTGGTCGGCACGGTCGCGGGGGAAGCCTTCGGACATCGCCAGAAGGAGTCCGTCGGCGGAGACCACCACCGTGTGGGACACCCCCGGGGTGTTGTCCACGAAGTTGGTGATCAACCAGTTCAGGTTCTGTGCCGCCTGGCTCATCGGGCTCACACTAACGCTCCTGGTTGTAGGTGCTGTCAGGACCGAAGCCCTGGCCGTTCGTTTCACTGCCTGCGTTGCGTCCGCGCTGGACGCCTCGACGCAGGTTGCTCAGCCTGCCCCGGACGTCCTCCGGGGCGCGGGAGACCTGTGGGCCTCCCTGAGGGGTGCTCTCGGCGGTGCCCTCGACCAGATTGGCCTTGGGTACCCGCCGCGGCAGACCGGAGGCGGTGACCCCGCCTGCCTTGGGCTTGCGGAGCTGCGAAGCCTGCTGCCAGCGCTCGTCGTTGGCCGAACGCCAGCCGCTCTCGCCGCCCGCCGCCGGGCTGTTGCCCGGTGCCGGAGCCGGCGCTTCCTGCTGCACGCGCGCCGTGCCGTTCGCGGCACTCGACGACCCGCCGGAGCCGCTCGCGGGGGCTCCGCGGCGGGGCAGACCGGCGTCGGTCAGGCCCTGGGCGGCGGGAGAGGCCGTTCCCGGACGGTCGAAGCCTACGCGGTTCCGCTCGCCCGCGTCACCGGCCTGCGGGGATTCCGCTTCCGGAGCGTACTGGGCCGGGTAGCCGTTCTGGTAGCCGTTCTGCTGCGGCCAGTCGTCCTGGTACGACTGGGCCCCGTAGGAGCCGAAGCCGTCGGACGCGGAGTCGTGCGAGGGCGCGCGCTCCTCCTGGGCCGGTTCCGCATAGGCGGGCTCGGGGTAGCCGGTGCCGTTCGCGGCGAAGCCGTCGTTCCGCGCGGCGTCACCGCCCTGCGCGTAGTACTGCTCGTCGTACGACTTCTCGTACGGCTCCTCGTACGCGGTGCGCTGCTGCTCCTCGTACGGCTGCTCCGGGTACGCCTGCTGCGTCTGCTCCGGGTACGCCCGCTGTTCGGGGTAGCCCTGTTCGCCGCCGTCGAAGGCACGCATCGCCTCGAACTCGTCCCGGTACCCGGACTGCTCGCCGGTCTCCGGGTGCGGCTGCCCGAGGGTCTGGGCCTCCAGGGCCGCACGGCGCTCCTCACGCATCAGGGAGCGGCCGACGGGGTCCAGGTCGCGGATGTCGTCGGGGACGTCGGTGTACCGGCTGTCGTCGAAGCCCAGCTCGGCGGCGGTGCGCATCGGCTCCACCTGGGCGAAGCTCTCACCCTGGAACTGCTGCTCCGGGATGATCTGCGAGACCGTGAACTCCTCGCGGTCCAGCGGCGTCTCGCCGCCACCGCCGTGCGTGATCGCGTCCGGCAGCATGACCAGCGAGGTCGTACCGGCCTGCTCGCCCGAGGGGCGGAGCTGGACGCGGATGCCGTGCCGGTCGGACAGCCGGCCGACCACGAACAGGCCCATGCGCTGCGAGATCGCGGCGTCCACGGTCGGCGGGTTGGCCAGCTTGTGGTTGATGTCCGCGAAGTCCTCGGCGGTCAGGCCGATGCCCTTGTCGTGGATCTCGATCATCACGCGGCCGTCGGGGAGACGGGTCGCGGTGACGCGGACCTTGGTCTGCGGGGAGGAGAAGGTGGTGGCGTTCTCCAGCAGCTCGGCCAGCAGGTGCACGAGGTCGGTGACCGCGCGGCCGTGGATCTCGGCCTCCGGGACGCCGGACAGCTCGATGCGCTCGTACTGCTCCACCTCGGAGGAGGCGGCGCGCAGCACGTCCACCAGCGGGACCGGCTGGTCCCAGCGGCGGCCGGGCTCCTCGCCCGCGAGGACCAGGAGGTTCTCGCCGTTGCGGCGCATCCGGGTCGCGAGGTGGTCCAGGCGGAAGAGGTTCTCCAGCTGGTCCGGGTCGGCCTCGTTGTTCTCCAGGTCGGTGATCAGGGTCAGCTGGCCCTCGATCAGCGACTGGTTGCGGCGCGAGAGGTTGGTGAAGATCGCGTTGATGTTGCCCCGCAGCAGAGCCTGTTCGGCGGCGAGCCGGACGGCCTCGCGGTGGACCTGGTCGAAGGCGCGGGCGACCTCGCCGATCTCGTCCGTGGAGTTGATCGGGATCGGCGCGACCCGGGTGTCGACCCGGCCGGGGTCGGTGCGGGAGAGCTGGTCGACCAGCATCGGCAGGCGCTGCTCGGCGATGCCGAAGGCCGCGTTGCGCAGCTGGCGCATCGAGCGGCTCATCTGCCGGGCCACGGCACCGGCCAGGATGAAGGCGAGGAGCAGGGCGACGACGACGGCCGCACCGGTGATGATCGCGGACGTCTTGGCGTCGTCGGCGATGCCGGAGGCCTCGTTCACCGCCTTGTCGGCGAGGTTCGACTCGATCTGCCGGTAGGCCTTGTACTTGAGCGAGTTCACCGCGAACCAGTTCTTCGCGGTGTAGCCCTTGCTGGCCATGACCTGACGGGTGAGCGGGCTGGTGTCCTTCATGGTGACCAGCGCCCCGACCATCTTGGACGGGTCCGACGGCGGGGCGACGTACTTCGGGTCCTGCTGCTTCTGCTGCTGGACCAGCGCGGCGCCGTCCGTCTTGATCTTCGCCTGGGCGTCGGCCAGGTTCTGCGCGTCCTCGTCGGTGCCACCGCCGAGGTACTCCTCGAGGGCGATGCGCTCCAGGTAGGCGTACGAGGACAGGGAGACGCGCTGCGTCGCCAGGTTTCCGTCGTCCGGGCCGGGCTTGACCAGCAGGTGGGTGCCGATCGACCGCTCCAGCGAGAGCGCCGCCTTGGTGAGGGAGATGGCGTAGACCGTACGGCCGTAGGAGGTGATGTTGCCGGTGCCCAGACCGAGCTCGTTCGCGAACTCCATCAGGGGGTGGCTGACCTCGACGTAGCCCTCCTCGGTCTGCACACCGTGGACCTTGGAGGTGTACGCGACCTGGCGCAGCGTCTGCAGCTGGGGCTCCACCTTGTGGAACAGCTGCAGCCGACGCTTCAGACCGGGCTTGTCCGGCATGTCCTGCGCGGCCTGGGAGAAGGCGTCGGCGGCCTGGTCCGTGGCCTTGCGGGCGGCGGTGACGGTGTTCTTGTCGTTGCCCAGCAGGAGGGGCGCCGCCGTGACGTCACGCTCGTTCTCGAGGGCGTCGGCGTAGGAGAGCGCGGCACGCACCAGACGGGCGGTGTTCTCCGCGTCGCGGGCCTCCTGCCAGGTGTCGATCGAGCTCTTCACCTGGAAGCCGCCCATAACGAGGCCGACCACCACGGGTATGAGCAGAATCGCGTTCAGCCTGGTCGGCACCCGCCAGTTGCGCGGGGAGAACCGGCCACCGCTCTTCGCGGGCGTGGCCGCCGGCTCCGCACCGGGTACAGGGGTGGGCGCCGCAGCGCGCGGCGGCGGGGTGAAGTTGCCCCGCGCCGACGGCTCGGGACCGTTCTTGCTTCGCCTCACTCGACCAACAACCTCTCGGCGGTCGGCACCTACGTCGTGCCGCAGTCTCTCAGAGCCCGGTTCGTCTTCGACCACTCGGTAGGTACGTCTTTGACTAATGGGCAGTTCAGGCATTCCAGCACGTGGACCAGCACACTTCCAAACAGTGGAAACCTGTGATCGACGCTCTTGTAAGCCCCAGATAAAACGGTCATAAAGAGCGAGCCCCGCCAAAAGGCGGGGCGTTCGTGCGCACAGCGGCACCGCACGACCGCGTCGCGTGGTGACGCCCGGGGATTCCTCTGCCGAACTGTTATGAACACCGGAGCCGACCGTGTCTAAGGCCACAGCCGGCTCCGAGGGGCATACGACAACTGCCGTACGGCATGTCGAACTTGGGTGTTACCGCAGCCGCGCCATCAGGGCGTGCTCCACCAGCGTGATCAGCGCCGACTTGGCGTCCGCGCGGTGGCGGGCGTCGGTCGTGATGATCGGGGCGTCGGGACCGATCTGCAGCGCCTCGCGCACTTCCTCCGGGGTGTACGGCTGCTGCCCGTCGAAGCCGTTGAGGGCGATGACGAAGGGAAGGCCGCTGTTCTCGAAGTAGTCCACGGCCGGGAAGCAGTCGGCGAGACGGCGGGTGTCCACCAGGACCACCGCGCCGATGGCGCCGCGGACCAGGTCGTCCCACATGAACCAGAAGCGGTCCTGGCCCGGCGTACCGAACAGGTACAGGATCAGGTCCTGGTCCAGGGTGATGCGGCCGAAGTCCATCGCCACCGTGGTGGTGGTCTTGTCCCCGGTGTGGGTGAGGTCGTCGATGCCCGCCGAGGCGGACGTCATGACGGCCTCCGTACGCAGCGGGTTGATCTCCGAGACGGCGCCGACGAACGTGGTCTTGCCCACGCCGAAGCCGCCCGCCACCACGATCTTCGCGGAGGTGGTGGCCCGGCCCCCGTCAGAGCTTGCGAAGTCCACTGAGCACCCTTTCGAGCAGCGTCACGTCCGGAGCGCCGCCGTTGTTCTCGTCGCCACCAGGCTGGTGGATGGCGACCAGGCCGGCCTCGGCGAGGTCGGCGACCAGGATCCGGGCCACACCGAGCGGCATGGCCAGCAGCGCGGAGACCTCCGCGACCGACTTGACCTCCCGGCACAGGTGGCAGATGCGCTGGTGCTCCGGGAGGAGCCCCATCAGGGCTGCCGGGTCGGCCGTGGTGCTGATCAGTGCCTCGATGGCCAGCTGGTACCGCGGCCGGGTCCGGCCGCCGGTCATCGCGTACGGCCTCACCAGCGGCTGGTCGCCCTCATCCCCGTACGGCTCGGCGTACGGATCATGATGGGCGGTGGGCGGGGTCATGAATCCTCCGGGCGGGACAGCAAGTCGGTCAGTCGTGCCGTCTGACGGGGCCGGTGGGGGGATTGTGGCGGCCGGACGGTGTTTTCGTGAGGTGGGTGGTGCCGGAGCGGGTCAGTGAAGCAGACTGCCCTGGAGTTCGGCGCGCAGGTCAGGGGTGAGTACCGCACCCGCGCGGTCGACGAGCAGTGCCATCTCGTAGCCGACCAGACCGATGTCGCACTCGGGGTGGGCCAGAACCGCGAGGGACGACCCGTCCGAGACGGACATCAGGAAGAGGAAACCGCGCTCCATCTCCACGACCGTCTGGGCCACGTTGCCGCCCTCGAAGATCCGGGAGGCCCCGGCCGTGAGAGAGGTCAACCCGGACGCGACGGCCGCGAGCTGGTCCGCGCGGTCCCGCGGGAAGCCTTCGGACATCGCCAGCAGAAGGCCGTCGGCGGAGACCACCACCGTGTGGGACACCCCGGGGGTGTTGTCCACGAAGTTGGTGATCAACCAGTTCAGGTTCTGTGCCGCCTGGCTCATCGGACTCAACTAACGCTCCTGCTGGTGAGTGGGGCTGGGGAAGCTGCCGGTCTGGCCGTTGCCGGCCTGACGGCCCTGTGCGATGCCCCGACGGAGATTGGTCAGCCGGCCGCGTACGTCGTCAGGCGCACGCGAGACCTGCGGACCGGCTTGGTGCTGTTGCTGCTGAGCCGTGCCCGGGACGAGGTTCGCCCGGGGCACCCGGCGCGGCAGGCCGGAGGTGGTGATGCCGCCCGCCGCGGGCTGTCGTACGCGCTCCGCCTGACGGACGAGTTCGTCGTTCGGCGAAGTGCGCCAGGACCCGGTCGTGGAGGCCGGGCGCTGAGGGGCCGGTGCCTGCTGCTGAGGAGCGGGCACCGGGGTGTTGTCCGGCTGCTGACCACCCTGCTGACCCTGCTGGCCGTGGAACCAGTTGGTCTCCAGCGTGTCGAACAGCGGGGTACGGCCGTCACCGGGACCGCTGGCCGGCGGCAGTGCCTCCGGCTCCTGGCGGACCGGACGCTGCGGGGCCGGCCGGCGCGGGGCGCCGAAGTCGGCACGGCCACCCGGCTGCGGACGCTCGAACTGACCGGTGCTCGCGGGACCCTGGTCCGGCCGGCCGGGCAGCGCGTGCTGACCGGTCGAGCCGCCGTCGAAGCCCGCGTCGTAGTTCTGCGGAACCGGGAACTGGCCCGTGCTCTGCGGGTCCTGCTGCGCCGGCGTGCCGTACACGTCCGAGCGGGTGAACTGGTCAGCGCCGCCCTGCTGGCCGTACTGACCGTTGTCCTGCTGGCCGTACTGGGCGAACTGGCCGGTGTCCTGCTGGGCGCCGGGCCGGGCGAACTGGCCGGTGGAGCCGCCCGTACCGAGGTCGGGACGGGGGAACTCGCCCGTCGCGCCCGGACCCTGGGCGTCGATGCGCGGCATCTCCGCGGTCGAGCCCGGACCCTGCCGGTCGTCGACGCGCGGTATCCGCCCGGTGCGCGCCGCGTCCTGCTCGTCGTGGCCGCGCGGGGCGTCCAGCGAGGCGCGGGAGAGCGGGGCCTGGGCGTTGTCGCTCCAGTCCGGGGTGCGCGGCGCGGACGGGTTGCCGCCCGGCAGCTCGGCCCGCGGTCCGCCACGCGGCGCGAGCTGCGGCTGCCGGCCCTGGTCCGCGGCGCCACCGCGCTGCGGGGCCGAGCCACGGGCGCCGAAGAGGTCCTGGGAGCCCGCGGACTGCTGACCCTGCTGGCCGCCGAAGCCGCCGGCACCCGCCGGGGCCGGCCGGCCCTGCTGACCGGGACCCTGGGGACCACGCGCGCCACCCGGCGCGCCGGGACGGCCGCCCTGGCCGGCACCGGGCAGTGCGGCCC